>DASYZH010000081.1:0-18923 GCA_035946435.1 Puia sp. | reverse complement strand
GATCGTTGATGACCACACGTTGATTCGCGAGACATGGAGTTTTTTATTGGGGAAGAATGAAAATTTTGATGTTGTAGCAGAGTGCGGCGATGGCGAGCGGGCCATCGAGCTTGCCCGGGACAAGCGTCCCGACGTGGTGCTGCTAGACATCAATATGGCGCCCATGAGCGGATTCGACGTCCTCAAGATGATCCGCAAGTACTCCCCCGGTTCAAAGATCATCGGTGTTTCCATGCATTCTCAGCCTGCTTATGCCAAGAAGATGCTCAGGCTTGGCGCAAAGGGCTATGTGACAAAGAACTCCCCCCGGCAAGAAATGCTGGAAGCTATTGCTGAGGTCAGCAATAATCGCGTCTATATCTGTCAGGAAGTAAAGAATATCCTTTCCGACCAGCTGCTCAATCAGGACCAGGCGAATCCGGATATCAATAACCTGTCCGACCGGGAGATGCAGATCGTGCGGGCATTGAAGGAGGGTTTGTCTTCCAAGGAGATCGCGTCGGACTTGAATATTTCGCTCAAGACGGTGGAAGTGCACCGGCATAACATTCTAAAAAAGCTGAAGCTCAAGAATACGGTCTCGCTGATAAATTTTATCAATAGCCAGGCCTTTGACATATGAGCCGGAGGCTCATCGGCCGAAGGCCAGAAATTGGCGTCTTAAGGGAAATGCGCTAAATTTCTCAATGGCGCATTTCCCTTATGCATATGAAGACCTTGTTGGTTGTCAGGCACGCCAAAAGCAGCTGGGACAGTGCCGATATCAGCGATATCGACCGCCCGCTCAATGACCGGGGAAAACGGGATGCTCCCGCGATGGCCCATCGCCTGGTCAAAGCGGGTGTTGTCATCGACCGTTTTGTTTCCAGTCCGGCCAGGCGGGCCCGGGCGACGGCGGAGCATTTTGCTCATGCGTATGGCCGGAAGGATAGGGAGATCCGCCAGGTTCCCGACTTGTATCATGCCGATATCCCTATATTCAAGGAAGTTGTCGCCGCGTTGGATGACGCAGATGACTCCGTAGCCCTCTTTTCACATAATCCGGGCATTACGGCTTTTGCCAATGCGCTTAGCGACGTCCGGCTTGACAATATGCCTACCTGCGCCATTTTCGCGGTGAGGAATGAGGTGGAGCACTGGAAGGATTTTCTTTCCGGTGGGGCGAAATTCTGGTTTTTTGATTATCCCAAGGCCGGTGGGCATGATTGATCCAAAACATCTTTTATTTCCGCAGCCAGCACGCTGGGGTCTTCGGCTTGGCGTTCCCGGGTGCTACCCGCAGTGACCGCCATTTCGAGGGCTTTGGCCAGCGAAAAAGCACGTTGGTCGACGCAGGCTGCCCAGCCTTTTGCGGCGAGATAGGGGCCAAGGTATTCCTGTTCGGTTTGACCGGGTGTGGGGATGAAAAGGGCGCGTTTTCCAAGGCGTTCGAGGTCCATAACGGTACTGTAGCCGGGACGTGCCAGGACAAGGCTGGCGGCGCGCAGCAGGGGCTCCAGGGCCTTTGCCGGGAGGTGGTTGTGGATGGTGAGCCAGGGGGGAAGCGACTGATCCGGCGAGGCTGGTATGGCGGATGAGCCCCGCGAAGCCGCTGGGGCCCATTGAGCCGACGGCGGTTCCGTACTTCCCGGCAGACCGCGCACGATCACCAGGCGACATAGCGGGGACTTGCCGGCCAGGGACAGGGCCTGGCGGAGGATATCTTTTTCGAGGAGGCTTCGCCCGGGCTCGGGGCCGGATAGGAGGGCGAGCAAGAGAGGGGCACCGGCAAGACTGCGATCGCCGGGTGTGGCTGAGTCGCCGCCGTCGCGGGATTCGGGTGAGCCGCCGCCGCGGGGTGCTGGCGCGAGGTCCGGATTGCGGTCGCGGGGTGCTTGTGCGATGCCTGGGTCAATGCCGCCTGCTGGGCTGCCGGGACCGTCGCCGGGTTCGGGTGAGCCAAAACGCGAGAGCCAGCCGATATAGCGGGTGGGGATGGATGGCATACGCCACGGATGCGAGAGATCGCCCGCGAGACCACCGGTGGCAACATCGGGTATCCAGCACCGGGAGAAATGGCGGATGGCCCGGTAGTTCAACGTTTGAAGGAGGCGGTCGGCCCACAACCCAAAAGGAGTTTTGATCAGCAGCTGGTGGGTGATGAAGATGCAGGGAATGCCGGGTGTGGTGAGGCCATAGCGGTTGTCCGAAATCACGAGGTCGAGCCCTTCGAGGACGACGAAATGCCCCAGCCAGGCCTTTTCCCGCTTGATCCGAATCAAGATTTTCGGAATTGCGCGCATCAAACGCAGGATCGTAAGGGCACGGTTTTTGTCATACCTGATCTCGTAGCCCCGTAATTCTATGAACGTTAAAGATGGAAATTCCTCCCGTAAAAGCGCCTTTTGGCCGCCCGTACAAGCGACGATCACCTTACATCTTTGATTTAATAATTCTTTAATTATTGGGATACATCTTGTTGCGTGACCCAGCCCCCAATCAAGCGGGGCGACCAGGACCCTGGGGTCACCATAAGGGTTTCTGTTAATTTTTGCAGACGCCGGCACCTGTAGATACTATTTTACGTACAAAATAGTTAAATTAGAAGGATTAAAGATCATGAAAACCACGAAAACAGTATTGATTCTCTTGGCAATATTTAGTAGCATTGTGATGGTGAGCTGTAGCGGTTCGCATGGAATTGGTGGCAGCAGTAAGAAATGCGGTTGCGGTTTAAACAAAGGTATGTCTGGTTATTAAAATCTAATAGAAATGAAAGCTTGTAACAGGGATTTGCTTGTTCTTGTGAAAGATGAACACATGAATGAAAAATCAATGGAGCGGGAGTTGGAACAGCTCAATGACCTGTTGTTCCATTTCGAGACCATCGAAACTTTTTGTACTGCCCACGAGGTATTTGATGTAAACAGGCACAAGACCCTGCACAAGCGTGATCATATTCAGCGCATCGTTCGGCTACGCGAATTAAAGCCTTTCTTTTTTATCTGCAATAAGAACTAATTGTTATCTGCGCCGGCCCCCGCCGGCAACATTTTAAATTTCCGCCGGCACCATTTTAAAACTCCGCCCGCAGCCCGCTAACTCAGTTTTTCCATCGCGGCCCGCAATTTTCCCAACATTTCAGGAATGTCTTCTAACCGGCAGGTCCCTACGCTAAGCCGGTACCAGGGTGAGGTCTTTGACGCGCCGAAGGCCGAAAACGGTACCACGGCCAGAGATGCTACGTCGAGCAAATAAGAAGTGACGTCCGATTGGTCTTTCAGTGTCCGCCCATCTGCTGTTCTTTTACCTTTGAGGTCGATCTTAATGGTGAGATAGATCGCTGCTTCCGGCGTCAGCACGTCGACGCAGAATCCGTCCTTTCTGAGGTTGGCGAATCCGTCGTGGATGCGATGCAGCCGCTGCGAAACGGCGGCCCGGAAGCCGGAAAGATAAGTATCTATTTGCTCCTTCCGGACCAGGTAAGCAGCCGTGGCCTTTTGTTCTGCCATAGGCGCCCAGGACCCTATGTGGGTCATAATAGCCTTCATTTTGTCGATGATCTCCGCCGGACCAAAGGACCAGCCGACACGTACGCCCGTGGCGGCAAAGGCCTTGCTGATGGCATCGATAAAAATGGTGTATTCCCGCATAGCGGGGTGGAGCGAAACGGGGTTATAGTGTTTGATGGCACCGTAGGTCAGCTGCCAGTACATCTGGTCGTAGAGCAGGTACAATTTCTTGTCTTCTGGTTTGCGCCGTTTGTTTTCTTCGAGGATCAGGGTGCAGATAGCCGAGAGGTCTTTTTCGCTGATGGTGGTCCCGGTGGGGTTTTGCGGCGAACAAAGACACAGCAGGGTAGCGGAAGCGATGTGCGGGCGCAGCACATCCGCAGTCGGCATGAAGTTGTTTTCCGCCGTGGCTTCGACGACAATATGTTCACCCTGGTTGAGATGCGTATAGTGATTGTTGTTCCAGGAAGGCACCGCATAGATGACCTTATCGCCTTTGTCGATGAGGGTGCGGAAAAGCGAATAGATCAGGGGGCGGCCGCCGCTGGCTACGAGGATCTCGTTAGTCTTATATTCCAGCCCCTCCCTCTCTTTCAGGAAGGAAGAAATGGATTCCCGTAAGTCGAGGTTTCCTTCCGCCGCAGGGTAGTTGGTAAAGTGCTTGCGGTAGGCATCTACAATGAGGTCTTCCAGCTCTTTGGGAATGGGGAAGATGGCAGGATCGAAGTCGCCTACGGTGAAGTTGTAGATCTTTTCCCCTTTCCGGATCTTTTCGCGGATCTCGCCGCCAAGTTTCACGATCTCTGATCCGATGAGGGTTTCGGCAAGGTGTGAAAGCATGAGCCAACTATCGGAATCGAACCGACGACCCTTTCATTACGAATGAAATGCTCTACCAGCTGAGCTAAGTTGGCTTTTGAACCACCCGGAGGTGGTTCGGGGTGCAAAAATAGCGTAAAAAGGTTATTTCTCAAAGTCCAACACCACCCCGTTGATGCAATAGCGTAGTCCCGTAGGGGCCGGTCCATCGTCAAAGACATGCCCGAGGTGTGATTTACAGCGGCCGCACATGACCTCGGTCCGATCCATTCCATGGGAATGATCGGCGGCGTAGATCAGGCTCCCTTTGTTAATGGGCTCGAAGAAGCTTGGCCAGCCGCAGCCGCTTTCGAATTTGGTGTCGCTACGGAACAGTGGGTTGCCGCAGACTGCGCAGTAATAGGTTCCGATCTCTTTGGAATCTTCAAAAGGACTGCTCCCGGGGCGCTCCGTGCCCTTATTGCGGGCGATCTCATATACATTCTTTGGCAGGATCTGTTTCCATTGTTCATTGGTGAGATCCGCGGCCGAGCCGTCGGTATGCGAATACACGGGATTCTTTTCGTTTTTTGGGTCCATAGCGAAAAATGTTAAAGGATTTTTAAAGTGTGTGATTTATATTTGTCCACTCACAAGGGTAAGTAAGTACGTATTATGTTCAATTTAATTTTATTCGGCCCTCCCGGCAGCGGCAAGGGGACCCAGAGCGAGCGACTGATCGCGAAATATGGCCTCAAGCATCTTAGCACCGGCGACATCCTTCGCAACGAGATCGCGAATCAGACCCCGCTGGGTTTGGCTGCTCAGAGCTATATGGACAAGGGGCATCTCGTTCCAGACGAGGTGGTCATTGAAATGATCAGCTCCGCGCTCGATAATAATCCCCAGGCGCACGGTTTTCTTTTTGATGGCTTCCCCCGTACAACCGCCCAGGCCGAGGCCCTGGATAAACTACTTGCCCAAAAAGGCACATCCATCGCCGTTGTGCTGGCCTTGCAAGTCCAGGAAGAAGAGCTCGTCAAGCGTTTGCTTAAGCGCGGACTCACTTCGGGTCGTTCCGACGATACGGACGAGCCCAAGATCCGTACGCGATACGCAGAATACCAAAAGAAGACTGCCGCCGTCGCGGAATACTACAAAAAATACGACAAAGTGGTTGACATTCCCGGTGAAGGGGATGTCGACGAGATCTTCAACTCCCTCAGCAGGGAGATCGATCAGCGCGATAGGGCCTAACAGTCCCCGAAAGCCTCTATCTCATCTCCCCCGGGATCACCGTCAAAGCGGTCTTGCGGCCATTCCGCAGCACTTCCAGCGGCATGCTCCGGCCGATGACATCGGCATTCAGCTGTTTGTGCAATTCATCCACAGTGCCTACCGGCCGTCCGTTGAAAGATACGATGATATCGCCGGTGTGGATCGCGTTATTGTGGGCCGGCTGGTCCGGTACCACTTCATAGACATAAACACCCGTGTGTTTTTCCAGCCGGTTAGCGGCGATCATCCTTCCGGTGAGGTTCACCAGCTGGCCTGCGATGCCCAGATAGGCCCGTTTGACCCTTCCTTCCATGATGAGCTTCCCCGCCACAAAAGCAGCCAGGTTCGAAGAAACGGCAAAGCAAAGTCCTTGAGCGCTGAGGATCGTGGCGGTATTGACGCCGATCACCTGACCCAGCGAATTCACCAGCGGGCCGCCGGAATTACCGGGATTTAAAGAGGCATCGGTCTGGATGATATCGTCGATCAGGCGGCCGTTGCTTGCCCTGAGGGTGCGGCCCAGGGCGCTGACCACGCCGGCCGTGACCGTATGCTGCAGACCCAGGGGATTGCCGATCGCGATGGCGATCTGTCCCGGCTGCAGGGTCTCGGAATCGGCGAAAGAGAGTGCTTTCAATCCCGATTCGTCGATCTTGAGCACGGCGATATCCGTGGATGGGTCGGCCCCTTTGAGTTCCGCGTTCACAGTGCGGCCATCGGCGAGCGAGACGCGAATATCCCTGGCGTTCTCGATCACGTGATTATTGGTGACCACGAACCCATCGGTAGAGATGATAAAGCCGGAGCCGGAGGCCGGCGCCAGCTGAGGTTCCCTTTCCGCAGGACCGCCAGCGCCCCCCCTTTCCTGGGCGCCAGGCCGGCCTCCGCCCCGCTGACCAGGTCTCCCATCCGGCCTGCGTCCTTCCGGCAACCGGCGGTCCTCCACCGGTTTTTGAACCTGTATATGTACGACTGCTTCCGCCACCTGGCCGACAACACCTGTGATGGTCCGGGAGTAGGCATCGAGTAATTCTTCGTCGTGACGGGGAGCATAGTTGATCAAAGTGTGTATAGCTTCCATGCCGAAAACGGGGCAAAATACCGACCAGTTTTATTTGCCTGCCAGAGTGACACGGGCGCGCCCGGATTGACGAGCCGCCGACGGTCCGATGAGACGATGAAAAATCGTTACCTTAGTGTGGCACAAACGATTGTACTATGATGCCGAAGCTTGGAAACTATATTACCGGTACCTGGATTACCGGCGATGGGGAAGGACAGACTTTGTTCAATGCGTTCAACGGTGAGCCGATCACGCAGGCCAGCACCAAAGGACTGGATTTCGGCGCCATACTGGACTATGCCCGCCGGAAGGGCAATCCCGCGCTGCGCCGGATGAGCTTTCACGAGCGGGGCCGGATGCTGCGGGCCCTGGCGATACATCTGAGGGAACATCTCGAAAAATTTTACCGGATAAGCTATCTCACGGGCGCCACTCGTGCCGACAGCTGGATAGACCTGGAGGGGGGTATCGGGAACCTGTTCTCCTATGCCTCGCTCCGGCGTAAATTCCCTGACGAGCCATTTTGCCTTGACGGTGAAGGGATGCCGTTGGGTAAGGGTGGCACATTCATGGGGCAGCATGTGCTGGTGCCAAAAGAAGGCGTAGCCATCCATATCAATGCTTTCAATTTTCCCGTGTGGGGAATGTTGGAGAAGATCGCCGTCAATTTGCTGGCCGGGGTACCGGCCGTGGTCAAGCCGGCTACGGTGACGTGTTTTCTTACGGAGGCGGTCGTCCGCGAGATCGCGGCGTCGGGCATTCTGCCCGATGGCGCCCTGCAGCTGATCTGCGGGAGCGCCGGCGATCTGCTGGATCATGTCGTGTCCCAGGATGTCGTCACGTTCACGGGATCGGCGAGCACGGGTCTTCAGCTCAAGTCGCATCCAACGATCCTGCGGGAGAGCGTCCCGTTCAATATGGAGGCCGATTCTCTCAATTGCCTGGTACTGGGGATGGATGTCGTGCCCGGGATGCCGGAGTGGGACCTTTTTGTCAGGGAGCTGCGGAAGGAGATCACGGTGAAGGCCGGGCAGAAATGTACTGCGGTCCGGCGCATCTTCGTCCCCGAAAACCGGCTCGGGGAGGCACAGAAGGCCCTGATCCAGGCGATCGCGCAGACGACCATCGGCAACCCGGAAAACGAGAAGGTGCGGATGGGACCGCTGGCGGGACAGACGCAGCGGGTGGAGGTCCGGGCGCAGGTGACGAAGCTGCTGGCTTCTTCACAGCTGATCTATGGCGCACTCGACAGCGTGAAGCTGCTCGAGGGTGATGCCGATAAGGGCGCCTTTCTGAGCCCGCTGTTGCTGTTGAACGAACGGCCTTTCGAGAGCGAGGAGCCGCATTCGATCGAAGCCTTTGGTCCCGTGAGTACGCTGATGCCCTACCGGGATATGGAGGCGGCGATCGCGTTATCGAAGAAGGGTAAGGGGTCGCTTTGCAGCTCCATCGTAACGGCGGATGCCCGTATTGCCCGGGAGTATGTCCTGGGCGCTGCGACCCATCATGGACGCATCCTGATCCTCGACCGCGAATGTGCGAAAGAAAGCACCGGGCATGGCAGCCCGTTGCCGTTACTGATACATGGCGGCCCGGGACGTGCCGGCGGCGGGGAGGAGATGGGTGGCATCCGCGGGGTAAAGCACTATATGCAGCGGGTGGCGGTGCAGGGTTCTCCTTCGATGATCACCGGGCTGACGCATGTTTATCAGCCGCAAGCCCGCCAGACGATCGAGGAAAAACATCCTTTCCGGAAATATTTTGAAGAACTGCACATAGGCGATACGGTTATCACCCATAAACGCACTATCACGGAAGCGGATATCGTAAATTTTGCAAATGTGAGCTGGGATCACTTTTATGCACATACGGATCATACATCGCTCACCGATACACTTTTTGACAAGCCGGTTGCCCACGGGTACTTTATCCTCAGCGCGGCTGCCGGTCTTTTTGTCGATCCCGGCAAGGGGCCGGTGATGTTGAACTATGGGTTGGAGGAATGCCGGTTTCTCAAACCCGTGTATGCCGGCAGCACCATCGGCGTCAGGCTGACCTGCAAGGAAAAGATCGCCCAGGAAAAAAAAGAAGAAAAAGATCTGCCGAGGGGCATCGTAAAATGGTATGTGGACGTTTATGATGAAACGGGAGAAAGCGTGGCAATAGCCACCATTCTTACGATGGTACAACGGAGATCCTGACATGAGCAAGGCCGCCGGAGGCGGCCCGTCCGATAGGACAGACATTAGCGCAGAACCTAAAACAATAAATTGCTATGCTCCGAGAAATCAAGGACGGCTATGTAAACGCCGAACGTCACAATGGCGTAATGACGGTCGAGTTCCATCATCCTCAAAGCAATTCTCTTCCTGGTCCATTGCTGGAAGCGCTTACGCATGAGATCCACAGCGCCGGTCATGATCACGACAGTCATGTGATCGTCCTTCGGAGTGCGGGCGACCGCGCATTTTGCGCGGGGGCTTCATTCGAAGAGCTGATGGCTATCGAGACGGCGGAACAGGGGTTACAGTTCTTCAGCGGTTTTGCAAATCTTATCAACGAAATGCGGAAATGCCCCAAGATGATCATCGTGCGCATCCAGGGGCGGTGCGTAGGTGGCGGGGTAGGCATTGCCGCGGCTGCGGATTACGCCATTGCCGCGGAGGGTGCGGATGTAAAGCTGAGCGAGCTGGCCATCGGCATCGGTCCATTTGTTGTCGGGCCGGCGGTCGAGCGGAAGATCGGTCTGGCTAATTTCAGCAGTCTGGCGATCGACGCCACGATGTGGCGGGATGCCGAGTGGGCCAGGAGAAGGGGATTATATGCCGAGCTGCACAGCCATGTCACGGGCATGGACGAGTCGATCAGCCGTCTGGCAAATCAGCTGACGCATTCCAGCCCGGAGGCCATGATGCAGTTAAAGCAATGCCTGTGGAAGGGCACCGAGCATTGGGATCATCTGCTGCTGGAACGTGCGGCGATGAGCGGGCGGCTGGTGCTGAGTCCCTTTACGAAGGCCGCGATTCAAAAATTCAAAAAGAAATAAGGCCTCGGGCCCCATCGCTCATGCGGGAGGCCGCGACATTACGCACGCGGGAGGCCGCGACATTAAAGATCGTCGTACTGGTAGATCGGATCGATGGCGCTTTGGTTGGCTTCCATATCGAACACCGGCTTGATCAGCCCATCCTTGAGGCCATAGACCCAGCCGTGCAGCTGCGGCCGCCGGTGCTCTTTCCAGGCGCGCTGGATGATGGAGGTCTTGGCGAGGTGCAGCACCTGTTCTTTCACGTTGAGTTCGGTGAGCCGGTCCGCCCGTTGCTCCGGATCTTCGATGGCATCGAGCTCCTGGCTATACATGCTGTAGACGTCCTTGATCATCCGCAGCCACATATTCAACACGTACTTGTAGTCATGATTGGTCATCGCGGCCTTGACGCCGCCGCAGCCATAGTGACCGCAGACGATCACGTGATTGACTTTGAGCTGGTTCACCGCGAAGTCGAGCACGCTGAGCAGGTTCACGTCGGTATGGATGACGAGATTGGCGATATTGCGATGGACAAAGATCTCTCCGGGCATGGTGCCGGTGATCCGGTCCGCGGGAACGCGGCTATCGCTACAGCCGATCCACAGGAATTCCGGTGTCTGCAGTTTCGCCAGCCGTTCGAAATAGCCCGGGTCATCGGCTTTCAAGTCACCCGCCCAGGCTTTGTTATCCAGTAATAGTTTCTCTATTGGTTGCATAATATGTAATCTAAATATTTAAACCGCCATCGACGGTGATCACCTGTCCTGTGACATAGCTGCTGAGATCGCTGGCCAGGAAAAGTGTAGTATTTGCGATCTCTTCGGCGCGGCCAAAACGGCCCAGGGGGATGCCTTCCAGGAATTTCTTTGCGCCGTCGCCATCTTTGAGATAATGGGTCATATCCGTTTCGACAAAGCCGGGAGCGATGGCATTGCAGCGGATATTGCGGCTACCGAGCTCCTTTGCTACCGACATGGTAAAGCCGAGGATGCCGGCTTTGGAGGCCGCATAGCTGGCCTGTCCGGCGTTGCCGCTCACGCCGACGATGGAGCTCATGTTGACGATGGAACCTTTTTTGGCTTTCATCATAGGCTTGATGACCTGCTTGGTCATATTGAATATGCTGGTAAGATTGGTATTGATCACATCGTCCCATTGCTCGGGGGTAAGACGCAGGAGAAGATTATCCTTGGAGATGCCGGCGTTGTTGACGCAGACATCCACATTGCCGAACTCTTTTATCACATCGTTGACCATGGCTTCACAATCCGCAAAAACCGCGGCATTACTTTTGTATGCCTTGGCCTTGACGCCCATTGCTATCAGCTTTGCTTCCAGTGCTTTCGCTTTTTCTTCGCTGCTCAGGTATGAAAAGGCCACGTGCGCGCCGTGCTCGGCAAGTTTCAGGGCAACAGCTTCGCCGATGCCGCGGCTGGCGCCGGTGACGATGACCACCTTTCCTTCAAGTAACTTCATGTTTGTCATTTTAACAAGGCTTCTATTTGTTTTTTAAACCAGTTCGTTTTTGATAGATCCGATTTGTTAATGTTTTGTCTTTCTTTGAGTTGAGTCGCGTAATCTTTCATAGGAAAGACCTTGTAGAAAACGTCGAACTCGGAACTGCTCAAATATTTTTCGAGTTCCTCTACTTGAGCGAGATTCTCTGACTCGTTCCTGAAACGTTTTTGATTGGCTTTGCTACTGAATTCAGGTTCTTCGAAAAATGGATAGGTCATTCGGACCAAAGCAAGTTTTCTTCGTATTTCGCCGAAAACCGCTTCCTTTTCCATAGCAATAGTTGACTTATACTCCTGCTTGCTATAAGGTTCTTTCCGAGTTGAATAATATTCCTCGAGATTGTCCGGATGGTATAGATAATTTTCGATGGAGTAAAGTCGCAATCTTTTGAGTTTGAGATATTGCTTTTCTACTTCTTTGATATCACCGTCGGTAAGAAAATCTCTGTCGATTATCCCGTGAAACTCCCCGTTTTTTACCTTATGATAAACGGCTTTCTTGTTATTGGCCTGAACAAATAGAACGTGAGGGATATTTAGCGAGCTATAATAATTCCTGTCTTTGTTCTCTACAAAATAGACAGTGTAATCTTTGAATAAAGAAGGCAGGATTTCCCTGCTCACTGCGATTTCATAGATATCCGAACTGTCTTTTGCCTGTGGGACAAGAACTTTGATTTCATCGAAGTCATAGTCATCCAGGTCAAATATTACCGCTTGTTCGCTGTCTTTAGCGTATTGTATGAAGCCTAAGGAGTGCGAAGCCGTCCAGAATTGACAATTTTGAGGTATCCAAAATTCGACCAATTCTTTCAAGAAATTGTATTGAAGCCTGGTATTGAGGTGAAGGTCAATCTCGTCATAAAAGAAAATGGTATCCGTATAATATTCGCGCCTTGCTATAAGATTGATTAAAATATTAAATACCTCTTTCTCTCCTGCGCTTAAGTAATTGTAATGAAAGGTTGAGTTGCCCTTTTGAAAATTTATTTGGGCGATATTCCCTTCTAAAGGCGGTATTACCTCTTTAAGCCGGAGCCTTGTTCCGTTTGAATTTCCGAATATTCTTTCGAAAGATGAATTAATAGGATCGATAACCTCTTTTGTAATCTTTGAACGATCATTATTAGTAAAATATTCCCTTAATAATCGCCCATAAATATGTTCCAAATCATTTTCGAAACGCTCGTCCCGATCAATAAAACTCGGAGGCCTGTCGTTATCTGATATAATATTGAAATTTGTCCCTAATGATCTTCTTGTTAACCGGGGTATCTGTCTGAAGCTTGTTCTGCCATAAAAGCTCGTAGCTTCAATTTTATTGCTACGGACAAAAGCCCCTCCTATCAACCCCTCCTGTCCATATTCCGTCTCAAGAATTATCTCTTCAGGATGGGGCGGATCCTTCCTATAGCCAACGTCGTAGGCAGCCGCAAGCACATTGACAGGAGCAGCTTTTTTATTTTGGTTCGCCAGGTAAGCAAAAGCATCAAAAACCGACGACTTCCCGCTCCCATTGCTCCCGATCAAAAGCACCAATTTGGCGTTGTCGGGAATATCCTTCAACGTCAGGTCGGTAAACCGTTTAAAGTTCTTTAACTGTAAGCTTTTGATCTTCATTTGCCAAAATTCCGTATTATTTCATCAAAATTCCGTTCAAATATATAAACAACCCGGCTAGTTGCTGAAAAAATGATATTTATTTGTACTTTCTAAATAGCCCATGAATAGCAATCGATTAGTGAAGGCAATGCTGGCTGTTTTTGCCGTTGAAACATTGAGCGCCACGTGGTTCCTTAAAATTCCCCATGCGGCGCATTGTTGCGCGGTGTTGTATTTCTTTTCAGGCGTCGGTATATCTTTTTTGCTATTGCGGTTCCCTACCCTTACCCTGCCCCGGCCGGACCCGAAAGGATGGAACACCCCCGCGAATCATTACCGGTTGATCGTCGCGGGATTGGTGATCCTGGCCACCTGGTCGTGGTGCCAGTATTGGTTCGACGACAGTCCCATCGATATCACCAATGCCGATATGCTGCCCATCATCAAGGTCATGGGCGAGCGATTCATTGCCGGTCAGCACAGCGGTGTCTACGATAGTATCCCCTGGATCTGGCATGGCACCCAGCCGATCTATCTGCCGGCCATGTGGCTGCCCTATGTGCCGGCCATCTTTCTGGGTATAGATATGCGCTGGGTGGCTGTCGCCGGTCTGATTTTCGCATTCATCACCTTTTTGTTTTTTTATCGGCCCAACACGCATACCTATCTTTCTTTCCTGCTGGGGGTGATGGCATTTCTGCTTTTCTGGTGGGTCGTTGCGGACAATACCCCGGGCATCGTGAGCGTCGCCGAGGAAGGCGTCGTCATCGGCTATTATGTGTTGCTTGTCCTGGCCCTGCTTTCGGGCAGGCCCTTGCTAACGGGCATCGCCATCTCCTTATGCATGCTCAGCCGGTATGCCCTGGTAGGATGGGTCCCGGCCTATTTATTGTACCTGGCGCTGGAAAAAAAGTGGCGGTCGCTGATTACGATCGTCATCACCGGGGTATCGTGTTTTGTATTGCTGTTCCTGCTGCCCGTAGGCTGGGGCACTTTTTTACGGCTGGCGAAGCTGCCGGGCGACTATGTCGCCTTTGCCGCCCGGGTATGGAAGGACAGTCCCGATGTGTTTGCCTCGGCTCCCGCATTTGCGTGGTTTTTCGGTCCACACCGGATTGGACTTTTGCATGGATTGCTGCTGGCGCTGAGCTTTTCGGTGCCGCTGATCTTTATCTGGTTGGGTCGTCGTCACCACCGAAGCGTCAATCTTCCGCTGGCGGCATTGAAAATAAATCTGGTCGTATTCTTTAGTTTTATCGACGTGCCGTATCTGTACCTTTTCTACACCTCTTGCTTCGTGAGCCTGATCATTGTGGCTTTGCTGCTCCGGGAGGCGGAGGCGCCGGGCTAGACGATCTCCGGTCGTCTTCCAGGATAGCCCGGATCTCTTCGATGTATTTGCGATCGTTGCTCAGCCGGGGGACCTTGTGCTGGCCGCCTAATTTCCCTTTTCGTTTGAGCCAGGAGGTGAAGACACCTTTTTCGAGCACATGCAGGATGGGCATGCGCAAAGCGATGCTCTTATGGCGTTTTGCTTCGTAGTCGCTGTTGATGCTTTGGAGCGCCTTGTCGAGTTCGAGGACGAACCGGTCGAGGTCTTCGGGCTTTTTTTCGAATTCCACGAGCCATTCGTGTGCACCGTTCCCCTGGTCGCCGAAATACACCGGTGCCGCCGTATAGTCGTTGACGACGGCGCCCGTCCGCTCGCAGGCGATGGCGATGGCCTTATCGGTATTGTCGACGATGACCTCTTCGCCAAACGCGTTTATAAAGTGCTTCAGCCGCCCGCTTACTTTGATGCGGAACGGGTCGCGGGACGTGAACTGTATGGTGTCGCCTAGTAGATAGCGCCAGAGCCCGCCATTGGTATTAATTACCAAAGCATAATTCTGTCCCAGCTCCACGGCATCGAGACCGATGGTCTCGGGCTGCGCCTTGCCGTATTCTTCCGTCGGCATGAATTCCATGAAGATGCCATGATCCAGGAAGAGCAGCATCCCGTCGTCGAATGGATTACCCTGCGCTGCAAAGAAGCCTTCGCTGGCATTGTACATATCCAGGTAGTAGATGTCTTTGCCGATGAGCTTTTTAAATTGTTCTTGGTAGGGCGTGAAGGCGACGCCGCCATGGATATACAGTTCCAGCGAGGGCCAGACATCAGCAATTGTGCTCTTGCCCGTGATCTCCAGGATGCGACGGATCAGCACGAGGGTCCAGGTAGGCACACCCGAGATGGAGGTGACGTTCTCGATGATGGTGTTTCGCGCGAGCCGTTCGATCTTGTCTTCCCATTCGTCGAGCAGGGCGATGCTGAGCTCGGGTGTTCTGATCCAGTGGCCCCAGAAGGGTGAGTTCTGGAGCAGTACGGCGCTGAGGTCGCCGACATGAACTTCCTCGTTTATCTGGCTGATCGTGTGGCTGCCACCGATGACCAGGCCTTTTCCGGTGAGCAGGTCGGATTCGGGGTTGAAGTCATAATACATGGTCAGCACGTCCTTGGCCCCTTTGTAATGACAATCCTGGAGGCTTTCTTCGCTCACGGGGATGAACTTGCTTTTATCGCTGGTGGTGCCGCTGCTTTTGGCGAACCAGTTGATCGGGGTATTCCAAAGGATATTCTGTTCCCCGTTCATGATGCGCTGTATATAAGGTTTCAGATCGTCGTATTCGTGGATGGGCACGGCCTGTTTGAAGTCGCGGATGGAGAAGGTTTTGGAAAAATTATGCTTCCGCCCGAACTCCGTGTATTGCGCAGAGGTAACCAGGTGTTGTAGGACTTCGCGCTGTACGGCTATGGGGTTCTGCATCCAGTGTTCGATGCGCGCCATGCGGAAACGGGCAAGTCTTGATATGGCCGGGCTAAGTATTTTCATAAATATCTGCCGGAAATGCGCTTCCAGAAAATTAGCGCATTTCCGGCAAAGCGCTAATGTCTGTAGACCTTCGGCCCGCACCACCGGTGCGACCCTCGGTCGCGGGCTTGCGCCCGTGGACGAAAACGCTACCGCGTTTTCAGTACTCCATCTGTGGCAAAGTAACTAATCGCCGGGACATGGCGAAGAAAATCGCTGCGCAGCAAAACGGGCCGCAGCCAGGCTTCCAGGGATCAAGGGCATTAGATAAAGTGCTGATAAGCAGGATTTATGATGAAGCCGTATGATCCTGCGCAAGGGGCTTCTTTTCCTGCTGCAGCCGGGCTTCCTCGTGGAGATAGTCTTTTCTTTTGAGTTCAAAATTCCGGCCAAGATAGAGTCGTCTGACCTGTTCGTCTTCAGCGAGCTCTTCGGCAGAGCCGTGTTTGAAGATCTTACCGTCGATAAGCAGGTAGGCGCGGTCGCAGATGCTGAGGGTTTCGTTTACGTTGTGGTCGGTGATAAGGATGCCGATGTTCCTGAATTTGAGCCGTGCTACGACGGTTTGGATATCTTCGACGGCGATGGGGTCGACGCCGGCAAAAGGTTCGTCGAGTAAAATGAACTTGGGGTCGACGGCCAGGGCACGGGCGATCTCGGTGCGCCGGCGTTCGCCGCCACTCAGGGAGTCGCCGTTGTTCTTGCGGACGTGATGCAGGTGGAATTCGTCCAGCAGGGCCTCCAACTTATCCTTTTGCTCGGCCTTGGTGAGCTTGGTCATCTCCAGTACCGCCCGGATATTGTCTTCCACGCTTAATTTCCGGAAAACGGACGCTTCTTGCGGCAGGTAGCCAATCCCCATCTGCGCCCGTTTGTACATGGGCTGACGGGTGATGTTGACATCATCCAGGAAAACATCGCCGGCATCCGGCTTGATCAGGCCCACGACCATGTAAAAGGTCGTAGTCTTACCGGCACCGTTGGGGCCCAGCAAACCTACGATCTCACCTTGTTCCAGCTTTATGGAGACGTGGTTCACCACGGTCCGGTTGTGGTAAGTTTTTACAAGGTCTTGGGAATGAATGGTCAGGCTCAAGTTTATTTCTTTTGCCCGCAAAAATAAGTCCCGAAAGTGAAGCTGCAAGCTCCCTGCTTTAAATTTATAGGTGTTTTAAGAGTATTAACTAAATTTGCGGGCCAAAACGGGCCGAAGGTCCGTTGGCCGAAGGCCAATCGACGGACTGAAGGTCCGTCGGCCGAAGGCCAGTCATTAAAGTAGTTATGAAGGTAATAGATCATATCAACACAGCAACGGGCACATTGGTTTCGTTCGAGATCCTGCCCCCGCTTAAAGGTAAGACCATCAGCTCGATATATGAACACCTCGATCCGTTGATGCAGTTCGGTCCCGCGTTCATCAATGTGACTTATCATCGCAGCGAGACGATGTTCAAGAAAAAGGCCGATGGGACGTTCGAAAAGGTGGAGGTCCGGAAACGTCCGGGCACGGTAGGTATTTGCGCCGCGATCATGAACCATTATAAAATCGATGCCGTTCCGCATCTTATCTGCGGCGGATTCGCCAAACGTGAGACGGAAGATGCGTTGATCGATCTGCATTTCCTGGGTATCGACAATGTGCTGGTCCTGCGGGGCGATGCCGCCAAGAATGAAAGCTCTTTCGAGCCGGAGCCGGATGGACACCGATATGCCCTCGATCTGCTGAAACAGGTCGCCTGTCTCAACCAGGGCATCTACCTCGAGGAAGACATCAAGAATGGCGGGAAGACCAATTTTTGTATCGGCGTCGCCGGCTACCCCGAAAAGCATTTCGAAGCCCCGAACCTCGAGACCGATCTGATGTATCTGAAGGCCAAGGTCGCTGCCGGTGCGGAATATATCACTACGCAAATGTTCTTCGACAACCAGAAATATTTCGATTTCGTCAAGGTCCTTCGCGAGCAGGGTATCGATATCCCCGTTATCCCGGGGCTGAAACCCATCACGAGCAGAAAGCAGCTCAGCATGTTGCCGAAGGTCTTCCATGTCGATCTTCCTACGGATCTGTCTAAAGCCATCCTGGACTGCAAGACCGATGCAGAGGTGGAGCAGGTAGGGACCGAATGGTTGATCCAGCAGAGCCGCGAGCTCAAGCAGGCTGGGGTGCCCGTGCTACACTATTATACGCTTGGCAAGCCCAAGGTGATCGAAACGGTGGTTAAAGCAACGTTTTAAACACTTTCTCGTCGACCCTCACCGGGTATTTCTTTTTGAGCTCGGTGATCCACTGGTCTTCCATCCAGTTTTGATAATCGTTGATCACAAAACCGCGGGCATCATGAAAATTGCGGGGGGCCCTGCTATGATAGACGTCGAGGATATAGGCGAAACTCACGCTCTGGTCCACCCCATTGGTAGAAAAAGGCGTGTACACCATGGGGTTCAGTTCCGTTTTGGTGGGATTGGGGATCTGCGCAAGCTCGTACCGGCCTGAATCCGCCTGGATCGACATCGCCGCGCTGTCCGTCATCTCCCGCCAGTAAGCCAGAGGATGCGAGATCAGCTTTGCTTTCAGCGCATCCGCAATGCCCTGGTTCTTGCAGGTGAACAGCAGGGCGTCCGCGCTGGCATCCCACCAATATTTGTCCTTATGGCCTTCGTAATAATTCCTTAGTCCGGCACTGTCGAGGGAAGCCTTATCCCAGATGCGGCGTTGCATGATCTCAAACAGCAGGTTGCCTTCCTTGAATTCCTTGAGCTGAAAGGCAAAGTCGGCATTATATTCTTCGAGATGATTGCGATAGTAATCCTGCGCAACCCTTTCGATCCAACGATCGAACAGCGCTGCATCGGCCTGGGGACCGCCGGGGCGCTGGCCGCGTACGGAACGCACATAATCCAGCCATTCTTTAAGCGTATAGACCTGGCGGTCGAAAGAGATCAGCGTCGTAGCGTAGTTCATGCCGCGGAAGGACGAGAGGCCGGTATTCCGCATGGCGCTATCGGTAAAGGCCCAGAGGTCCGGATCGGAGAATTCACTCCGGTGGAAGCCCGTTTGCTGTTCGATCCGCGTTAGCAAGGCCTTGCGGGATACTTCGATCCGCGGGTCGTTCATCACCTGCCGTTTCAGCTGGGTCCGGGTGGCCTCGTCCCATTGTGCCGGGAAGGGTTTCCGGGCGATGCGTTTCAGGATATGGTAACCATAGGCGCTCTCGATAGGCTCGCTGAAAGCACCGTCCCTGTCCAGGGCGAAGGCCGTGGTTTCAAAGGTCGAATCGTAGCGGCCGATGC
>DASYZH010000080.1:0-30951 GCA_035946435.1 Puia sp. | reverse complement strand
TCCGCACCCGCCCCATCGCCCCCCACACCATCCGTCCGGGCCATGAGAACATACACCTCATCCACATATGCTTTGCGACCGCCTTCCCACGGCTTCTTGTCCGGAAAGTTCGACCCACCCGCAACGATCAGGGCATCGCCACTGACGCCCGCAAAAGGGCCGGCCACGCCAGGTTGCGTGGAGCGTCCGGGCGGCAAGGGCAGCCGGGCAATTACGGACCACAAAGGCACAGTCCGCTCCGCAGGCACAGTTCTCAGCGGGCCGCGACCCGCGGGATCACACAGATTTGAATGCATCAAAATCAAGAGCGGACACATCCTTTTTAAATTGTTCAAATTGAGCATCGGACATATTTTTTACCGGCAGCCGGAACGCACCGCAGTCGAGACCTATGAGTTTCATAAACGCCTTGCCGGTGGCGATGCCGCCATACTTACCAAGCAGCCGGATCATGTTGATAGACCGTTGTTGCCACTGCCGGGCGCATGCCAGGTCGCCGCGCTCATAAGCCGAGATCAGGTGAGTATACAGCGGGGCGGCATAATTGAACGTGCTTCCCACCGCACCCCGGGCTCCCACCGCGAGCGCGGGTAACATGTTCTCATCACGACCCCAGAGCATGTCATACCGGCCATTGCGAAAATGCAGACAGGTCATGAAATCCATGAAATCCTCATGGGTGTATTTGATCCCCGCGAAATTGGGGATCGTATCACCAATGGCCGCGAGCAGCTCATACATAGTGAAGGGTACACCCGTAAGCACAGGGATATGGTAATAGTAAAAAGGCATATCCCCGACAACCGAAGCCACTTCCCGGCACACAACCGCCAGTGTACCCACATCGGCCGGCTTAAAATAGGATGGGGCGGAAAGCGAGATTGCATAAAGCCCGATCTCCCGGGCGTATAAAGCCAACTCCTTGCCTTCCGCGAGGCTGTTGCCGCTAACCAGCAGCATGACTTTAAACGACCCATCGTTTCGGGTGGCTTCGGCCCAGGCGGCCGCTACGCGTTTTTTTTCCGTCAGGGATAAGGAGGCGCCCTCGCCAGTGGAACCGCAGATGAAAGCGCCGGTGATGCCGTTGCGCTTCAGAAATGCATAGTATTCCCGGATCAATATTACGTTAATACTTCCATCCGCATTCATCGGAGTGAAAGGGGCCGCTATCAGGCCCTCGAGTTTTGCTGTTTTCATGTAACAAATGGTTTGAAACCTATCCCACCCGCGGCATCCGCGGCGGTGAAAACGATTAGTGTGAAGCGTAACCCGGATTTTGTACCAGGTCGGGATTATTGGTCAAAGCGGTCACGTCGATGGGCCATAGCAGCTGATAAGCCTGCGTGGCGGTAGTGTGCTCGAAGACATAGGAGCCCGCGGGGTCCATCCTGACCAGGTCATACCACCGCTTCCCCTCGAAGATGAATTCATAGAGGCGCTCCTGCAGCAACGCTTCTTTGGGATTGACGTCGATGGCCTGGTGGGGATACCCCATGGTAGCGGCATTGTAGTTGGCGCCATAGGCCCGGGCCCGGACGGCATTGATCTCGCCGGAGGGATCGGTACCGAGGATGATCTCAGCCTCGGCCTTCATCAACAAAAGGTCCGCATACCGGTAGATCGGAAAATCATTGTCGATGGCCCGGTTGCCGGCGACGAACTCACCCTGGTATTTACAAACGAAACAGCCGGCAATAGAATACCCCCCGCCGGAATTGTTGTAAGCCGGCTGGATCGAGGCCAGGGCGCGCGTATCCAGCGGATTGAACTGCCGGAAAGTCGCGATCTTCACAGGCGCCCGGAGCAGCCCGCCCCAGTTGCCGGTCGTATTGGGGTTGAACTTGACGTTATTTACCGAGTCATAGAAATTGGCGATGAGGCCGGTTTGCGGGGCAAACGACTGGCTCACAAACCCCATCGTCGCCTCGTTCACCGTCGTGCTGTACAGGTAATGCGAGGCGAAGATGATCTCCGCATTGCCCCGGTTGGCGGAGGAGAAAACACTCGCATAAGGCGACAGCAAACCGCTGCCGGTGACCGCGCCCGTTACGGAAGTATTCGTCGTTATCAGTTGTAACCCGGGCACATTGGTCTGGATATCGTTGAGGGCATTCAGAGCCGTCGTGGCATCCGCACTGCCCCCGCCGCGATAGCTGGTCCATAGGTACACATCCGCTTCCAGCATTTCAGTCGCCGCTTTCGACCAGTAGGCCTTGCCGAAACCGGAGAAAAAGCCGTAGTTGGAGCCGAAATTCGTAAGCGAGCTGTCGATATCCGTTTTGATCAAAGCGGTAACCTGATCCGCGGAGGAGGCAGGTTTGGCAAGGGCGGAGATATTGAAGGAGCCCACGGGGTCCGTTTGGATCACCACCCCGCCCCAGGAACGGACCAATTGGTAATAATAAAAAGCCCGCATCCCAAAGGCGATCCCCAGGTAATAGCTTTTGTTGGCCGCAGGAACCACGCTGGTGGTATGCAGCTTGCTGATGAGCAGGTTCAGCTGCACGATATTATAATAGAACCCGCCGAAATTGGTTACCGGGGTGGCCGTGAGCGTGAGGGTGTTCAGCCAGGTGCGTTCCAATCCCTGCGTGGCTTCGCCGGTGAAGGAGCCCAGGTTACCCGGATCGGTGCCGAAGATATCGCTACGCATCTCGCCCAACTGTTGCATATTCGCATTGTCGGCACGGAATTGCGTGTGAACACCGGTGACGAAGGCGTCGAACTGGCTCGAGGTCTGCCAGTAGTTGGCGTCGCTGATATTGCTTATGGGCGAGAGGTTCAGCTGTTTTTGGCAGGAGCCCAGGACGATCACACCGGCCATACCGATCATAAATACGTTTAGATAATTTTTCATTGTTGCATTTTTGTTGTTTAGAAGGAGATCTGTGCGCCCAATACGTAGGTTCTGGGCGTAGGATAGGTACCCTGGTATACCCCGGTGATCTGGCCGCTGCTGTTCACCGGCGGTTCCGGCGAAAAACCACTGAAGCGCGTGACGTAAAAGAGGTTGTCGGCGCTCACATAGACCCGGAACTGGCTTAGCGCTTTCGTCCGCGCCAGGAGGCCGGCAGGAAGATTATAAGAAACCGTGATCTCGCGGCAGGCCAGGTAGTTGCCCTTCTCATAGAAATGCGAGTTATTGCTGTTGAGGTAAGGATTGGCGTTATTGCTGCGGGTGTAGTTGTCCTTATACAGCTGGTCGGCATAATACACCTTGGGGACATCGGTGACCTCATTGGTAGGGGACCAGGCCTTCTTTTGCCGCTCGATGAAATTAAAGGTACCCTGATACTGACCCAGCGTCCGCGCAACCAGGTCGTTATAGATCGTATGTCCCAGCGCGTAATCGAAACGGGAATAGAGCGATAGATTTTTATAACCAAAGGTCGTGGAAAAGCCGCCTGTGTATTTCGGATAGATATTGCCGATATACACCTGGTCCCGGGTATCGATGGTGTCGTTGCCTTTGAGGTCTTTCCAGTTGACGTCGCCGGGCGTGATCTGGCCGTGCGACCCCGGTGCAAGATTGGGTCCCGTGATACCGGCTACGAGGTCGACCCTGTTACCGGCGATCTTCTGGACGTCGCTGGCATCTTTGAAGATAGAGACCTGCTTGTACGCATAGATATTGCCGAGGGGCTGTCCTTCCTGGGTGCCGCCGACCCAGATCTCGTTGCCCGTTTTCTCGTCCCAAACCTGGATGCCACCCTGGCGGTTATGAGCGTTACCATTAAAAGGCAGCTTGAGCACCTTGTTCTGATTGAAGCTCATATTAAAACTCATATCCCAGCTGAAGCCGCCCCGAAGCCGGAGGATATTGGCATTCACGGTAAGTTCGTAACCCTTGTTTTGCAACGTCGACAGATTGGTCGTTACCGAACCAAAACCCACATAGCTGGGGAGAGTGAGCAAAGTGAGGAGGTTGGTGGTCTTCCGGACATAAACGTCGCCCATCACGGTGATCCGGTTGTTCAGGAAACCGAGGTCCGCGCCATAGTCGAGGGTGGCGCTTTGTTCCCATTTGAGGCCGGAGTTCACAGGCGCGGTGTTGAGATAGCCCCCCTGGCCGTCGTAGTTGGTCTGGGCACCGAATACTCCTTGTACCTGGTATTGCGAGATGGTGCTCAGCGAGGCATTGCCGTTGACGCCATAGCTGATGCGGGGTTTCACAGTAGACACATAATTCGACAACCGGCTGTTTTGGTAGAACTTTTCATTGTGGATGTTCCAGCCCGCGGACATTCCGGGGAAGAAACCCCAGCGTTTCGAAGCCGCCAGGTTGGAGACGCCGTCCTCACGGCCCACGAGCGTCAGCAGATAGCGTTCGTCATAATCGTAGGTCAGCCGGCCAAAACCCGAGACGATCGCATACTGTGCCGCGTTGCTGTAGTTATTACCTGCGGCGAAAGTCGTCGAGGCGTTCGCGGTGGAGATAAAATCCGTGGGGGCATTGGTGCCGTACACCTGCATGGCCTGGTTCTTCTGGCCAAAATATTCGGAACCCACCATGACGCTCAGATGATGCTTGTCGGCGATGGTCTTGGTATAGTTCAGGATGCCATTGTATTGTTGCTGAAAAGTGCTGGCATTATAGTCGATGCTCGGCCGGGTGGTCGTGGACGTGGGTGGGGTGGAGAAGAGCTGTGCATAGCTCTGCGTAGCCAGCTGGAAACTCTGCTGGACATTTTGATTGTAGTAGGCCATGCCGGTGAGGCGCAGGTAAAGACCCGGGATGATATCGTATTTCAACGAACCGTTGACGGAGATCTGGTTGACGACATTGCTGCGTTTGATCTTGCTGAGGTCATAGAGCGGGTTGCCGTCGGAGTTGGAGTTGCCGGGATTGGGTTGGGTATGGGCGGCGTCGAGCCATGGGTTGAAGGTTGGCCAGAGCGCGAGGGTGCGGTAGATGGTGTTGGTCTCGTTGGTGGTGGCTTCACCGCCTATGGCGCTGGCAGTGGTGGGTACGCCCAGCTCATTGGAGGTCGAGAAGGTGGCGCCGGACGAGACTTCGAGATTGGGCTTGATCTTATAGGAGCCATTCATGGTGCCGTTGAAGCGTTGGTAGCTGGAGCCTACGATGACGCCGTCCTGGTTGAAATAGTCGAAGCTGGTGAAGAAACGGCCCTTGTCATTTCCGGCAACCACGTCGACATAATGTTCCTGGGTATGGGTATTACGAAAGAGCGCGTTAGCAACCTCGCCGCCATGATCTTTATAAATAATGGTGCCGCCGCCCATGGGGTCGCCCACCGTGTCCCAGCCCTGGGAAAGCAGGTTTTGGTTGCCGGCCAGGGTGCGGATATCGAAGGAGGCGAGATCGGCGGCGTCGGTCAGCAGGCCATAGCCGCGGGTGGCGTTGACCTGGGTAAGCGTGCGGCCGGAGTTCAGGTTCCCCAGTCGGTTGTAATAGATATAGTCATGGGCATTCATATACTGATAGCCCTGACGTTGGACATTATAGCCGCCGGTGAATTTATACGAGATCTGGGCTTTACCCGCCTTGCCCTGTTTGGTGGTTACGAGGATGACGCCGTTGTTGGCGCGCGCGCCGTAGATCGCGGTGGAGGCGGCATCCCGCAGGAGTTCGATCGAGGCGATGTCTCCGGCGGCAATGTCATTGAGCGAGGGCCGGACGATGCCGTCCACGACGACAAGCGGTGGGGCCGGGGCGTTGATGGAGGCGCCGCCGCGCAGAAAGATGGAGGGTGTGGCGCCCGGTGTACCGCTGGCATTGACCACCTGCAAACCCGCGACCGAGCCCTGAAGCGAAGTAGCGACATTGGCGATCGGCGCCGTCCGCAGAACGGAGGTGTCCAGTTTTCCGATCGAGCTGGTGATGTCGCGCCGCACCTGGGTGCCATAACCCACGACTACTACCTCATCCATTTTTTTCGAACCGGGTTTCAACGTGACCTGGACAAGCGCGGTTTGTCCCAAACGGACCTCGGTGGATTCATAGCCCACCGAGCTAAAGATCAGTACCTGGCCGGGAGCGGCATCGATGGTATAGCTGCCATCGGCCTTGGTCTGGGTGCCGGTAGCCCTTCCTTTGACGGTGATGCTCACATTGGGGAGGGGCTTGTTGTCTTCGCCCAGGACCTGCCCGGTGATGGTCTTGGGTTGGCTCCAACCAGACAGACAGCAGCCGGCTGCCAGGAAGGTGAGGATGATTTTGGTAAGAAACGATTTCATGCAGTTAAATTGATAAATGTATTATGTATTACATAATAAAATTAATAGATTCCATCCGATATCGCCAAATAAATTTTTAATTGCATGATTATCAATAATTGTAGATGTCTATATTTTAATTATCTTTACCCCGTTACGAAAATAAGTAATACATAATTATGGAACCTTCTCCCATCAAGACCAGTTTATCCGCTATCGATACGCGCTCCCTCGTCGACAAGGTGGAATCGAATCTCGTAGAGTTGTTGAAGCAGCGAAAGCTCAGGGTCGGTGACAGCATCCCCAAGGAGATCGAGTTGGCGGAGACCTTGGGGGTGAGCCGGACGGTGATCCGCGAGGCCTTGTTGCGGCTGCGGACCATGGGATTGATCGAATCGAAAAAGAAAAAGGGGGCCGTCATCACCAGTCCCGACATATTCGGGATCATGAGCAAGAGCATCAATCCGCATGTGTTGGACCAGGGGACGTTGAAAGAGATGTTCGAGTTGCGGCTGGTACTGGAGATAGGGATGGCCGACCTGCTATATCACCGCATTACGAAAAAGGATATCGAAGAGCTCTATGCCATCGTTGCCGATGAGCCGCCCGTGACCCAGTATCACGTATTCAATATAGAGCATGAGATCCGGTTCCACAGCAAGCTCTATGAGATCACGGGTAACGAGACGATGAAGAAATTCCAGAAGATGCTGCTGCCGATCTTCGATTATGTACACAACAGCGGTTTGTTGAAAAAGCAATCCCTGCTGAAGACCTTTGTCTCCCATAAGCAGCTGGTAGATCTTTTGGAAAATGGCACCCCCGATGCCTTTCGGGTGGGCATGCGCGGTCACCTGGAAAACCACTTCGCCCGCATTTTCGACAGCGGCGACAGCCATCCCGCAAAACAGCCTTAAAACCCCAGCCCGTGGGCTTTTTCAGGCCCCACCGGCTGCAAGCCGAAGATGATCATAAGGAATACGCTCTCTATCCGTGCACGCATATCCGGTGGGGTTAGCTCCTGTGCCAGTCCGCCGCCCTTCGGCGGTTTCAGTGTCCTTCGTGAACGTACCCGCCAGATACAAATGATCACTACCACAATGGTGGCCCCGTTGATCCCAAACGAGCTCGCAACGCCTATTGCGGCGATCAGGTAGCCGTCGCGCCGTCTGCTGCATCCAATCTCCAGGGAGGCTCACGTCCCAAAGCCCAGTTATCCCTTGTTCCCGGGCTGCACAAAGATTCGCCCAATATGGGTAAATGTAAACACTTACATCTTTTCCGGGATAACCATAATATTGTACATAAAATACCTGGTAAATAGTAAACATCGTGCGTTCCAGTGAGTAAATTTACGCTTGGTCCATTAAGACCCTTAACCCTGGAAACCCTAAAAGATCCAACCCAACCGTATGAAAATCGAATGGATATTTGAGGAAACTACTACACTCCCCGACATAGGCCGTCATCCGTTTCATCAAAACAAAATGTCCCGCTACTTCAGCGCCATACCGGAGTTGATAAGGGCGGCCGGAAAGATCATAACAATTGGCGGAAGCGATCTGACCCTGGTCTCGGATATCGAAGGGCTAATAGACCGGATCGAGACTGCCCGGCCAATCGTTATTTCCCTTGATGCAAAAAAGTTTTCCGAAAGAGGCTTGAGCAAAAAAATGAAACTGAATGTCTATCGGGTCATCCAGGAACAATTAGGTAATATCGCCAAATTCTCCCGCGCCACCGAGACCAATATCTCTTTGCATACCGCGGGCCGTAAGATCATCCTCGACATTCGGGATAACGGCAAGCCGCCTGATCTGTCTCAGCGGAACAACGGCATCTGCATCACTGATGTTCTTGCCTGCGCAGAAATGAACAATGGACGTGCAATCCTTGATTCCAAACCCGGCATAGGTTCTCTTTTACACGTAGAGTTCTCGTTTCACCCCGCCGAAACGCGAACGCCCACCCATCGCTATAGACAAGTTCAATTCAATTAAAGTGCATTTCGCCCCATATGATTAAGAATATCGTATCCTATACTTTTTACCTGCGATTACTCTAAAAACATAAACATTTTTTTCAACCTGCCTGGCGGCCACATCTCTCCCATTTAAAAATATTCTCACCGGTCTTTTGGTCCTTAAACGGCAGGTTTGCGTTATCCCGGAAACAAGCGTCGCGTTACTTAATTGTCGTTTGTCCCATTGTATATCGACAGTATAATTACCACGTCCCCTTAAACCTGTAACCCTGCCCTTTGGCCATTCAGCAGGTAGGGCGGGCAATAACGAAATTTCTCCCGAATGGCTTTGCAGCAACATTTCGGCAATCCCGGCGGTAACGCCCTGAATGCCCTGGTTGCCTTCAAAGGAGGGAGTGATCCTGCTATCTTCGGCACGAGGATGTATGCTCACATCGGTAAGCATCGATACCAGGATCTTATAAGCCGCTTCCGGCTCTTCCAACCGTGCATGCTGATTGATCTTCCATGCACCCGACCAACCCCTATTGATGTCTCCCCTGCGTTGTAGAACAACCCTAACTGCCTGTGCCAGTTCGGGAGTCTCGCGTAGGGTAATAGCATCATCTGGATATGAGGCAAACAAATGTGATATATGGCGATGACCCGGATCATTTTCTTTGACATCCTCCATCCATTCCTGCAACTGCCCGAATTTTCCAATTTTCAGCGGTGGTAATCTTTTGTACGCACGCTCCAGCTCACTACACAGATCATGATCACTACCCAATATCGTCGCAGCTGCAATAGTGTGACTAAACAAATTCCTTAATATTTCATTGTCCATTGTTGATCCCATGGTAACCGCGCCAATTTTTCCGTCATCGGTTAAAAAATCATTTTCCGGACTCGTCGATGGGCAAGTTACCAGGTAACCGGTCGCCGGATCGGTAATCAAATAATCCAAAAAAAATTCAGCTGAGCCCTTTAATAAAGGATAAATATTTTCCAGGTATTGTTTATCGAGGCTATATTCATAATGGTCATAAAGCTGCTGCATTAGCCAGGCACCTCCCATCGGCCATATGGAAGCCTCGCGGTTGCGATCGGTCGGTGCCGTGTTAAACCAGACATCTGTACCGTGATGAGCCACCCAGCCACGGCAATTGTAAAGTTCTTTAGCAGTGCGTCTTCCCGCTTGCGCCAATTGCCCGGTAAACAACAACAGCGATTGGTTGAGTCGTGCAAGGTTTGTGCTTTCAACTGGCCAGTAACATTCCTGCAGATTGATATTTAGCGTCCATCTGCCTTGCCATCGTCCTTCCATGTTATTAAGCCACATATTGTGGTTATTAAAAGCCAATGTTCCCTCACGGGCGCCGGCCAATAGTAAATACCTGCCGTATTGAAAATATTGAGCAATGTACAGGGGGTCGGCTTCGCCGGCTCTGAGCCTTTCCATACGCTCGGTAGTACTAAACATTCCGGCAGCACCACCGCCGAGATCCAGTTTACAACCGGCAAAGAGTGGCATGTAATCATTTAAATGCCGTTGTTTCAGCTCCCAGTATTTATAAGTTGCGGCTTTCGTGATGTACGTATTACAACGTGCTTTTTCATCCGCCGAAACATCGTTCCAGCTTTTCCAGCTGGTAGCGCCTGCCAATAGCAACGTTACCGAGTTGGCATTGACAATTTTTATAATATCGCCTGTTCTCCCTTCTTCTTTGCCGTAAGTCACCCTGCCGCCATCGACAACTGACTTTAAGCGGGCCGACCATTTTAACGCCGCCGGGACCGGGGCGGCCGCATACCCGCCACCCGTAAGCTCTGTGTTTGTACCGTTCATAACCAGGTCGCCATTTATTATTGTCGTTTGAGCCGAAGGCTGCAAGCTGCTCAATCCCGTTTTTATGTTGATACTGCCGGGCTTATCGGCTGTAATATGTATGACTATGACCTGATCAGGATAGCTGGCAAAGATCTCCCGCTTAAAGTTAACGCCGTTTTCCCTGTAGGTAATGGTTACCAAAGCGCTATCCATGCTCAATTTTCTTTTGTAATGGGTAACCGTATCCCGTTGATCATCGTTAAAAGAAACATTAAGTATGCCCATGGGTTGATAGTGCTGTACATTGATGGGGGTACTGTTTAATTGCATCGCTTCTTCACCCGCCCTGACGTAATCCTTTTCAAGGACCAGCTTTCTTACTTTTGCCAATATTTGCGGGCCGTTTAAATTATTGGGATCATAGGGACCGCCGGACCATAGTGTTTCATCATTAAAAACAATATCCTCTTCTGCAATTTTCCCGCCTATCATAGCAGCGAACCGCCCCGTTGCAATAGGTAAACCTTCCCAATATTTTGTAGCAGGTTTATCATACCACCAACACATTTCATCGAAGTTCGACTCTTTATGCTGGGCATAAGAAAATGTCGCATAAGGAATAAAGAGTCCTATAAAGAAAAGCTTTTTCATAGTTTTCCAGCTGAGGTTTCATATGGCCAGCAGGTTGCGATCCAGGTCTATGGTTTGGCCGGGTTTAATGGCAAAGGTCGCCGTTTTGTTACCATAGCGTACCTTGAAAAATTTACCATTGATGCTGTGGATCTGCGCGGATTGCAACTGGCCACCTTTCCATCGCATACTTACTTCATATCCACCACGCGTACGCAAACCCGAGATAGACCCATCCTTCCAATCGGTAGATAAGGCGGGCAATAAGCTTATCTCATCATCATGGCTCTGTATCAAAGATTCAGCAACGGCGGCTGTGAAACCAAAATTGGCGTCGGACTGATTTGATCGTTTATTATGCAGATTCGGGCCTAGGTAGTTGTTGCTCAGAAATTTATTTATTACTTCCGCGACGCTATCGCCCTGTTCCAAACGTGCCCATACCGCTATATCCCATGACATGGGAAAGCCACCGGGGGCCGGATGCACATCCATCCATTTTCGAATAGCTTCTGCCAGCCGGGGGTCACGGTGCAGCCGGATGGAGCTGCCTGGGTAAAATGTAAACAGCGGTGATACATTATGCCCGGCCGGGGCTGGTTTCCAGTCCTTTATCCATTCCTGTAAAAAGCCCGAACTGCCTATTTGGTAGGGCGGTAATTTTGTGAGGGCCGTCTCCAGCTTTTTGCGAAAAACTTCATCGATCCCCAATGCTTCGCTGGCCGCTATGCAATGCGGAAACAGCTCACGGATGATGGCAATATCCATCGTTGGCGAGGGGGATAAGAAAGACAATTTTCCGCTGCTATCATAATAACCGTGCTCCGGCGACATGGAAAAGGGGGTGACCAGCCAGCCATGTTCAGGATCAACAACCATTAATTCCAGCAGGAATTCGGCCGCACCACGCATAACTGGATAATATTCCTTTAAAAAAGGCTTGTCGCCGGTAAAAGCATAATGTTCCCAGATGTCCTGGCACAACCATGCGCCGCCCATCGGCCACATGCCATATCGGGCTGCGTCTACAGGTGCTGTGCCAAGCCACAGATCGGTATTATGATGCGCGACCCAGCCATCATGGTTGTAGTATTTTTTAGCCGTTTCGGCGCCATTGATGGAAAGGTCCTTTAACAGGGCTAAAAGAGGTTGATGGCATTCCGGCAGATTACACACTTCGGCGGGCCAGTAATTCATCTCCAAATTAATGTTGATGGTATATTTGCTGCCCCAATTCGGGTAGACTTCCTCATCCCATATTCCCTGAAGATTTGCGGGCTGTCCGCCTGCCCTGCTGCTCGATGCCAATAAATAACGGCCAAATTGGAACGCTAATGCCTCTAAATTCGCATCTGGAACGGAGGCATGTGAACTATCCACATTCGCCAGCGCCGCATAGTCCTTGTCGGGCGACTTTCTCACGGTGGCAAGGCGTTCGTCTGTCGGCCTTCTGTTTAAGGAATTGTCGCCGATATTCAAATGCACTCTGCCCATTAAACTGGCAAGATCTGTTATATGTCTTTGGCGTAATGACGCGTAGCTTTTGCCGGATACTGCATTTAATATTTTCGAGCATTTGGCGGCGGGGTCACCGTCGATGTTCTTATAGTTTACATAACTGGTCGCTATTGTAACGATAAGTGTGACTTCATTTGCTCCCTTGATGTCGAGGGTTGAATCGGTAGCGGTAGTTCTCCCGCCATCTGCCCGTGGTTGCAATATTGATCGAAAATGCATCCCGGGACCCTCAACCGAAGCAATAAGCCAATTTTTTTTATTTCCCGGTTTCCATGTTCCATCCATTATTAATTTCCGAGGGGTTGCGCTTATTTTATCGACATAAGGGCCGCCGAATTTTGCTCCGACCGAAACACTGCCCGGCCTATCTGCCGTGATATGTATTACCATCACGTGGTCAGGATAGGACATAAATACTTCCCGTGAAAAGGTTATCGTGCCGACGCGGTAACTTATTTTGACGATACCGGTTTCCATATCGAGCTCGCGGCGATAATCTTCCACCTTGTCCATCCCGTCGAACGATAAAGACAGATCACCTATAGGCTGATATGCTTGCTGCGCGCCCGGGATGCCCAGGAAATGCGCATCGACCAGTTTTTCGGCAGCCTGAAATTTTTCATCGACAATGAGCTGGCGGATCTGTGAGAAATAATTGATCGCGTTTGGGTCATTATAATCATGCGGGCGGCCTGACCAAAAAGTGGATTCGTTTAATGCGATACGTTCCCGTGCGGTACCGCCAAACACCATTGCACCCATATAGCCATTACCTATGGGCAGGGCTTCCAGCCATTTTTCAGCAGGCTTGCGGTACCAGATCACCATGCTGTCCTGCGGTGTGTCTGACATTGATTGCGACCGGCATGTGCTGGTCAAAGAAAGGCTGATAATTAGGGTAATTATGAGCCTTGATGGCAAGATGGCCTCTGGTTTGTCCATAACTTTAAGGGGTCTGAGTGGCTTTGTGGACGGCAACCTTTATTTGCGTGAACGAATGCGGTGGGAATGCGTACTGCAGCTTGTTGCCGGATAGTTTGACAGGCTCCGAAGCCGGCACATATTGGGATTGCTTGTCAAAAGTGAACGGCGCCTGGAGATCGTCACTGTTGATGACACTCGCTTCCGCATTACCCGAAAAATCGCTCCCGGGCGCTACAATATCCGTAACAATGGCCTTGGACTGATGGCGGTTGATGACATTGATGTATACGACGCCGTTTGCCTTGGAATATACGGCACTGGCGTCGAGGTAGGGAATGCCCCTGTATTTTTCTGTTCCAAAGGTATCACAGGCAACATAGGTGTCGACGGAGGAGCCAAGGCAGTTGTTGGAGAACAGCTTGAACGTATAGAACACCGGTGATTTAAAGGTGCCTCTTTTCGGGTCGCTCGATAATAAGGAGGTGAGCATGGTGAAGTTGGCCATCTTTACCACATCGGCATGGCGCACAAAGGCGTTTAGGCATTGCGCGATCGGTAAAACGGACATGAAATTCCTGCCAAAGGCACCCCACTCATCGACGGAAAGATAAATAGGCTCTTTGAAAGCCATCTTTGCCCTTGCTTCCCGTATCTGGGCGGCCACGAGGATTATTTTTTCTTCGAAATCCATTGCACCGTTACCCATGTAATTATAATAGTTGTCCGGGGGGCCACCCTCCCAATAACGATGTATGGAAAGGTAATCGATCTTGTCGCCGAGACCTTCCAGCACTTTCCGGTTCCAGTCGAGCCATTTATTGGTTGGTTCATAATAGGAGGACCCGGATGCGACGAATTTAATGGTTGGATCGACCGATCTCATCGCCTTTGCTGCCTCTCTTGCCGTTTCCACGTAATCTTCCGCATTCTTGTGGCCGAGTTCCCAGGGAACTCCGTCGACTTCATTGCCAAGATCCCAGATCTTCACATGGTAGGGATCCCGATGACCATTCTTCGCCCGCAGTTCGGAATAGTAAGTTCCTTTGTTATAATTGCAATATTCAACCCAGTAGGCCGCGTCGGAAATGGATCCGAGACCGAGATTTACGCCGACTATATTTTGACTGCCGATAGCCTTATTCAAAGCCATCCATTCATCGGTGCCAACATGATTGTTGTCGAGACCGCCCCACGCGAGATTGATGCGCGTCGGACGTTGTTCTTTCGGGCCAATACCATCTTTCCAGTCGTAGCCCATCAGGAAGTTGCCGCCGGGCCATCGCATGTTGGTAATTTTCAATTCCCGCATGGCATCTATATAATCTCTTCTGAAGCCATTCTCATCGGCAAGCGGAGATTTGGGATCATACAAGTTGCCGTAAAGCGTGTTGAAGTTGACTGTGTCGGGCAAACCCATGCGCCTTCCATTAAAATGGATCGGCTCCATGAATACGCCATAGATCTTGGGATCTATATCTGAGATAACGCGGTCGACATCGATCTTTATGGTTGCCGTTTGGGCAAACCCGCCAAAGGAAAGCAGTGAGATGAAGCAGCCGGCAAGCATCGTTCTTTTCATATTACAAGGCATTATTTTCCAGGCAACCCGGCGTATCGAAAACCGGTGTCGCTCCGACGCGAAAGAATCGTTATTATGACAATTATTATCCTAAAATAAGTATTATTTCAGAATAATTCAATCGGTTGCATAATTTTTTTGCCATTAGCTCCTATCACAACCTGCACGAAACCGTCGCCGCGAATTCCGTCGGGGCGATCGGATTGACGCTCCCATCCTCATGGGCATAGTAGCCCAAAGCATTGAAAAGATTCGAGCATTTCAAGGCAAAGGTCAATTGCCGGTAACTGTATCTCACCGTTGCATCCAGCTGTGTAAGATCGGGTAGGGGGATCAAGGCATAATTCAGCTGCGTAGCCGTCGGCTTGAGCCTCGGCACCCGCCCGCCATTCATACCGTTGACATACATCCCTGTGAGGCCAACCCCGAGTCCTTGCAGGAGCCCGCTAAAGCTATAGAACACGCTGCCCGTTATTATATTAGCGGGGGCATACTGTAATTTGCTCCCTTTGGGATACGTATTGCTTTGAGTGTAACGTGCGTTGTTGTAACTGTAACCCGCCATGATCGTAAAGCCGTGGATGGGCTTGGTGGAAAGATCCGCTTCGACGCCTTTGCTGGTCACCTGTCCGGCCAGCTCCTTGATATTGGTGTTGGTATTGCCATTCGCCAGGCTCATCTGGGCCAGGTTGCTGTTCACTATCCTATAAACGGTAAGGTTCAAAGACAACAGTCGGTCAAGCAGGTCGGATTTAAAGCCTGCCTCATACTGATCGATGTACGATAGCGGAAGAGCCTTGCCCGCCGTATCGGTGCCGGTATTGGTAGTGAAGGAATTGGAATAGCTCACGAATAATGAGAGCATCCGGGTCGGCTGGTAGACGATCCCTGCCCGGGGAGTGAAAGGATGAGCGTATTCGGAACTAGGCGTGGTCTTGGCGGTGGCATAGGAATAGACATGGCTGAGCGATTGGACATATCCCAGGCGACCCCCAACCAGCACTTTAAGTTCGGGGGTAAGGCTCACGAGGTCCTGGACATAAGCTGCTGCCGTGGAGAGAGGAGCCCTGGTAAACGTGTTTCGGGTAAGCGTCGGGATGTCCGATCGCTGGGGGTATTTGCCGGGATCGAAGATGTTGATGGAGTCGTATACCGGCAGCAGGTTATAGGCAAGCGTGTTGGTCTGATCTTTATCTGCAGACACGCCGAACAGGAATTGATGTGCCAGCGAGCCGGTGTTGAATTTCCCTATAAGGTCGGCCTGGGCAAGATAGTAGTGTTCGTTGATGATCGACCGCTGAACCCCCCGAACCCAGTTGCCATTGGCCTCGATGGCGGCGCCGCCGCCGTCGTCCGGTCGCGAGGTGCCATAGAGATCCACCCTATAGTTATAGAAGCCATCGAGGGCCCGCAGTTGCCAGCGGTTATTGATCTGGTACGTGGTGGTAACGGTTATATTGCCTTCGGTCGCCTTATTGGTGCTCCAGCGCGCCCCGAGGAACCGGGTACGCGGAATATCGGGGATCACATAATTGATCGCGCCAACACCAAAATCGCTGGTATGCGTATCGGTGAGGTAGTCACCCTCTACCAGCACCTGCACCTTTTTGCCCGCTTTGATCAATAAGGAAGGATTGATATAATAACGCTCGCCGCTTACATCATCGCGGAAGCTGCGTTCTTTTTCATAGGAGCTTACGACCCGGTAGGCGACCTGCTGGCTGCCGGAAACCGGTCCGTAGATATCGAGGGTCGGTTTATAAAGATCGTAACTGCCGGCACGGAAGCTGATCTGCCCGCCTTGTTCGAATACGGGCTTCCGGGTGACCATGTTCATCACCCCACCGGCCGTCACATTTCCGAGGAGAATGGCGGCGCTCCCTTTGAGGAACTCCAGTCGCTCGACACTGCTGATATCGGGCATGATGCCGTTGTTGAACTTCATCCCGTTCTTGAAGGTGTTGGTACTATTGAACAGATAGCCTCTCCCGCCGATCTCCTGCTGGACTCCACCTGTCGTGCCCATCACATAAATGCCGCTGACATTCATCAGGGCATCGCCCACGGTCAGCGCCTGCTGACGGTCCAGGACATCTTTGTCGACCACGGCGACGCTTTGCGGCAGGTCGATCGCCGCTATCCCGGCCTTGCCGATATCCGCTCTCTTCTGGTTGCGGGTTCTGGTGGCCACCACGATGATCTCCTTTAATTGTTTCCCCGAAACAGTCAGTTGGATAGCGATGCGAACGGATTGGACACCTGCCAGCTGCACGGTGCGATGTACCGGCTCATAACCCACCAGCGATATTTCGATAGCATAAGAACCCGGTTTGAGATGGCTAAAGGAAAAGAGCCCCTCGTCATCGGTGACCGTCGTCTTTTTCAATTGCGGAATAGTGACGACAACATCCGCCGCAGGCTGCCCATCCGCAGTTACCACCTTCCCCACGATGGCGCCACCCGTTTCTTCGCCAGTTGTTTTCCCACCGCCTGTTCCTCCACCCCCGTTAGCCAAAGTCATGATACTGAGCACAAGAAATAGACACAGCGCTACGATCCTGTTCATGTTTTTTCGGTTTTCGCCGCAAATTAGCAGGGCTCGCAAAAAGGGCATTTCCCCATCGGGAAAAATAATTGCCGGATCGGGAAAAACTTGTATTACAGGTGGTCATTTCTCCTTCGTGCCCGGTCATTTGTTTCTACCCGGATCCATAGCTGAAAGTAGATTTAAACGTATATTTAAGGCCTAATTCTGCATGTGGGAGAAATCGCTGTTTGTTTTTTCGATCGTTGCCGCCGGCTTGCCAGACATATGACCAGGTGGTTAGTCCTGGGTTGTGGCCTGGCGATAGGAATAGATGGCCTTTCTCAGGTGAAAGATTATCCCTTTGCAAAACTGTCCAATCAGGACGGATTGTCAAATAATCATCTCAATGTAATTTTCAAGGATCGGCAGGGGTTCGTTTGGTTTGGGACCAATTCCGGCGTCAACCGCTACGACGGATATACCTTCAAAGTATTCCGGCACGACGACTCGGACTCGACGTCCCTTATGGACGCGCTGGTGCAAGGCATATTTCAGGGGCCCGAGGACAAACTGTATATCACTACCGCGGGGGGCGGAGTTAACATCTATGACCCGGTCACGGGAGCGTTCGTCCCGCATAGGGCCGCATATCTTCAGACGCGGAACATCTTACCAAATGGCCTGGTCAGTATCATCCACAACAAGGACGATCACTATTATTTTGTTTATGCCGATTCGGGCCTTTACCGCTACGACCCGGGACGCGGCGCGGTTCGCCTGCCATCGGTCATTCATGGGCCGGGTGGAGCAAACATTCCCATTACGGACGCAGCCGTCGACCGCGCCGGCGATATCTGGCTCTCCTACTATAATGGCATCCTGCAGCGTTTCGACGTCGGCAGGCAAACCATATCCCTGCGTACCGCAATCAATCAGCGTGCGGCAGAGCAAGGGAATTACGGCTACAAACTGTATACCGATCGGGACGATAGACTTTGGCTATATGCCCAGGACAACCTTTCGGGACTATGGGAATATGATCTGCATTCAGGCACACTCCGGCATTTTGGCCGCGACTCGGGTGCCATAAAACTAAGCAGCAACAACATCAGCGACATTATCCAGGACAACAAAGGTCAGTTATGGGTGGCGACCGATAAGGGTGGGCTGGATATTGTTGACCTCGCAAAGGAGACCGTGCGGAATTTGCGCCATTCGGATGAGGACCGGAGTCTCGTCGAAAATACCTTGACAACACTCTATATCGACGATCTGGGCACCGTTTGGGTAGGTACCCTGAAAAATGGGGTCTGTTACTATCAGCAGAACATGCTGCGTTTCCCGTTGTACAAGCGGGAGCCGGGCGAGCCGGAGAGCCTGCCATATGACGACGTGAACTGTTTTGCAGAGGATGAAAAAGAAAATATCTGGATCGGGACGGACGGCGGTGGCCTCATCTACTTCGACCGGCGGACTAATAGCTTTAAACAATACCGCCACAACACGGGCGATCCCAATAGCCTTGGAAGCGATGCGGTGGTTTCATTGCTGATGGACCACCGGGGAATACTTTGGATCGGCACCTACCAGGGCGGCCTGGACCGCTACGACGGTCGAGGGTTTATTCACTACAAACATAGCGAAACTGACCCCACCAGCCTGGCGGATAACCGCGTCTACTCGCTGCGGGAAGATGGGACAGACCATCTTTGGGTGGGCACGATGACGGGCGGCCTGGACCGCCTCGATGAGACCACCGGCAAATTCTATCATAACACATACACGATGCCGCATTCCATCCACTCCGCCTATGTACCGGCACTCGCCGGGGATTCGGCGGGCAATCTCTGGATAGGTACGGCCTACGGCATCAGCGTGCTGTCCCGCAATACAGGACAATATGTGTACTATACGCTCGAGAACAACCGGCTCAGTGATAACATCATATTCGCGCTCACCTGCGACCATCGCGGAAATATGTGGGTGGCGACACGGCAGGGATTAAGCGTAATGGAACCAGGGAAGGATACCTTCCAGTCCTTCAGTACAAGGGATGGGCTGCCCTCTAACATGATCATGAGCGTGCTGGAAGACAAAGACCACTTCTTGTGGGTCAGCACCTCCGCCGGCTTGTCGAGGGTCACCATTTCACAGGACGGCGCAGCGCTAAAGATCAAATGCCTGAATTTCGACGAATACGATGGGCTGCAGGGCCGGGAGTTCAATGTAAATGCCGCGTTTCGAACAAGACAAGGGGAATTGTTGTTCGGCGGGCCCAAAGGGTTCAACCTGTTCAGGCCCGAGTCCATACAGCTCAATGAGCACGTTCCCCCGGTAGTGCTCACCGGTCTGCAGCTATATAATAAAGAGGTCCCGCTGCCGGCTTCTGTTGGCAGGGACAGCCAAATGACATTGTCCTACGATGAGAACAACTTCACCCTGGAATTTGCCGCGCTAAGCTATATCAACGCACGAAAAGACCAGTACGCCTACCGCCTGGAAGGATTCGACAAAGACTGGATGACCACGGACGGAAGGAACAGGAGGGCTGCCTACACCAACATCGACCCGGGCGAATACTTCTTCCGGGTAAAAGCTTCCAACAGCGATGGCGTATGGAACGACAAGGGCATCACCATACGCATTGTCGTGCGGCCGCCGTTCTGGAAAACACCCCTTGCTTATATCCTTTACGGATTGGCCATTTTAGCCCTCCTGTATATAGGGCGTATGCGGATCATCAGGCGGGCCAGGGCACGGTTTGCACTGGCGGAAGAGCGCCGCGAGGCAATGCGGGCACGCGAGCTGGACCGGATGAAGATCAAATTCTTCACCAACCTGAGCCACGAGTTTCGGACGCCGTTGTCGTTGATCCTTTCACCCGTGGACAAATTGATCCGCGCTTCCGAAGAGCCCGGCCCCAGACAGCTGGCCATGACCATCGAACGGAATGCCCGGCGGCTGCTTCATCTGGTGAATCAGCTACTGGATCTCAGGAAGATGGAGGTCAATGAGCTCAAGCTGAATATGAGTGGAGGCGATATTGCCGCATTCATCAGATCCACCGCCAACTCTTTTGCCGACCTCGCCCAGGAAAGAGGCATCGATTTCGGTTACCACTCGGAGATAGATCAGCTGCCTGCTCAATTCGACCGGGATAAGCTGGAAAGGATACTTTTCAATCTCCTGTCGAATGCCTTCAAGTTCACACCACCCGGCGGATCCATCGGAGTAGAATTGGCCGTATTGGAAAAGGACCAGCAAAGCGTTTTGCTCGAGCTCAAGGTCAGGGACACGGGCATCGGCATCCCCCCTGATTTACAGGAGAAGATCTTCGAATCCTTTTTCCAGGCCGATTCTCCCGGGCATTTGCGGAACCAGGGTACCGGTATCGGCCTGGCCATTACCCGCGAGTTCGTCGAAATGCACGGCGGTACGATCAAGGTGGACAGCAAGCCGGATATGGGATCCTGCTTTACGGTGCTGCTGCCGGTAAACGTCCTGCCCGCCGGATCAGCCGGATCAGCCGGGCCATCCACGCCGCCTTTAACGCCGGAAGTGATCACCCCCCGGGTACCATCCGATCTCGGGGAAACCGGAACCAGGCGGTTCAAGGTGCTCCTCGTCGAGGACGACGACGATTTCCGGTTCTACCTCAGGGAAAACCTGGCCCCGCTCTTCACGGTGCTGGAGGCTTCCAATGGCCAGGAAGGATGGCAAAAAACGCTTTCAGCACAGCCGGACCTCGTGGTCAGCGACGTGAATATGCCGCTCATGGATGGGCTCGAGCTCTGCAAAAAGATCAAGGGCGACGAACGCGTACATAATGTCCCGGTGATCCTCCTGACGGCCCTCTCCGCGGAAGACCACCAGCTCCGCGCCCTGGGCTTCGGAGCCAACGATTACATTTCAAAACCGTTTATTGTGGAAATACTGATCTCGCGCATCCGCAACCTCTTGCAGTTCCGGGGATCGGTGGAAGAGACCGCCAGGAAAAGGATCATCGCAGAACCCACGGAGATCGACGCAGAGCCGGAGAAAACGGCGGAGGATTTTGTACGCGAGGCAGTGGAAGTCCTCGAGAAGAATATCGCCAACCCGGACTTCTCCGTCGACGATTGGTCGCGGGAACTGGGCCTTAGCCGCACGACCTTATATAAAAAGATCGTGGGCGCCACCGGCAAGACCCCCATCGGCTTTATCCGCAGCTTCCGGATGAAACGGGCCGCACAACTGCTGGAAAAGACCCGCCACAACGTGGCCGAGGTCGCCTACATGGTCGGCTTCAACAACCCCAAATATTTTGCCCGCTATTTCAAAGAGGTCTATGGCGTGCTGCCCAGCATTTACCAGGCCGAAAAGCGCAAAAAGAATTGAGACGTTTGGCACCCTCCGTAATTTTTTTGGATAACAATTTAATTGTATATTGCCGGAGCTACACTGCAATCGATTGCATAAATGATTGACTGATTGCCATGAGAGAAAATCTGCTACAGCCTGATTCTCACTGGTTGCTGCGTCTGCACCAGGGTGAACACGATGCATTGGCCCCCTTGATGGGAAGATATTATACGATATTGTATAACTATGCCATAAGTTTTTCCGGGGACGACGGACTCGTCAAAGATTGCATTCAGGAGGTCTTTATAGACCTGTGGCAACGTAGGGAAAATGCCCGTTCTATTTTGTCCCTTAAATATTATCTTCTCAGGGCCGTAAAGAACAAGGTCTTAAAATCCATTGGCAGGCAAGGGCTATTTGCAGATAATTCATTGCTGGACAATGAATGCGAATTTTATTATGAATTCTCCATAGAAGGGATCATGATAGAAAAACAACTTTCGGACGAGAAGGCGGCCAGGTTGAAGAAATTGATCGCCGGGCTTTCCAAAAGACAGCGCGAGATCATCCACCTGAAGTATTACCAGCATCTCGATCATGGCCAGATCGCCGAATTGATGAACATAACCACCCAATCCGTTTATAATCTTCTCCACGAGACGCTCCAAAGACTCAAATCGTTATGGCGGTTTGAATTCGTATCTGGTTAATTTCCATAGAGTTAAAATTTTAGTAAAATAATTCGGCCGGACCCAGTAGATATCCGCACTCACCGGAACTTATACATACAGACCCCTGCGTATGAAGGATTACCGGTTGTATGAGATCGAAGATTTTGCCATGGACGAAGATTTCGTCCGGTGGGTTCAGGGCGGCGGACATGCCGATGAACGGTTTTGGAATGCCTGGCTCGCCCAAAATCCCGCTAAACATCTGGTGGTCGCGGCAGCAAGACAAATCGTCGAGTCGATGCGGCTGGAGCCCAAAGAAGTGCCGCAGGCGGAAATAAACCGTGAGATCGGCAAAGTCCTGGAAGCAGTAAAGGAATTGGACCACCAGTACCGCCAACCTCGCCCTGATTCTTTTATCGTGGGTAAGAGATGGCGGATCGCAGCAGCGGTTTTCCCCCTGGTGCTTGCCGGAACGCTATGGCTATTCGTCGGAAAACAACGAACGTCTTCGACATCCGTCTATGCCACGGCCGCCTCCTCTCCCGCCTTTATCGAAACCGTAAACGGCGGTGACACCCTGATGACCCTGGTATTACCGGACTCTACTTCGGTTCGGCTCGCAGCAGGCAGCCGCATGACCTACGCGAATCATTTCGATAGCGGGGTCTCCCGTGACGTCTATCTATCCGGCGAGGCCTTTTTCAAAGTGGCCGGCAATCCCCGCCGTCCCTTTAGGGTAATTGCCAACGAAATAGTGACCAAGGTATTGGGAACCAGTTTTTCGGTGCGCTGTTTTGAACAAGACACGACCATCCGCGTAACGGTAAGAACAGGAAAGGTCAGCGTCTCCGGCATCATCGTCACCCCCAACCAGCAACTGGTCTATCAGCGCGCGGACAGGAAATTCGAAAAGACATTGGTTGAATCCCCATCGTTCATCGTTCCGGCTAAACCGGATGACAATATGCGTTATGAAGAAAAACCTGTAGAACAGGTATTCGATCAATTAAGCAAATACTACGGCATCACCATCGTATACAATAGCGAGCTGTTGAGTAAATGCACTGTTACAGCCGATCTTACCAACGAATCGTTCTATCATAAGCTGGACCTGATCTGCACGGCCATCGGCGCGAAATACGAACTTCTCGATGGCCAGGTCGTCATTCAATCGTATGGCTGTCAATAATTCTAAACAAACCTGAAAGCATTCAACAAATTAATTAATCCATTAAACCGCCTCATTATGTAAAAACGGACTCAACCAATCGTGATAAAACAAAAAGCCGGTACTGCTGCGAACAGTACCGGCCAGATCTTCCCTGCGGTGACAAATTAGTTGCAGGGAGTGTTTTGCCCAAAACTCATTTGCTTAAAACAAAACATTGCAAAGCTATGAAAAAAAGAAAACTCTTTAACCTGTTAATCTACCGGTTTATGAGAAATGGATTGCTGCCGCTGCTCCTGGTCAACTGCATGACCGCCATGATCTACGCCAGCCCCACCCGAGGGCAGGAAGTGCTCGACAAAAAGATCAATCTTGTCGCCGAACAAAAAGAGGTCAAAGCCATCCTGGGCGAGCTCAGTGCATTGGCGGACGTAAAATTTGTGTATAGCCCTCAACGGGTTCCCTGTCATCAAAAGGTCTCGCTGACAGTGAAAGACCGAAAACTAAGCGAGGCCTTGGATCAGCTGCTGGCGCCCCTGGGCCTGTTTTACCACGCCTCCGGAAACCAGATCGTACTGATGAAGCAGGGCGACGACAGGAACGAGCTGATCGTATTCAAAGATGACCAGCCTAAGATCACAGGTGGACAGCCTGCATTTACCACCAACATCTCGGGCCGGGTGGTCAACGAGACGGGTGAGCCGCTTGCGGGTGTCTCGGTGCTGGTCAAAGGCACCAGCCGCGGGACCACCACCAATGCGAATGGTCTTTTCTCCATCGGCGCCGACCCCGGAGAAACCCTGGAATTCTCCATCATAGGCTATAAGCTGACTTCCTTCAAGGTGGGCACCGAAACCAACATCAAAATACAGCTCGTTGCCGATGCTTCCAAATTGAACGAGATCATCGTGGTCGGTTACGGCACACAAAAGAAAAGTACACTCACCGGCGCTATCGCCTCCGTAAGCAGCAAAACGATCAATGAGCTGCCGGTCGCCAGTGTCGACGAGGCCCTCCAGGGCCGGGTCTCGGGCGTGAACGTCACGAACAACGGGTCGCCCGGCACACAGCCCATCGTCGCTATCCGCGGGATCAGCTCCATCAGTTACGCCACCGACCCGCTTTATGTGATCGATGGTTTCCCCACGGGTAACCTCAGCAGTTTCGACGCCCGCGATATCGAGTCCGTACAAGTCTTGAAAGACGCCAGCGCCGCCGCTATTTATGGTTCCCGGGCGACTAATGGAGTGATCATCATTACTACAAAAAAAGGGCGGCGGGATAGCAAACCTCAGGTAACCCTCGACTCCTATGTGGGCATACAAAGCCCCTGGAAAGAGATCAGCCTCCTCAACACCAATCAATACCTCACCTATGAGCGCGCACTTGACGGAGCGGCCGGCATCGCCCTTCCTCCCCGGCTCCAATCCGCAAACTTCAATCAACCCATCTACCCGGGCGCAAAGCAAACCTTCGCGCAGACGAACACTAACTGGCAGGATGCCTATTTTGTAAAGAACGCACTGATCACCCAGCATAGTCTATCCCTTAGCGGCGGCAATGCGGTTTCCCGGTACTACCTGTCTTCCGGTTATTTCAAGCAGGATGGCATCGCCGTGGGCCAAAGCTACGAAAGGGGAAATTTCAGGCTCAATTCCGAGCATAACATCGGCAGACTGTTCACGTTCGGCCAAAACCTGTATGTGGCGTACGGTAATCAACATTACGATGCCGTCTCCATAAACTATTCCAGCAACCGGACAAACCTCACCAATGTCATCCGGATGATGCCCTATTTGCCCGTGCGAAACCCCACTACCATCGGCGGTTATGAGGGCCCCATCAGCAGCTACGATGGCGCCGACCCCACCAACCCCGTGGAATCGACCCTGCTCGGCTTTAATACCTATAAGACGCTTAAGGTACTTGGTACAGCTTTTCTGGATATCAATTTTGCCCAATGGCTTAAATTCCGGTCTACTTTCGGCGTCGATTACTCGGACCTATATCAACAAAACTATCTCCCGATCTATAACGATGGCGGGACCGGCACCGCGATCGTCTCCTCTATCACCAACGACCGGACCATCTCCACCGTCAAGCTCTATACACAGACGCTCACGTTCGACAAACTCTTCGGCGAACACCACATCAACGCCGTGGCCGTCTACGAACAGCAAGGCCAGAACCAGAGTTATGAAACAGCCAGCGGCAACCAAAATACCAATGCCATCCAAACCTTGAACGGCGCTACTAACATCAGCGCCAATCAGCAGCTCAATCAAAATCTGATCATGTCCTATGTCGGCCGGGTCACCTATGACTATGCCGGCAAATACCTGCTGAATGCCAGTATCCGGCGTGACGGCCTGTCGGTCTTCGCCCCGGGTCATAAATTCGAGAACTTTCCCGCCTTTTCCGTAGGCTGGAAGCTCGACCAGGAAAAATTCATGCGGGATCTCAAAGCTATCTCCGAACTCAAGATCAGGGGTGGCTACGGCATCACCGGTCTCAACGGCGTGAATTTGGGTAACTATCCCTGGGAAGCGACCATCCAGGCACAACAAACGACCTACCCCTTTGGCGGGACCCTGAGCCCCGGCAATGGCTCTTTCTATGACCAGCTCACCAACCCCAGCCTTTCGTGGGAGACCACTAAACAAACGGATGTGGGCCTGGAGCTCGGCCTGCTCGAAAACTCGATCACCTTCGTTGCCGATTATTTCATGCGCAAAACGGACAACCTCATTATCAATGTTCCCCTGGCCCCTTCACAGGGTTTTGGCAGCAGCGGGACCGTCGCGAACGCGGCGGCGATGCAGAACAATGGCTTTGAAGCGCAGCTCGGCTATCACAAGATGCAGGGCGAATTCAAATGGGACGTCACCGGGCTCGTGTCCGCCATCCGGAATAAAGTGCTCAGCTTGAATACAGCCAATGCCGCCATTACAGCCGGCGGTGATGCCGACTTTGGCGGCGGCGATCCGCTCACGAGCACCACCGCGGGCAAACCCATTAATTCCTTTTACGGCTATGTCGTCAAAGGCATCTTCCAGAACGCAAACGACGTCGCCAGCAGCCCCAAGCAATTGCTGGGAACGGCTCCGGGCGATCTGAAATTCGCCGACATCAGCGGTCCCGCCGGTAAACCGGACAACGTGATCGACGCCAACGACCGCACCTATATCGGAAGTTTTCTGCCAAAATTCACCTACTCGTTGAACTATAATGCCAGCTACAGGAATTTTGACGCTGCCGTTTTCTTCCAGGGTGTCGAAGGCAATAAGATCTTCGATGCCGAAAGGATCATCATGGAAGGCATGGCCCGCCTGTTCAATTCCGACACCCGGGTCCTGAACGCCTGGACGACCAGCAACACCCATACGGACATACCCAGGGCCATCAGCGGCGACCCTAACAGCAACGTACGCCCGTCTACCCGGTGGATCGAAGACGGCTCGTACCTCCGGCTAAAAAACCTGATGATCGGCTACACCCTGCCCGGTCACGCCTTGCAGACCCTGACGCATAATACCGTGAGCCATTTCAGGATCTACGTGTCCTCCCAAAACCTGCTGACGATCACAGGTTACAAGGGATGGGATCCGGAAATAGGGTCAAAGAACGGCACCCTGACCAATGGCGTCGACTATGGCCAGTATCCGCAGGCCCGCTCGTTCCAAATAGGACTCCAGGCCGGGTTCTAGACGAGCTCAGCGAAGTTTTCCTCTATGCAGATATGCAGAATAAAATATAATCGTTATGAAAAATAAAAAAATAATATTTGGCGCAGCCATCGTAGCTTTTCTGGCCGTCATGGGCGTCTATTCCTGTACCAAAGACCTGAATAAGACCAACCCAAATGCACTGCCCGTCGCGGGGTATTTCAACACCAGCGCCGAGCTGCTCCAGGGAACGAATTCGATCTACGCAGTAGTGCATAGCCTGAATTTGGTGGCACGGGAATGGTTCTTCATCCATGACCTTCGAAGCGACGACGTTTCCTCCGGCGGCGGTCAGCTCGAAGTTCCAAGGGCCCAGATCCTCAACGGCGGCACTACACCAAGCAACTCGGTCATGAACGCCGTTTGGGAAAATTACTATACCGTGATCCTTCGGGCCAACACCGTGATCAATGCAGGCCCCACCGTGACGGACAACCCATCACTCCGGGACCGATGCGTCGGCGAGGCCAAATTCCTGCGTGCCTGGGCCTACTATGACCTGGTGACCATGTGGGGACCCGTGCCGGTCTATACGAAGCCGGTTCTCACCCCCACCGATTTTCAACCCCGTTCCGCCGTAGCGGATGTGTACAAGCAGATCATCCAGGATCTTACCGATGCCGCCGCGGCGTTGCCGGGTAAATCCGCCTACGGCGCCGCCGACCTGGGCCGGGCCACTGCCTCTGCCGCCTACGCCATGCTCGGTAGAGCCTACTTGCAACAGGGCGACTATGCCGATGCGAAAAAGGCCTTGCTCAACATCCCGACCAGCGGCCCCGACGGCTATTCCCTGGTGAGCAACTACAATGATAATTTCCTGGAAGAAACGGAATTCAACAACGAATCCATCTTCGAGGTCGCATTTTATGATAAAGGCGATCAGAATTTCAACTGGGGCGGCAATAGCACAGGCGACGGACCTACGGCCGATCAAACCACCGTCCGTAACCAGGAGTATTGCCCGGTGGCCTGGCGTAACCTGATCCCTTCCGATGCACTGCTCGCAGAATTCGAAAATACCGCGACCGGGGCACCCAAGACGGACCCCCGTTTCGGCTATGTGTTCTACCGGACAGGCGACACCTTCGACAATGGAACCGCTACCCTCACGGACGGCGAACAAAATGGCAATACCTCGACCTACCTGGGCGTAACCCAGAAGATCAGCTACCGGAAATATACACTGATCTATAAACAGAGCGCGAGCCAGGCCTCCTTCTATCCCGGTGGAAACAACATGCGCCTGATCCGCTACGCCGAAGTGCTGCTGATGCTCGCCGAGTGCGAAAATGAGCTGGGCAACTCAGCTAACGCCATCGCCTACCTCAACCAGATCAGGGCGAGGCCAAGTGTCAACATGCCCCCTTATCCCACCACGCAATTCCCGGTAGGCACCAAAGACCAGATCACCCAGGCGCTGATCCACGAAAAACGAGTCGAAATGTCGGACGAAGAAGTGCGCAATATCGATATCCTGCGCTGGCGGCCAAAGGGTTATTTCAAAACGGAGCCTTTCTCCTATTTCAAGGCCGGCAGGGACGAGCTCCTACCCATCCCCCAGGCCGAGATCGATAACAATCCAAAACTGGGGACCGGTGGGATCCCCGCGCAAAATCCCGGGTATTGAAGACTCCGGAAACAACGCATCGATGCCTATGAACCGGTTTCAGCAAGCGGGCCTGCTGTGCCTATCCCTGATAGCATTTGCTGCCTGTAAGAACAAAGAAAAGGACACCATGTTCAGCTTGTTGACACCTCAACAATCAGGTATTCATTTCCGTAATGATATCACGGAAGACGATTCTACCAGCTCCTTTATCGATGAGTTCGGGTACATGGGCGGTGGAGTAGGCATCGGGGATTTTAATAACGATGGTCTCAAGGATATCGTCTTTACCGCCAACCAAACCAGCTGCCGGCTCTATATCAACAAAGGCGACAACACCTTCGAGGATATCACGGCAAAGGCGGGACTTTCGACTGCCGTCTGGGCGACGGGCGTCAGCATCGTGGATATCAACGGCGACGGCTACGATGATATTTATATCTGCGTATACGGCAAAGACCTGCTGCACCCTGCCAAAAACCTCTTATTCATTAACCAGCATAACCTTACCTTTAAAGAAGAAGCAGCGGAATACGGCCTGGCAGATGTTGGCTACAACACCCAGGCCGTATTTTTTGATTACGACGGGGACGGCGACCTGGATTGCTATCTCACCCGTTACCTGCTCAACGGACCCAATGCCAACACCGTTTACCCAAAAGACCTCAGCGGACATTCGCCCGCCAATGATAAGTTGTATCGCAACGACGGCGACACCCGGGGTCTCGGACACCCGGTTTTTACCGATGTGACCGCAGAGGCGCATATCAGGGATTGCGGCTACGGCCTGGGTGTAATAGCCAGCGACCTCAATAACGACGGCTGGCCGGATCTCTATGTTTCGGACGATTTTGTCTCCGACGACCTCCTCTGGCTCAACAACCGGAACGGCACCTTTACCGATCGACTACATGCCTCCACCGGCCACACCAGCTACTCCAGCATGGGCGTCGACGCGGCAGACCTCGATAACGACGGACTACCGGACATCGTTACCCTCGATATGCTCCCGGAATGCAACCGGCGGAAAAAGATGAGCTTCTCACCCATGAATTACGATCGTTACCAGTTGGAACGCTCCATGGGCTATCAGCCCCAGTTCATGCGCAATATGCTGCAATTGAACAACGGTACCTATCAAAGCGGAGATACCCTCATTCCCTATTTCAGCGAGATCGGTCAGCTGGCAGGCATCTCCGCGACGGACTGGAGCTGGAGCGTTCTCCTGGCGGATTTTGACAATGACGGCTGGAAAGACATCCATATCACCAATGGCATCGGCCGGGATTTTATCAATTCGGACTTCCTCGATTTCAGCAAGACCATTTTTTCCAGCGCCAGAACCCGGCAGGAACAGCATCGGCTGATCAGGCAGAAATTGGCGTCCCTGGACCACGTTAACCTCGCCAACTACCTCTATCTCAACCGGCAAAATGATCATTTTGACGATGCTTCCGCAGCGGCGGGCATCGACCTGCCTTCCATGTCCGCGGGCGCCGCCTACGTAGACCTCGATAACGACGGCGACCTCGACCTCGTGGTAAACAATATCGATAAAGAACCCTTTGTCTTTATCAACCATACCATTCAAAAAGACCGGCCCATTACGAGCCATTTTTTGCGCATCCGCTTAAAAGGCGACCCGCCCAACACGGCCGGCATCGGCGCCAAACTATGGTTGACAACCGCCGGAAACCGGCAAATGCTGGAACAAAGCCCCGTGAGAGGATACCTGTCTTCCGTAGATCAAACCTTATTGTTCGGACTTGGAAAAAACACCTCGATCGACTCCCTGACCATCGACTGGCCGGATCATCGTTGCCAGACCTTCTATCACCTTCGGGCGGACACCACGCTCACCTTATGGCAAAAAGACGCCCACACCCTGCCCTCCAAAAAGAAGGACGCCGACCTTCTCTTTACAGAAGCTGCAACCGCAACGAATATCCTTTACCGGCACAAAGAAAACGTTTATAACGATTTTGCGGCACAAACGCTCTTGCCGCAAAAATACTCGCAGCTCGGACCTTTTATCGCCACCGGAGACCTCAACAACGACGGGCTCACGGATTTTTTTGTCGGCGGAGCTTTTAATGCTTCAGGGAAAGTTTTTATCCAGCAACGCGATGGCCGCTTTACTTCGCAAAATTTGTCCGATAGCACGCATTGGCAGGAAGACATGGATTGCGCATTGTTCGACGCCGACGGCGACGGCGACCTCGATCTGCTGGTCACCTGCGGAGACCGGCTGTACGAGGAAAATTCCGTTTACTACACTCCGCGGCTCTATC
>DASYZH010000079.1:0-11666 GCA_035946435.1 Puia sp. | reverse complement strand
AGCCGGCAACAGCCAGCAGATGTCGGGAGTCGTAGTGACCGCACTCGGCATCACCCGCGACAAAAGATCCCTGGGCTACGACGTCGGCCTCGTCAGCGGAGAAGACATGAACCGCGTCCCCGAAGACAATATGCTTACCTCGATGTCAGGGAAGGTATCCGGCGTAACGGTGACCACCACCGGATCGTCCCCTACCTCCTCCGTTAGCGTGGTCATCCGCGGCATCCGCTCGCTGAATAACGACAATCAGCCCCTCTTCGTGGTGGACGGTGTCCCCATGCAAAATTCCATGAACAACATCGGCCTCAACAACGGCAGCGGGAACGACGTCGACTATGGCAACGTCATCTCCGATATCAACCCCAACGACATCGAAAGCGTCTCCATCCTCAAAGGCCCCAGCGCCGCTGCGCTTTACGGCTCCCGCGCCGGCAATGGCGTGGTGCTCATCACCACCAAATCCGGTAAACGGGCCAAGGGTCTGGGCATGACCTTCAGCACCAGCGACGAAGCAGCCGTCCCCTATCACTATTTCCCGAGCAATCTGGACTATTCTATGGGCACCGACCCTTATACCGTCGCCAACGGTTATAACAGTTGGAAAGGGGTGATCGTCGACGTGCCCAATTGGAACAATTATTATTTCGGCACCCCGCTCAACCAGGGGATCGATGCCATCCAATGGAATAGCCCCCTGCAAGCCGACGGCACCTACAAGGCCTTGCCGCTGGTTTCTCACAACAACCTCAAAGGCCTCGTGCACACGGGGTTCACTACCACCAACAGCCTCTCGGTGGAAAATTCCACCGAGAAGGATAGTTACCGGTTCTCCTTCAGCAATTTCTACAACAGCGATATTATTCCCACGAGCGGCCTGACCAGGTATAACCTGGCGCTAAATGTAGAACATAAGATCAGCAGCGCCTTCAAGTTGTCCTCCTCCATCAACTATACCCGCTCCAGCACTCCCAATATCGCCGCCGGCAACTCGGATGGCGCTCTTTCCGATGCGGTACAGCTGCCTGCAAGCATCGACATCCGGCAGATCCAGAACTACTGGCAGACACCGGGGATTCAGCAGATGAAACCGCTGCCGCCCGTCGGCGTGGATCAGGCCCCGACACCCGAAACCTCCGTAGGCAATAACGTCGCAGACAACCCCTGGTTCGTCCTCCATCAAACCAATAACACCTACCTCCGCAACCACCTGTTCGGAAACCTCAAGGCCAGCTTCAATTTCAATCCGCACTGGAGCACTTTCATCCGCTACTCTCAGGACCTCTACTACGAGAACCGCGAGACAAAGATCTCCAAGAGCCTGGACGCCGAGCTCAATGGTTACTATGGGCTCGCCAATCTCTACAATACGGAAAGCAACACCGATTTCCTCGTCACCTATAAGAACAGGTTCGCCGGGAAGTTCGACATCAGCGCGTCGGCAGGCGGCAATCTCCAGTACGACAACAATTCCACCAACCAGGTCTACTCCGCTCCCGGCACCGGCATCATCGCCCCCGAGCTCTTCAACGTCTCCAACATCGCCCAGGCGAATGTCCGGTATACCTCCGGCCATTATCAAAAAGCCATCTACAGCACCTATGGCACCATTTCCCTCGGCTATGCCGATATAGCTTACCTGGACCTCACCGGAAGGAACGACTGGTCCAGCACCCTGCCCGCCGCCAATAATTCCTATTTCTATCCTTCGGCATCCCTGAGCCTGCTGCTGCATAAGCTATTCAACTTCGGCCCCTATGTGAGCCTGGTGAAGGTGCGCGGCGGCTGGGCCAGCGTGGGCAAAGACACCGACCCCTATAACCTCTACGGCACGGTTGGGATAGGCAGCTTCGGCGGCATCACCACCGAATCGCTCTCCTCTTCGCTCCTCAACCCCAACCTGAAACCCGAGCTCGCTGTCTCCACCGAAGGCGGCATAGACCTGGCCTTCTTCCAAAGCCGCCTGCGCTTCAGCGGCACCGTCTACCAGAGCGACAATAAGAACCAGATCCTCGGCATCAGCACGCCCAGCTCCTCGGGCTACACCCGCAGCCAGATCAACGCCGGTCTCGTCCGCAGCAAAGGCATCGAGCTGCAATTGGGCGGCACCATCGTCTCCAGCAGGGACTGGACCTGGGACCTGAACGTCAACTACACCCATAACAACTCCTATATCATGTCCCTCGCCGCCGGCGTACCCTACTTCTCCTTCTGGCAGGACGGCCCCAGCGGCTCCTGGACCTACGCCAAAGGCCAGCCGATACCCAACCAGTTCGATGCCTCCGGTAAACAGATCATCAGCGACGGTAAGATCGGGCAGCTCTGGGACAACGAGGTCGCTACCGTCACGGATAAAGGCTCGCCCTATTACGGCTGGCCGCTGCTGACCTCCAACGGCGTCATCCAGAAGCTCAACGGCGGTGACTTCCAGCACAAACGCGTCATCGGCGACTTCAACCCCAAGCTGTCGATGGGTTTCCAAACCTCCGTTACCTGGAAGATGATCACCCTCAACGCCAGCGTCGACATGCGTCTCGGCGGTATCTTCTACTCCAAGACCTATCGCTACCAGGGCTCTGATGCCAACCTGCGGAGCCAGGAGAATGCAGGCATTCCCATCCCGGCCGCCTATGCGAATAACATCCCCGGGTACCTGAAATCCAATCCCGCCAAATACATCGAGATCCAGGGCCGCCAGCAATATCATATCGTGGGTGGACCCAGCCAGGCGAAAGGCGGATTGTACAACGACCCCAGTGGCCCCAACAGCACCGCCGTCCCCGGCTTCCCCATCTACGACGCAGCCTTCTACCCGGGCGTACGCAGCGACGGCAACGGCGGCTATATCGAAAACCTCGGCGATCCAAACACCACCATCTACGACGACTACGAAGATGCAGTCACCAACGGTCCCTGGAGCTTTGGCAGCATGGATATGTTCGACGCTTCCTTCATCAAGCTGCGCGAGCTTAGCCTGATGGTGGCCCTTCCACGCCAGTTGGCGAGTTCGATGAAAGTACAGGGCGTCTCGCTTGGCCTCTATACCCGGAATGTACTGCTCTGGACCAAGGCCAAAGCCGGCGTCGACCCCGAACAGGCCTTCAACTATACGCCATCGACCCAGGGCAATGGTTCTCAGTTCAAACAAGGTGAAGAATATTACAACATAGCCCCATGGACCATCCCGGTAGGATTCAAACTAAATGTTCGTTTCTAAAAATGACCACCATGCAAAGGATCATCACAATCTGCACTTTTTCCATACTACTCATAGGACTCGGTTCCTGTAAGAAATTCTCCGTCCTCAACACGAATCCCAATAATATCACGCCATCGGCATCCTCACCCGATTACCTGATGGCCGGAGTGCTCACCTCCACCGCTACCTGGTATGGCAACCTGGGGTCGGGGGATATCTCCGGAACCATGCAGCAGACCTACCAGGACGCGTTTAACTATACGATGAGCGACTACCAGTGGGACCCAGGCGACTTCGACTGGACCACCAACTACGCCACACTCACGAATAACAAACTTCTCCTTCAGGAAGCCGTTAGCAATAAATGGGATTTTCACCAGGGCGTAGCGCTGGTCATGCGCGCCTTCAATTTCGGCAATATCGCCGATTTCTGGGGTGACGCGCCCGATTCCATGGCCATCAGCGGCGACCAGGGCGGAGCCTACCAGTTCCCGGTATTCGACTCCCAGCAAAGCATCTACAACAGGGTGATCGCCGATCTCAAAGCCGCCATTCCGCATTTCAGCGGGACCATGGCGGACCATCCGGAGATCACGCCCACCACCCAGTCCTCGGATGTCTTCTACGCCGGCGATCCCACCAAATGGAAAAAATTCGCCTACTCCCTGCTGTTACGCTATTACCTGCGGCTTTCCGCAAAAACAAACGTCCAATCACAAGTGGAAGCGATCGCCGACAGCGTATTCCAAAGCACAGCCGACGACTGCCTGATGACGTTCCCCGGCAAGGACAAAGCCTCTTCCTACCAGTTCAGCCTGCTGTACAATGGCGCCGGCGCCTCCGGGTTCGATCGCAACAAAATGTGCGGAACATTGACGATGGCGCTCAAAGCGCTCAACGATCCGCGGATCGTGATCATGGCCCAACCCATCGTCACCCCCACGCAGGTCAATGCCGGCATGTTCTCCCCCGGCGACGATACGACGCTCACGCTGCTCTCCGGCGGCATCCGTTATATCAACCCTGCGGCAGCAACAGCCGACAATTACAAGCAATTCGATCCCGCTACCTACACCCAGGACAGGCCCTGGGGCGCAACGAGCTCCCAGACAAAAAACCTGTACGATACCTCTTCCATGTATGTGGGCATCCCTACCAGCTACTCCGGCTATCCCGATTTTCAGTATAATTTAAATCTCTCCGGCCAGCAGGGCACATCGCTGAATAACTATGTCTCCTACCTGCGCAAAGGGATCTACGATCAGCCCTACGGTCCGCTGCTGGCCCAGCGGATCGCCTCTTACAGCGAGATCTGCTTCGACCTCGCCGAGGCGGCGCTCAAAGGCTGGAATGTCGGCCAGTCGGCATCGGCCTGGTATTATGCCGGTATCCAGGCTTCTTTCACCACCTGGCAGGTGTTCTCCTCTTACCAGGGCGACGTGAACAACTACTATGGCTGCGTGAAGGATTACAACACCTATATTGCGCAATCCGCCGTAGCCTTCAACGGCACCCTGCAGCAGATCATCGAACAAAAATGGATTGCCGCCTGGCAGGCCTGCAATGAGGCCTATATGGACTGGCGGCGGACCGGCTATCCCGCTCTTACTATCGGCTGGGCAGCCTATCGTGGGGCTATACCCGTTAGGTTCGGCTACAACAACTCCGAGCTGCAAAACAACTCCGCCAATGCACAAGTAGCCATCAACGCCCTGCAACCCTCTTCCTATATCGGGCCCGATGGGAACAACAGCTCCTGGTCCAAATTTTGGTTACTGCAAGGCACAAACGAACCCTGGTAAAATGCGTACACTATTGTTACTTTTCATCAGCCTGGCCGCCAATGGCCAGGCTTTTTATAAAGACACGGCCTACCCGCAGGATTATAGTGTCAAGTACGAGTCTGCTATCGCCCGGCTGATGAAAGTCGCCTGCGACCGAAATAACGTCATCCAGGTCCTCTCGTCGGAAGGCCTCCTGCGGCCTCAGCATGGCGCCTTCCTCTACCCCGGGAAACTTACACCCGATAAATCCTATCGGCCCCTGCTCGACAGAAAAATAACCGCCCTCACCCTTTACGATCGGCAATTCGTTTACGCCGATACCCAGGCCATCCTCAGCAATGCCTGGGCGGGCAGGCTCTATCTCCCGGTGCCGAACGTCACCCTGGTCGCCGGCGGTCCCGGCTTTTCTTTCCTGCTTTCCGACGGGCATTCGCTTCAATACTTCAAGGATTCGTTGCTGCTATACCAAAGCCACTCCAAAGACTCCATCATCGACCTCCGCTGGGACGAGCATGCTCACTTCTTCTGGGTGCTGGGACAGCATACCCTGTCCTGGTTCTCTCCGATGACCAAAGAATGCCGGCGCATCTACCACGGTAACGACCTCACCTGCATGGAACCCGTGGACAGCGGCATCCTCGTAGGAACGCACAACGGCTATTTCCTGCTGAACGACACCCCGGCCGGCGCAATCGACCATCGGCTCCCGTCAGCGGATATCACCGTTATTCGTCGCCTTCCCTGCCCGGACATCACCGTGATCCGCCGAATCAACGGGAAGACCTGGTTCGGTTCTACCCGCGGTGCCTTCGTCGGGCATTCGCCCCAGCCCGGCCGGTATTCGGCAACCGGCGACAACCACTTCGACTATTTCGCCTCCCGCCGCTGGCTCCCTTGTGACAGCGTCGTGGACATCGCAGCAGGACCCGGTGGCCAGGTACTGATCCTCACCGGTCGTGGATTGGCTGCCCTCCACTTCGATCCGATGACCCTCTACGACAAAGCCGTGTTCTTCGAAAAACAAGTACGGGACCGGCATATCCGGCTTGGATTTAATGCCATGCTTGCGGGCATGCAGGACGGCGATCTCTCCACCGGGAGCCTCGAAGACTCCGACAACGATGGACTCTGGACGTCCATGTACCTCGCAGCGGAAGCCTTCCGCTATGCGGTTACACATGACCCCGGAGCCCTGCAGAACTGCCGCGAGTCGCTGGATGCCATGGAACGCCTGTACACGATCAATTCCCTCAAGGGCTTCCCGTCGCGCTCTTTTGAACGGCGGGGATATGCTGCTGCCGATACGCAGGTGTGGAAACATGCCCCCGATCCACAATGGGACTGGAAGTCGACGACCAGCAGCGATGAAGCGATCGGCCATGTCTTCGCATTCGGTGTCATAGCGGATGTCGTCGACGATACGGCATTGAAGCAGAAAGCCATTCGGTTACTGGATGGCCTGATGTCGCATATCGTCGGGCACGATCTCTACCTTGTCGACTGGAACGGCAAGCCTACGACCTGGGGACGCTGGAATCCCGCTTATGTCAACGCCCGGCCTGAAATGGTCGGCGACCGCAAGATCAACTCCTCCAATATCATCGCCATGCTGGAGACGGCCTGGCATTTCACCGGCAAGCCGATCTACCGGGACAAAGCCTTCGAGCTCATGAATAAATATGGCTATCTCGACAACCTCACCCGCCCGATGAGCGGGATCGGACCGGCGCCGCCGGATGCCGATGCCCTGAGTCGCCGCCTTTCGGAAGGCTGGAACCATAGCGATGACGAAATGTATTTTCTCGGTTATTGGGGACTCTATCGCTATGCCTTTAACGATACCCTGCGTAGAAGATTCAAAGCCGCCATCCTGGACCATTGGCAGGCAGAACGCCCGGAAAAAGAAGGGGCGTGGGATCTCGCCACCGCCATCACCGGCACCCCGCAATTCGACCTCGATGCCGCCGTCTGGTACCTGCAACGATCGCCATTGGATATGATCGATTGGTCCGTTACCAATAGTCATCGCCAGGATATCGTGCCTATCGCACCCAACTTCAGACGACAAACGATCGCCGAAGTCCTGCCGCCCGATGAGCTGCCGGTGAGCCGGCACAATGCGAACCGGTTCCAGCTCGATGGCAACGGCAACGGCCATGCGGAATATAGCGCCGGAGATATCTGGCTCCTCCCTTATTGGCTTGGTCGCTATCTCCATATCATCAGCGCCCCCGTAAAGACGGAGCAGCCCCCCGGCACATCCGACGCCACGGCCCCACCCCCCGCCCCGGTCGCTGCCGCGACGCTCCTCCCCATCTCAAAACATTCCTTCGTCATCATCGCCCATCGCGCCGACCATGAGCATGCGCCCGAAAATACCCTCGCCGCCATCCGTGACGCCATTCGCTGCGGCGCCGACTACGTCGAGCTCGACCTCCGCACCACTCGCGACGGCCATCTCGTTCTCAATCATGATGCATCTACCGATCGCATGACCGGCAGCCATGGTACGATCGCCGGGCTGACCCTTGCGGAACTGCACCGCCTCGTCGTCCGCAACCCAGGCGCCGCGCCGCATGGCGACCATATCCCCGAATTCCGCGACGCCCTCCGCGCCTGCAAAGACAAGATCAATATCTACCTGGACTTCAAAGAGGCCGATGTCGCCGGGACCTGGCGCCAGATCCGCGCGGCGCACATGGAACTCCAGGTCGTCGTGTATCTCAACAAACCCGGACAATACGAACAATGGCGCGCCGTCGCTCCGCAAGTGCCCCTGATGAACAGCCTGCCCGATGATCACGCCACCCGGCAACAGATCGACAGCTTCCTGGAGAAAGAAAACATCGCGGTGCTCGACAACGTCTATGACACCCTCCAGCAACGCTATGTCCGGCAGCGGGGGATCGCCCTCTGGCTCGACGCCCAGAGCGACCACGAAAGCCCGGCTACCTGGTCGGTCCTGCTACGACAAAACATCCAGGGCATCCAAACAGATCATCCCGAAGAGCTCATCGCCTGGCTCCGCCACCACGAAACCGCGCCCGTGGGCCCGGCAATCACCCCCACCGCCGTCGATCCCGGCAAAACACGTTAGCACGCCGCCGAACCCAAAACGCACTCTGCCTATCAAAAAAAAGTTTCCCGATGTGGAAACTTTTTTGCTTACCTTTACACCGGACAAAATGGTCATATGGAAAAGGGATTTGAGGTGGGGTTTCTACCGAATGCGGTGAAGTTTATGAACGGTCTGGATCCAAAAGCCCGGGAAAAGATCTACTTCAATATTCGCAAGACGCAGGTGATAAACGACCCGGAGCTTTTTAAAAAGCTAACCGCCAACATCTGGGAATTCAGAACCCTGTACGATAGAACCTACTACCGGTTATTCGCCTTTTGGGATAAGCGCGCGGAAACGATACGAACACACTACCTAAAACAGATATAACATGCCTACCAAAAAACTCAAAACGGTCCCCCTTGAGACCATGATCGACACCCACATCGGAAAAGAAGGCACTTCCAACAGAAATATTTTCGAGCAGGAGCTCAAGATCGAGCTGCTCGGTCTTCTCATAAAAGAAGCGCGCCTCCATCAAAACCTGACCCAGGAACAATTAGGAAAACTGGTCGGGGTACAGAAAGCGCAAATCTCGAAACTGGAGAATAATTTCACCAACGCCCGTATCGACACGGTCCTCAGGGTATTTAATGCCCTGAATGCAAAAGTAAGGTTCAAGGTAGAGCTACCAAAAAGGAGAAAGCCCGCGATGGCATAACCCTAATTCAACCCCCGGAAATCCACCGGTACCAGCTTACTCACCCCCGGCTCCTGCATCGTAACCCCATAGATCACATCCACCGTGCTCATCGTCATCTTATTGTGCGTCACAATAATAAATTGCGAGTTCTCGCTGAATTGCCGGATCATATTGGTGAACTTGCCTACATTGGCATCATCCAACGGTGCATCCACCTCATCCAGGATACAGAACGGCGCCGGCTTGATCAGATAGATCGAGAACAGCAACGCCGTAGCGGTTAGCGTCTTTTCTCCACCGCTCAGCTGACTAATGGACGACGGCCGTTTGCCTTTCGGCTTGGCTACGATATCTATCCCCGTCTCGGCCAGGTTCTCCGGATTCTCCAGGATCATGTCCGCCGTATCCTCTTCGGTAAACAGCGATTTGAATACCCGCTGGAAGTTCTCGCGGACTTTATTGAACGTGTCCAGGAACTGCTGATTAGCCGTAGCCTCCACCTCCTGAATAGTTTGTAAAAGACTATCCTTCGCACTCACCAGGTCGTTCTTCTGCTCCAGGATGAACTCATACCGTTTCTTCATTTCCGTGAAAGCCTCGATGGCCGTGGGGTTGACCTCGCCGAGATTTTCCAGCCGCTTTTTCATCCTGTCCGCCTTCTCCTGCAGCTCTTCGACTGGCACCTCGCCCTTCCGGGGCTGGTCGATGATATCGTCGAGGTTGATCTTGAATTCCACATGCAGCCGCTCCTTCATGCCCGCCAGTTGCAGTTTCAATTCGTTCAGCCGGTCTTTGATGCCGCTGAGCAGATGCTCCAGCTGTTCTTTTTCCTTGACCTTATGCCGCAATTCGCTTTCCCGCTCACCCAAAGCATTCCGCAGATTGTAGTAAGCCTGGTCCGCTTCATTCAGGGTCTTCTCCTCTTCTTCTTTCCGGCGCAGCAGCCCGAGCAGGACATCCTCCGAACCGCTCAGCAGCTCTTCGCTTTCCGCAATGCTCTCATTGGTTTGTTTCAGCTGCGAGGCATTGACCTCAACCTGGTTCCGCAGATCATCGAGCTGCCTTGTCTTGAACTGCAGTTCCTGTTTCAACCCGTTGATGCGGCTGTGCTGCCGCGTTACCTGCAGATTGAATTCGTTATAACTCGCCGAAGCGTTATTATACGCCACTTCCGCGGAGCGATAGTCGGCTTCGGCCGCCTGCGCCTTTTCTTTCAATTCGCCCACGATCCGCACCAGCTCGGACCAGGCATTCCGCGTATCCTCGATGCCTGCGATGGTCTCTTCGAGGTTCAGCTGCAGCTCTTCGAGCCGATCCTGCGAAGACCCCTGCATGGAATGCAGGTTCTCGATCTTGTTCTCCAGCGAAAATACCAGGTTGGTCAGCCGGTTGATATCGTCCTGCGTCGCACGGATCGCGTGCTCTTTCAATTGTTCGTTGTAGCCCACGACTTCAGTATGCTTTTCCTGGATGGCCGTCTTGAGATCACTTACCACCGTTTGTCGCCGACTGACCTCCTCCTTGAGCTTCTCCAGATTCTTGGCGCGGCCGATCTTCTTCCCCTCGAACAGTCCCACACTCCCACCTGTAAGCGAATACTTCCCCTTCACATATTTACCACTCTTCTCCAGCACCACGGCGCCATTGCTGGCGGCCATCGCCTCTTCGTTCTCGGCGATATAGACATTGCCCAGCAGATGCTCGGCCAGCCGGCGATAGTTCTCATCCACCTCGATCACGCCCATCGCCGGGATCATCCCCTCCAACACATGCCCTTCAGCGACGGGCAGACCCGCGATCTTGTCCAGCAGGAAGAAATTGGCCTTGCCCTTCTTGTTGTTGTCGAGCAGGTGCACAGCTTGCATGCCCTCCTGCAGATTATCGACTATATAATAATTGAGATACGGCTCCAGCACATTTTCGACCGCCGCGCGGAACTCTTCCTTTACATAGATGATGTCCGACAAAATGGGAACATCCTGTTTCCAGTTGGGATTCTTATGCAGGAATTTGATGCTCTCGGGATAGCCTTCCATCGAATCGATGAGGCTCTTGAGCAGATCGTGTTCATTCTTCTTGGCATCCAGCACCCGGCTTTCATCCGCGAGACGTTGGCGCAGTACTTCCAGCTGTCCCTGCGCCTGTAGGATATTCTCTTTCGTCCGCTCATGTTGATCCTGTAATTGCCGCAACGTCGCTTGCTTCGCTTCGAGATCCTGTTCCTTGGAGACCCGCTCCTCTTCCAGCTGCTTCAGCTGGCTGTCACGTACCGTCCGTTCTTCTTCCAGCTGCCGGATGCTCCGTTGCAGGTTCTGAATGGACGTGTCCGCCACGGCAACCTTCTTTTCCGCCTCGAACTGGTCGCGTTGGATCTGCGCATTCTCGCGGCGCAACCCGTCAACTGTCACTCGCCGCTCATCGAAGACCTTTCGACTGTCGTCGACCGAATCCTTCAACAATTCGAGCTGCTCCTGCAGCCCGGATAGCTTATTCTCTTCCTCAACCGCCTGCGCGCGGGTAAAAACAATGCTTTCATCCAGTCCCTTGAGCTGTCCCTCGCTCTTCCCGAGGAACTCGTGCAAGGAAGCTTCTTTCTCCTTCAAAAAATTCAACCGCTGCGACGCCAGGTTCTTCTCGTTCTCTTTCGTCCGCAAATTCTGCAACAGATCGTTGAACGTATGCTGCATGGATTGCAGGGCACGCTCTTTCTCGATAAATCCTACCCGCTCCTGCTCCAGACCGGCCTCTTCAGTAGCGATTACCGCTTCCAGGCGGACTTTCCGATCCGTCTCCGTATCCGATTGTTCATTCAGATCGCGATAGGTCAGGTTAAACCCTTCCAATGCAGCCTTGGCAAGCTCGATGCTCAGCTCGCGGTATTCCTTCTTGATCTCGTAATATTTCTCGGCCTTCTTTGCCTGGTTT
>DASYZH010000078.1:0-5129 GCA_035946435.1 Puia sp. | reverse complement strand
ATCGAAAGCGAGCTTTTCGGCCACGAAAAGGGGTCGTTCACCTCCGCGGTAAAACAGCGGATCGGGAAATTCGAACAGGCCAACGGCGGAACGCTTTTTCTCGATGAGATCGGGGATATGAGTCTCACCGCTCAGGCCAAGGTATTGCGGGCGTTGCAAGAGGGCAAGATCACCCGGGTGGGGGGTGATAAGGACATCAGTGTGGATGTCCGGGTGATCGCCGCCACGAACAAAGACCTGCTGAAGGAGGTCGACGAAAAGAATTTCCGGCTCGACCTTTATCACCGGTTGAGCGTCATTATTATTCATGTGCCGTCGTTGAATGAACGGAAGGATGATATTCCGTTATTGGTCGAGAAATTCCTCATCGATATCTGCGGAGATTATGGCATCGCCAGGAAGGCCATCGACGAAGACGCCATCAAGGCGTTGCAGCAGCACAACTGGACGGGGAATATCCGCGAGCTGCGCAATGTCGTCGAGCGGTTGATCATCTTATCCGGTAAGACGATCACCAGGGACGATGTAGAGAATTATGTGTTGCCGAAAAAGTAGGACATGCCGACGGTGTATTGCATTAGCGGGTTAGGGGCCGATCATCACATCTTCGATGGGTTGGATGTGCCGGGGGTGAGCTGGGCGCATTTGTCCTGGCTGATGCCCGAGGGGGATGAAGCGCTGGATAGTTATGCGCAGCGGATGAAGGCCGGCATTTCATATGCGTCGCAGGGACCAGCCTTGCCGGTCGGGGATGCGTCGCAGGGACCGGCTTCGCCGATCGGGGATGCGTCGCGGGAAGGGCCGGTGTTGCTGGGTGTTTCTTTTGGTGGAATGATGGCCATCGAGATCGCCAAATTGTTTCCCGCCGCCACGGTGATCCTTGTATCGAGCATTCGAAACTGGCGACAGCTGCCGTTTCCCATCAAAATGACGGCACATCTGGGGCTGGGGAAATGGACGCCGCCCGCCAATTGCCGGCTGCTGGCGCCGATACAGGACTACTTCCTCGGTGTCGAGACCCGGGCGGATTCCCAGTTGGTGCGGGAATACCGGGGGAATGTCGATCCGCATTATCTCCAATGGTCTATCCGGCAGATTGCGGGCTGGCGAAACGAGTGGCAGCCGGCCGCTTTGTATCATATCCATGGCAGCAGGGACCATATTTTCCCGTTGAACCGCGTAGAGCCCACGCACGTGGTCGAAGGCGGTGGGCATTTGATGATCCACAACCGGGCAGAGGAGATCAGCGGGCTTCTCGCGGAGATCCTGGCTGGGACGCGGGCATAGTCGGGTTCCCCTGCCGGTCCGCTCCGGGGTTCCGTCATGGGGCAGAAATTGGCCGATTTTTTACCAAAACTTTCGGGGTCAAGCCCTTGGGAGGCCAATTATTCAGTTAAATTTGCCGGGATTCCAAGCGGCCGCCTGGCGCGGCATCACCCGAACATTTAAAATTCTAAGCTTACATGGACGCTCACCAGATTGCCGTTATTAGTCTGATATCCCTGGTCTTATTTATCCTGCCCGCTTTTGGCGCCTATCTATTGTTCCCGAAGGCCGGCCAGCCTGGCTGGAAAGCCCTTATTCCGGTGTTGAATACGTATGAAATGCTGCGGATTGCGAATCGACCCCTGATCTGGTTCTTTCTGCAGTTCATCCCCGTGGTGGGCTGGTTCATTACGCTGGGGTTACTGGTTGAATTCATCAAGACATTCGGGAGATTCAAGTTCTGGGAGCATGCGTTGATCGTGCTGACGTTGGGGTTGTATTTTATTGTGATCGGGATGGATCCCAAGACGCGGTTTGTCGGTAACGAGGGTGTCCGGAAATATAAAAAGTCGACGGCGCGCGAATGGGTCGATGCCGGGGTTTTTGCCGTTGTAGCCGCGACGCTGATCCGGACCTTCGTCTTCGAAGCCTACACCATTCCCACGGGCTCTATGGAGAAGACATTGCTGATCAACGATTTCCTTTTTGTGAGTAAGTTCAGTTACGGTCCGAGGATCCCGAATACGCCGTTATCGATCCCATTTGTCCATAATACGATGCCGGTGACCAATGGCAATTCGTACGTCGAATGGATCGAAATTCCTTATACCAGGTGGTTCCCCAGCCCGGTGAAGCGCAACGACGTGGTCGTTTTCAATTTCCCTGAGGGCGATACGGTGATCAACCTGCCCGAGTACCAGAGTTTGCGGCCTTATTATGAGATCTGCCGGGAGCTGGGCCGCGGGAACATGGATTCGGGCCGGCAGATCGTGCTGGGCAATCCCGATCAGTACCCGCTGGTGATGCGGCCGGTGGACAAAGAGGAGAACTACATCAAACGCTGCACAGCCATTGCGGGGGACACCTTGCAGATCAAGAACCAGGTCCTGTGGATCAACGGCAAGCCGGTACCTTTCCCGGACGAGTCCGAGACCAATTATACCGTCGTTACCAAAGGTCAGCAGTTGGACGAACAGGCGATGAAAGACCAGTACGACGTCGACATCAATAAGCCTGAAGAGTTCCAGACAACGGGGATGGCGAACCAATACGATATACTCCTGACCTGGGCTGCGCATCAGAAGATGGTCAAGAGCGGGCTGGCTGTAAGCATTAAACCCGATATCGACAGCCAGGAGATGGTTTGGCCTTATACGCCCAGCCTGACCTGGACGCGGGATAATTTCGGGCCGGTATGGGTCCCCGCCAAGGGCGCCACGCTGACGCTGACACCGGAGAATTACCCGATCTATCAACGGGTCATCCGGGTGTATGAGCACAACCAGTTCGAGCTAAAGGACGGGAAGTTCTGGCTCAACGGGCAGCCTGTAACGCAGTACACCTTCAGGATGAACTATTACTGGATGATGGGGGATAACCGGCATGGTTCGCAGGACTCGCGCTATTGGGGTTTTGTGCCCGAGGACCATGTGGTGGGTGAGGCCGCGCTGATCTGGATGAGCTGGGATCATGGCGTGCGGTGGAATAGGCTATTTAAAAAGATCAAGTAAACACTGGAATACCCTGGTTATGAAATGGCTAACCCTTGCACCGGCGCTGCTGCTGTCGCTGACCCTTTGTGCGCAGAAGCCGGCATCTAAACCCAACCACTATGCGCAAATCGATGCCCTGGCTTTAAAGCTGCCCGATTCATCGTCAGCCACGGTGGCGGGGATCGCGGCATATGTCAATGCGCATTTTACTACGCCGACGGAAAAGACCAGGGCGATCTTTATCTGGATCGCGGATAAGATCGATTATGATGTGGTCAACATGTTCGCGTTGAATTTCTATGACGACCCTACCGAGGACATTGCCCGGCCGCTGCGGACCCGGAAGGGCATCTGTGTGAACTATGCTTCGTTGTTTACCGCGATATGTAACGAGGTAGGTATCCAGAGTGTGGTGGTCCAGGGTTATACCAAGGAGCGGGGATTTGTCGGCTATATCCCGCATGCGTGGAGTGCGGCGGTCGTCGACGGGAGCTGGTATCTATTCGATCCCACCTGGGGTTCCGGTTACGTGGAGAACAATGTCTTTGTCCGGAAGATCAATGAGGCGTACTTCAAGGCAACACCGGAGACCTTTATCGCTACCCATATGCCCTTTGATCCTTTGTGGGAGTTTTTGTATTACCCGGTGACCACGGAGGATTTCTTCAATGGCAGGACGGGTGTCGACAAGACTAGGCCTTATTTCAACTATGAGGATTCGATCAAAGCTTACGATGCGGAGAACACGGTGACCCGGGAGGCCATCGCTGCCAACCGGATCGAGCGGAACGGTGTCCGCAATTCCGCTACGGCCGATATGATCCGGCATTTGCGGGTCGATGTCGAGAACCACGAGCGTCAGGCGGAATCGGACAGGCAGAACAGGGTCATCGACTCGTTTAATCTCGCGAGCAGGACTTTTAACCAGGCCATCACCCTTTTTAATGCTTTTATCGACTACCGGAACGATCAGTTCAAGCCTGCGAAGCCGGATGCGGCGATCCAACAGATGCTGGACAGTGCGGATCGTGCATTGTTCGCCGCAAAGGCGCAGGTTTCCGCTATTGTGCCGACGGTGGCGGATACCAAGATACAACAGCCGTTGCAGCAGCTCACTGCGGCTATCGCGCAGGCCGAGCCGCATTTCCGGGAAGCTCAGGAATGGCTGACGAAATATTTCAGCAAGGGGAAGCTGGGCAGAAAGAGTATGTTCTATAAATTCTCATGGTTATAAACCAGTGGTATGCAAAAGGAATTTACCCTTCGTTATGAAGAATATGGGTCGGATGCCGAACTGGCTGCGGCTGATGCGGAGCTATTGGCTGCTGCCCGGAAGGTTACCGTGCATGCCTATGCGCCGTATTCGCATTTCCGGGTGGGGGCGGCTGCGCGCTTAGCGAACGGCGTCGTGATCACGGGCACCAACCAGGAAAATGCGTCGTTTCCGGCGGGGATCTGTGCGGAGCGGACGTTGCTATCGGTAGCGGGTGCGCAGCATCCGGGGTTGCCTATCGAGGCCCTGGCGATCAGCTATCACAATGAGAAGGGGGTCAGCGACCGGCCGATCTCGCCCTGCGGCATCTGCCGGCAGAGTTTGCAGGAGTTCGAACAGCGCACGGGGAAGGCGATGCGCGTGATCCTTGGAGGAGAAACGGGGAAGGTCATCGTGCTGGAGCGGTCGGGGCTGCTGCTGCCGTTTGCGTTTTCGGCGGATGAGCTGCGGTGATCGGCGCCGGGGCCGCGGCGGCTACCGGCTACTGCCAGGCCGGATGGGCCGGGTGAAACGGGACAGCCGCTGTATCGAAAGCGAACAGTGTTCCGGGCTAGGGCGGATTCGTTTGTTTTGATTTTCAACAGGATAGCAAACCTGCATGGAAATTGGGCATTTTCCGCTAAAATCTACGTTATGCGTTCACTTGCCTTTCTTTCCCTTCTACTTTTTTGTATCGCGATTGCCGGGTATCCGCAACGCGTGGTCCATGGAGACGGCTCCGATGTCACCGTGACCAGGGATATCGCTTCGTTTCAAAGCCTGCATAATTCGATAAGCGCCCAGGTGGTCGTGGTGAGGGGCGATAAATACCAGGTGAAGATCGAGGGGGAAAGCAACGTGATCGAGGTGTTAGCCACCGAGGTCAGGGACGGTGAGCT
>DASYZH010000077.1:0-2990 GCA_035946435.1 Puia sp. | reverse complement strand
CGCAGGATTATTCGCAGTGGTATAACGATCTGGTGATCAAGGGGGGACTGGCCGACCATTCGGAGGTCAGGGGCTGTATGGTCATCAAACCATATGGTTTTGGCCTTTGGGAGAAGATGCGGGACCAGCTGGACCGGATGTTCAAGGATACGGGCCACGTCAATGCTTATTTCCCCCTCTTCATTCCCAAGAGCTTTCTCAGCAGGGAAGCCGCCCATGTGGAGGGGTTTGCCAAGGAATGCGCCGTGGTGACGCATTACCGCCTGAAGAGTGACCCGAACGGGGGTGGGGTCGTAGTAGACCCCGAGGCCCGGCTGGAGGAAGAGCTCATCGTACGCCCCACCAGCGAGACCATTATCTGGAATACTTACCGCGACTGGATCAAGAGTTACCGGGATCTGCCCCTCCTGATCAACCAGTGGGCGAACGTTGTCCGATGGGAGATGCGGACCCGGCTTTTCCTGCGTACCTCGGAATTCCTCTGGCAGGAAGGCCACACCGCGCACGCTACGGCGGAAGAAGCGGTTGCCGAAACGCGGCAGATGCTGGATGTCTATGCGACATTTGTGGAAGACTATATGGCGGTGCCCGTGATCAAGGGCGTAAAGACGGAAAGCGAGCGTTTTGCCGGCGCCGTCGACACGTATTGTATCGAGGCGTTGATGCAGGACGGCAAGGCGCTCCAGGCGGGGACCTCGCATTTCCTCGGGCAGAATTTCGCCAAGGCCTTCGAGGTCAAATTCTCGGACAAGAGCAATAAGCTGGACTATGTATGGGCCACCAGCTGGGGCGTCAGCACCCGGCTGATCGGCGGGCTGGTCATGGCACATAGTGACGACGACGGGTTGATCCTGCCGCCTCGAATTGCCCCCCTTCAGGTCGTTATCGTCCCGATCTATAAAGGGGACGAGCGGAAAAGCGAGCTCGACGCGAAGGGCAGGGACCTGGCCGCACAGCTCAAGGCCGCGGGCATCAGCGTGAAATTCGATGACAACGACAATAATCGTCCCGGCTTCAAATTTGCCGAATACGAGCTAAAGGGTGTGCCAGTGCGTGTCGCCATGGGACTTCGTGACCTGGATAACGGAAGTGTAGAGATCGCGCGTCGTGATACCAAGGAGAAAAAGACGGTACCGATGGATGGGCTGACGAAGTACATCGCCGATCTGTTGGAAGATATACAGAAATCGATGTACCAAAAGGCCCTGATCTTCCGGGATGCGCGGATCACCCGTGCCGATACCATGTCCGAGTTCGAGCGTTTGCTGGATGAGAAGGGCGGATTTGTCCTCGCGCACTGGGACGGCACTCCTGCCACCGAAGAGGCGATCAAGGATAAAACCAAGGCGACGATCCGGTGTATCCCGCTCGACAATCCGCAGGAAGAAGGGAAATGTATCCTCACCGGCAAGCCCAGCAAACAGCGGGTCTTGTTCGCCCGGGCATATTAATATTTTTTTGCGAAGCGGGCGGAAGCGGCTACCTTTCGTCAAACAATTGCAGCTATGGAATCAACGATGCAAAGTGGCTTATTCGATCTGCAGGTGGACCAGGCGGCGATGGCCTATCTGCGGGATGCGGCCCGCTGGGCCAAGTTCCTGGCCGTTGCGGGGTTTATCTTCTGCGGTCTTTTTGTCGTAGTGGCCATCCTGTTCCTATCCATCCTTTCCTCGCTGTTCAATTCCGTGGGCGCGAGCGGGGTAGCGGGGATCGGGGCCGCGCCCATTGCCTTCGTGTATATCCTGATCGCGATCCTGAATTTCTTTCCCTGTCTCTACCTCTACAATTTCGCCACCAGGATGCAGGTAGCACTGACGGGCAATGATCAGGTACAGCTCAATACTGCCTTTAAGAATATGCGGGCCTTCTACCGTTTCGTAGGAGTGATGATGATCATCGCGCTCGGCTTTTTCCTGCTCGGTATTCTGGGAATGGTGCTGATCACGGCCTTCCGGCCGACTTAGGGACCGTCGTGGCTGCCCCCCCGCAGACCGGCGGCGTCACCGCGTAGAATAATAGTTGTAATCCATCAGCAGCGTCTGCAGGAACTCCAGCGAGTCCTGGTCGCTGGCCAGGTTCAGCTTGGTCCGGATGCGGTCCGCAATACGCATCGAGAGATCGTAATCCCCGGATCTACTCACCGAATTGATGATGCTTTTCAGCGTATTGATGTCCTTGTCGCTCAACTGCATGACCTCCGGATAACGGGGCTGGTAGTTGTCGGAAAGCTCCGTGAAGACCGTATCTTCCCAGGAGTGACGGTTGCGCGTGTCGATGAGGATGGTCCCGGCTACCAGGTCGCCGATACGTTGGGAGTACGGCGAGATCAGGATGCAGGCCAGCCCGCCGAAGAGGAATACGGAGCTCCACCAGGGGAGGCTGCTATAGCCAATGGCGGGCAGGATCCACACGGGGAAATCAACGGTACGGAACAGCCAGCGGATGAGGTACTGGCTGATGGAAGGCTGACCACCGTCTGCGGAGATGACCTTGATCCGCACCGCCTTTTTACCGATGCTCTGGCCGTTGAGGAAGATCTCGCAAAGCAGGTGATAGCAAAATGGTGGCAGGCCGAACAGCACCACCATCCACGTGTGTTCGATCCACGACATGCCGATGACGGCGTTCAGCACCCGGCTGAGGATGATGTAATAGGCGATCATGATCAGGACGTCGATGCCCCATGCCAGAAAGCGTTTGTAAAGGGCGGGAATGGTCATCTCCACCTCGATATTAAAGCCGGTGTCCAATTTTACATTCAGCATGCGGAAGGTCTTTTTTCCCGGATTATTATAATTCCGGTTAAACTACTATATTTAGCCATAATAATATAGTTATAAAGTCTAAATTTTTCCTGTGAGAGAAGGGCTCTTCATTAAAAAAAATATCGATAAGTGGAAGCAATATCAGTATGAGCCTGCTACCGACCCCGACGAAATGGCCGGCCAGTTCACGGATCTGGTGAATGACCTGGGCTATTCCAAGACTTT
>DASYZH010000076.1:0-11298 GCA_035946435.1 Puia sp. | reverse complement strand
TCAACGCCACATATCCCGACACAAATTGCCGCAAAAGATCCAGCATGGGCCTCAGTTAATAGTAGCCGCCACCGGCGGCAGGGTACACAAACATACAAAAAAGAAAAATTTGTCTAACAATGCATTTGCCTTAGGTTTGCTATCCCTTTAGAGTAAAAAAAGAAGAAATATGGCCAAAAAAATTAAAGTTACCAACCCTGTCGTCGAACTGGACGGGGATGAGATGACCCGCATCATCTGGAAATTTATCAAAGACAAGCTGATCCTCCCCTACCTGGATATAGATATCAAATATTACGATCTGGGCGTGGAACATCGCGACAAGACGGATGACCAGGTTACCATCGATGCCGCCAATGCGATCAAAAAATACGGCGTAGGCATCAAATGTGCCACCATCACCCCCGACGAAGCCCGCGTCAAAGAATTCAACCTGAAACAGATGTGGAAAAGCCCTAACGGGACCATCCGCAATATCCTCGACGGCACCGTTTTCCGCGAGCCCATCGTGATGAAGAATGTACCCCGCCTGGTTACTAACTGGACCGCACCGATCATCGTCGGCCGCCACGCCTTTGGCGACCAATACCGCGCGACCGACACTGTGATCAAGGGCAAAGGCAAGCTCACGATGACCTTCACGCCAGAGGACGGCAGCGCGCCCCAGACCTTCGAAGTATTCAACTTCAAAGGCGACGGCGTAGCCCTGACGATGTACAACCTCGACGAATCGATCAAAGGCTTTGCCCGCAGCTGCTTCAACATGGCCCTGAGCAAAAAGTGGCCGCTGTATCTTTCTACCAAGAACACCATCCTGAAAAAATACGATGGCCGCTTTAAGGATATCTTCGAAGAGATCTATCAAAAAGAATTCAAACAGGCCTTCCAGGACGCCGGCATCGTTTATGAGCACCGGCTGATCGACGATATGGTCGCCAGCGCCCTCAAATGGAACGGCAATTACGTATGGGCCTGTAAGAACTACGACGGCGACGTACAAAGCGATTCCGTGGCCCAGGGTTTCGGCTCGCTGGGGCTCATGACTTCGGTGCTGGTCACCCCCGACGGCAAGACCATGGAAGCCGAAGCGGCACACGGTACCGTGACCCGTCACTACCGTGACCATCAGAACGGAAAGCCTACGTCCACCAACCCCATCGCCTCGATCTTTGCCTGGACCCGCGGCCTGGCCTTCCGGGGAAAACTGGACGGTAACCAGGAGCTCATCGACTTCGCGAATGCCCTCGAAGCCGTTTGTATCGAAGTCGTAGAAGGCGACAAGATGACCAAGGACCTGGCCATCTGCGTACACGGCAACAAGGTCGAACATGGCAAACACTACCTGTATACGGAAGAATTCCTGGATGCCATCGACCAGGCACTACAAAAGAAATTGAAGTAGCTTAAAAGAAATTGAAGTAGCTTAAAGCCCCTGCCGGAGGCAGGGGCTTTCTCATAACGTATTGTAATTGGCAAAGGCCGCCGCATTGGCGATCCGCAGGCCCTGCGTCCGCCCGGCGCGTAAAAGCGATTGCAGACTGGAATGCCGCGATTGCAGACCGGAATGCCCGGCCGCCTTCCTGAGTCCGCGGCTGGTATAGATACAACCAAATGGCTGCCAAAGCCGCTCGTCGCCATAAGCGATAAAATCCGTGTCCGCCGGGTCGTGCACCTGCCAGGCGGCGACAAGCCGGTCGAGCGTCGCGGTATCGAGATCCAGCATATCGCAGGCCGCCAGCAGGATGTCGGCTTCCGGCATCCGGGCATGGACGCTTAGCAGTCCATTCAAGGGCCCGGGAATATCCAGGGAATCGACGATCAGCCGGTTCGCAGGCAGTATCGCTGCATACGCCCCCAGCTGCCGCGGATGGATAGAATAAAAGACCTGCGCATAGGCCGTCAGCCGCTGCCCTAAGTACTGCGCCCAGGGCATCCCGTCTTTGAGCATAAGCCCTTTATCGCGCCCCATCCGCCGGCTTTCGCCGCCGCAAAGCACAAGCCCGATCAGGTAGCCGCCGCGCCCGTCCCCGAGCGGCGCCTCACCCATGGCTTTCGTAAATATGTTTGGAAACATCGCCGGTGACGGCGTGGCAATTGCAATTATTGCCCCATTCATGCGTGCCGTCGGCATAGTGTTCGCACTTCCAGATCGGCGCCTCGTGTTTGATGCGATCGATGATATATCGATTGGCCGCATACGCCTCGCTGCGATGCGCGGAGGCGGTGATCACCACCACGGCCGTATCCCCGACGGCCACGACGCCCGTGCGATGTTGCGCAACGGCGATCTGTAAGGACCACCGGGTCTTCGCTTCGGCCAGTATCTCGCCGATCATCTTAGCCGCCAGCGGGGCATACGCCTCATATTCCAGGTGCGATACCGGCCGGCCGCGGTTGTTATCGCGCACCTCGCCGCTAAACAGGACGACCGCTCCTGCGCCCGGATGGTGTGCACCGGCAAGCATTCCCACCATGTCGATGGGCTCTGCGCTAAGCACCTCCCTACCCCCCACTGCTGGGCGGAATGATAACGATGGTGTCATGGCTGTTCAGTTTATAAGCATTGTCGATGAATCCCTCTTCCACGGCAAACCGGCAGGATGACAACATGGCCTCCGCCTTACCGTTGATCGCCACGAGCAACGTTTTCAGCTCGTCGGTATTCCGGGCTTCGCCCTCGACCTCGAATTCCGGCTCAAAGTAATCTTTCAGCCCGGCGTATACGTGAATTTTCATTGTCCTTTCTTTTGGCCGAAGGCCAGACATCGGCGTCATCCTCCGATCTTTAACATACTCAGGTCACTACCGGTGAAGCGTAGGGGTTGTTTTTGTTCCAGTGCGGCCGCCAGCTTCCGGCTCCAGGCCTCTTCCGCTTCGTGCAGTTCCAGCGCGATAGGATGGTTGCTGCTGAGACAGCCGTAGATATGGCCCTGGCTATCCAGGCGAAGCCGGTCGCAATCCCGGCAGAACGGCTCGCTTTCATTCGCGATGATGCCGAACACCTGCCCCTCGTCCGTGCGCCAATACCGCGCCGTAGCGCCGGCCACCCTCGTCAGCGGCAAGAACCGGTATCGCTCGCCTACGATCCGCAGCATCTCGTCCTGCGTCACCAGGAACCGCCCGGCATCTTCATGCAGATGTCCCATGGCCATCACCTCGAGAAAACGAAGCTTCACTCCCCGGGAGAAGGCGAACCCGAGCAACGGCAGGATCTGGGTGTCGTTGAGACCCCTCATGATCACCGCATTCAACTTCACGTCGAGTCCTGCCCCTATCGCCGCATCGATGCCCCGGATCACCCGTTCTGCCGAATGCCGCCGGCTCATCTCGAAGAAAACGGCCTCATCGACGGCATCGATCGACACATTCACCGCCTCCAGACCGGCGGCTTTGAGGGGTGCCGCCTGCCGCTCGAGCAAAAATCCATTCGTCGTCAGCCGGATGTCCGGAATACCGGCCTCGCGGATACCCGCGACGAGTGCGGCCAGCCCGGGATACAACAACGGCTCCCCGCCGGTCAAACGGATCGTCGTGAATTGCAGTTGTCCATGCAGCCGCCGGATAACCGCCAGCAATTCCTCCACCTTCAACGCCTTCCCCTCATGCGAACTATTGGCCGCTTTCAGGTCCTCGTCCCCCGCCACACAATAAACACAGCCCAGATTGCAATGTTGCAAAAGACTTACCCGCAGGGTACGGAACGTTCTTCCATATTTGTCGTTGATCAAGACCATCAGGTGCGCATTTTCGCGTCTATAAAGATACGAAATTCGCCGTATCCGGCTGGTAGCCATGTTTGTAATCTGAATAGATAACCCTATTTTGCAAACATGAAGCAAAAGGCCCACAACTGCGATCTCCATTCCTGCTTTTTGTGCCAGCGATGTCTCCCCGAATGGATACCCGCCGTGGAAGCCCACCGCAAAACCTTGCAATTCAAGAAGGGGGAGCTGATCTTTGAAGAGGGGCAGATCGTCAAAGGCATTTACTTCGTGTACAGCGGCACTGTCAAGGTGCACAAACAATGGGGATCGGAAAAAGAGCTGATCATCCGGTTCGCCCGCAAAGGCAGCATCTTCGGTCATCGCGGTCTGGGTATGGATCATCACTACCCCATTTCCGCTACGGCGCTCGAACCGGTGACCGCCTGCTACATCGACCTCGCCTTCTTCCAGGCTGCGATCCGCGTCAACCCCGGCTTTACCCAGGGGCTGCTGCTGTTCTTCGCGGATGAACTACAGGAGTCGGAAAAAAAGATGCGCAACCTCGCCCATATGCAGGTCAAAGGCCGCGTCGCGCAGGCGCTGCTACAACTCCGGGAACAGTTTGGCGTCACCGTCGAAGGTTATCTCGGTCTTACCCTGAGCCGCCAGGACCTGGCTTCCCTGGTAGGCGCCACCTATGAAACCGTCTTCCGGACCATCAACGAGCTGGCGCAGGAACGGCTGATCCTCGTCGACGGAAAACACATCGGCATCGCAAACGCCCAGGGCCTTCAGCAATACACCCTCGAGACGGGCGGCTGACGGCACGCCGCAGGCAGGCTCCGCCGGTCCAATATCATATCGCATAACAAAGCACGGAATCCCCGGCTTCGAGATCGCCGCTCTCCGCGGGATGCAAAGCCAGCATATTGGCCTCCATGCCCAGCCGGATGTCCCCCGATCCATTGAGCGTTACCGGTGAAAGGGCCGCGGGAGCGCCATGCAGGCTGGCGGGAAAGAACTCGTCAAGCGGCGACTTCTTTTTGCGGGGTGACGCCAACGGCAGGCCCAGCGGCGCGGTAGCCGGCAACCCATAACAGGCCCGGAGATAGGGCCGGATAAGCAGGATCATATTGACCAGGCAAGAAAAGGGATTGCCCGGGAGGGCAAAGACCATACAGCCACCCGGAGCGACGCCGGTCCACACCGGCTTACCCGGCCGGATGGCGATGCGATGGAAGAGCTGCCGCACGCCCGCAGCCGCGAGCGTCCCGGGAACGAAGTCGGCATCACCGGCGGAAACACCGCCGGAAAGGATCAGGATATCGTGTTCCAGTCCCTTCCCGATGGCCGCCCGCAGTACCTGCGGGTCATCGGGGGCATGGGTTATCGAGGCGAAGCCGGCCCCGCTTTTCTTCAATGCGGACTCCAGCAGCCAGCGGTTGCTGTTACGGATCTGCACCGGGCCTATGGGATCGCCGGGTGGGACGACTTCATTACCGGTGGTCAGCAACCCGATGCTTGGGATACGCTCCACCGTTACCACGGTCTGGCCGAGTGTAGCCAGCAGGCCGATCACCGCAGGCTCGCAGACCACCGGCCGGTCGATCACCGCGGTCCCCGCGACAAGGTCTTCTCCCTGCCGGGCGATATTCTGAAACCTGCGCCAGGGAAAACGCGGGTCGGCCGGTGCAGGCAGGGTGCCCGCAGGCAGGGGGTCGGGCAGGATAGGCAGGATCTGGGCATAGTCCGTGCCTTCTTCCATGTTCTCCCTGCGGATAACGATATCCGCGGCCTCGGGGACGGCAGCGCCGGTCATGATCTTATAACATTCCCCGGGACGGATGGGGCGCACCGCCGCATGTCCCGCCATGATGGTCTCAACTACGGCAAATCGTTGGATACCCTGTTCCAGATCACCGAACCGCATCGCATAGCCATCCATCGTGGCACGGGGAAAAGGGGGATAATCCCGGTCGGCCCGGATGATCCCGGACAATACCCGGCCGCCGGCCTGTTCCAGCGTGACGGTCTCCGTGCCAAAGCTCCGGGCCTGCTCCAGTACCAGCTGTTGCGCCTCGCGGTAGGTTATCAATGGCCACCTCCTTTCATCATCTTGCGTGCATGGAAAACGCCGGGCAGAATGGCTTCCAGCGACTCCCGCGCGCCGTCGCTGCTGCCCGGCAGGGTCACGACCAGGGTATGGGCGATCGATCCCGCCACTCCCCTGCTCATCATGGCCATGGGAGTACGCTGCTGGCCATAGACGCGCATGGCTTCCGCGATGCCGTCGGCATCGCGTTCCAGCAGCTCCTTCACCGCGCTAACGGTATTGTCGCGCGGCCCAAGCCCGGTGCCGCCGGTAGTAAAGACGTACTGGATGTCTTCGGCTACCCATTGCCGTATCTGCTGCTGGATCGCCGTTTGCTCATCGGGGACAATGGCATAGTGCCGGACCTCGGCACCCGCAGCCGTCAGCATGTCGCGGATCAGCTTCCCGCTCTTGTCCTCGCGTTTGCCTTCGGCGGTGGAATCCGAACATACGAGCACCGCACAGCTGGGCGGCATGGCGAAATACCGCTCGCGGTCGCTTTTGCCGCCCTTTTTCTCCAGCAGCCGGATATGCCCGATCTCCAGCTGTTTGTCCACCGGCTTGAGCATATCGTAGATCTCCAGCGCCGCCACCGACACCCCGGTGAGCACCTCCATCTCGATGCCGGTCCGGCCGATAGAGCGCGCCTCGCCGATGATCACGATGCCGCTTGCGCCGGCCGCACGTTCACCCAGCAATCCGGCATGCGCCGCGGGGTCCAAAAATTCGAATGTCATCTCCATGCCGTCGATCGACACGGGATGACAATGCGGGAGCAGCTGAGCCGTATGTTTCGCGCCTAGAAAACCGGCCGCACGGGCCACGTCGAAGAGATTGCCCTTGGGCAGCTGCCCGTTTTGGATCAGCTCGATGGTGGCAGCACCGCAAAATACGACGCCTACCGCCCGGGCAGTACGCAAAGTGACTTGCTTGTGGGAGATATCACGCATGAGAAGAGATCCCGATCATCTTTTGATGATCGGGACAGTTCAATTAATTCCACGCTTTCGCATCCTCGAGGAACTTGGCGAGGCCAATGTCCGTGAGCGGGTGTTTCAGCAGGCCCATGATCGACTCCAGCGGAGACGTCACCACGTTGGCGCCGGCTTCCGCGCATTTTACGATATGGAGCGGGCTGCGGATGGAGGCCGCAAGGATCTCCGTCTCAAAACCCTGGATAGAATAGATCTCGGCGATCTGGGCGATCAGCTCGATCCCGTCCCAGCTGCTGTCATCGATACGGCCGATAAAAGGCGAAATATAATTAGCACCGGCCTTAGCCGCCAGGATAGCCTGACCGGCAGAGAAACACAGCGTACAATTGGTCTTGATTCCGTTGTCGCTAAACCATTTCAACGCCTTGATACCGTCCTTGATCAGGGGGACCTTCACCACGATATTCGGGTGGATGGCATGCAGTTTCTTCCCTTCCTCGATGATCTTATCGAATTGCGTCGATACCACCTCCGCACTTACATCCCCATCTACCAGTTCTGCGATCGTCTTGTAATGGTTCGTCACGGCCGCTTCGCCCTTGATGCCCACTTTCGCCATCAGGGAAGGATTGGTCGTAACGCCATCTAAAATGCCTAAGTCGTTTGCTTCTTTGATCTGAGCCAGGTCGGCCGTGTCGATGAAGAATTTCATAATATGATGCTTTAAATTTGGAGTTCAAAGATACGATATATCCTTGGGACGGGGGGAGTGACGCTCAGTTACCACCAATAAAAAAAGGCAAAGTTACTTATATCGCACCGCTACGACCACCTACCGTTGCTGCCTTCCGGCCCTGGCGGGGTTCAGCGGGAGCTGGTCGTATAAGACTTTGCCGCTGCAAAGATATGGAAGGTCAAACTATCCGCCAATTATTTATTGAGACTATTGAACCGCGAAATACCCACCAGCTCGTCAGCCCGCGCACCCAGCGGACGATAGTACACCAGGATCAGATAATTGTTCTCCGTATCGATGTGATTGCCCTCCGTTTGCGCAAAAGAAGGCTTCATCGTGGCATCGGATCTGTCGACCGTTACATAGGCATAGCTGTAATAACCCTCCTTCAGAAAGAAGGCCCGTTCATACCAGCCTTTGTCGGGATTCCAGGTCATCCGGGTGGAATCGTTGAGCCCGCCGCCCGAAAACCGCCCGATCATATACACATCTTTATCGGGGAAAGCCTGGCCCGTCGCGGGCACAAAGCTGAAATGCACCGTGGCATAGTCCGTTTGCCACAACGGATTGTATTGTTCGGTGGTATTGAGGAAAAAATTCCCGTTGAGATCCTTGTAATAATAGTATTCCTTCATGCTCCGGTCCCCATCCGGCTTGGCGATGATATCCGTCGATACCTTTGTGGCCGCAGCGCTCTGGATGCGTTCGCTCAGATAGCGGAAGCTCTGCAGATCGATCCAGCGCCATTCGTTGCCGCCCTCGAAATTCAGGTCGTCGGGATTGTTATACTGCAGATCGTTGCTGATGGCGAAGGTGGGCTTCAGGTTTCTCATGACATTGTCCCACCGGTAATTTTGCAGCACGTCGACCTTGATCTGATCCAGCGGGTTGGCGGGATTCACCGCCGCCGTATTCACTTCGAACTGTATATGCTGAAAGGCCCGGGCCAGCGTGTTGTCCTGCGGCTGCATCATCTGGCTGTGGACCGGGATCCGGGCGTCGACGACCAGGAACCGCTTGGTGAAGGCCAGTTTCGACGTATCCCCGTCGAGAAAGACCTTGAGCATATAGTTCCCGCTATGGATGGGAATACAGTTGGGGTCCGGCAGGGTCGCCTGGTAATGGGTATAACGGGTGAGCGCTATCGAGGAGATCGTATAGTTGTCGATGCGTATCTGCGAAAATCCCTTGAGATAATCGAATTCGCTTACATCGGCGGGGGTCCAGTCCTCATTGCACAAAACGAACGTATAGTAATAATTCTTAACGGCGCCGTCGTCCAGATCGTCGAAATGCAGCTCCAGCTGATCGCTGCTGTTCAGCCGGAGGATCGGATACTTCATTTGGTCACCCGCCATAAACAATTGCGGCGAACCTACAGAGGGGGAATAGACGAAATCGGGGATTTGCGCCTGGAGACCGCCGGCCGCCAGCAACATGAGAAATACGAGGGTAATACGATTCATAAGCATAATATTAGCACAAAAATTTTACCAGTCGTCCTGCACCCGTTATTTTTGACCACTGAATAACATTCCGTTTGAATACACCCTCGTTTATAGCCCGGCGCATCGCCTTTAACCGGGAAAAGTCCTTTTCCCGGTTCATCATCCGGCTGGCGATCACGGCCACGGTGATCAGCGTAGGGGCCATGATCCTTACCCTGGCCTTCACGAACGGGTTCCAGTATGCCATCAGCCAAAAGGTTTTTAACCTCTGGGGGCATATCCGCGTACAGCATTATGCGGCGAACCGGGCCGTGATCTCGGAAGAGGCCCCCATGGAGACCAACGACACCGTCCTCCGCCTCCTGCGAACCACACCCCATGTTACCACTGTTCAGGCTTTTGCCACCAAATACGCCGTGATCCGCAGCGGGGAAGGGATCGACTACGTCGAGGTGAAGGGAGTTGAAAAAAGCTACAACTGGAGCAACCTGCAGGGCTTTCTCAAGGCCGGACGCTGGCCCCGTTTTCCCGACAGCGGCTATAGCAACGAGATCGTCGTCTCCCAAACCACGGCCAAAGAACTGAAGATCGGCGTGGGCAGCAAGGTCCTCATCTATTTCATCCAGCCGGACGGTCCGCCCCGCATCCGGCCCATGATCGTCTGCGGGCTCTATAAAACCGGCATCGAGGACTATGATAAGCTCCTCGTGATCGGCGATCTCCGGCTCATCCAGCGGTTGAACAATTGGAAACCAAACGAGATCGGCGGCTATGAGCTCTTCACCGACGACTACCGTACCGCCTGGGAAGTAAGTAACACGATCTTCGACTCGTTGCCCAAGGACTGGGGCAGCCGTACCACGGAAGAGATCTATCCCAATATCTTCGACTGGCTCAACCTCCAGAACAATACCATCATCATCGTACTGATCATTATGATCGTCGTTGCTACCCTGAACCTGGTTACCTGCCTGATAATTTTGGTGCTCGAGCGCACGCCGATGATCGGCGTCCTGAAAGCCGTCGGTACGACGGACGGCTCCATCCAGCGCATCTTCCTTTACCAGGGCGGCATCATCACCCTGCTGGGGCTGCTGTTGGGCAATTGCTTCGGACTGCTCGTCTGCTGGTTGCAGCAACGCTATGGATTCATCACCCTCCCCGAAGACGCCTATTTTATCTCGAAGGCCGTGGTCAAGCTGGAATGGTGGCACCTCGTGCTCGTCAACGCAGGGACCTTCGTCATCTGCTTCCTCGTGCTGATGATCCCCACGATCATCGTCCGGCGCATGCAACCCGCCCGGGCCATCCAGTTCCGCTAACGGATCAGCTTGACCGCGGGACGCGGTTGGTCCGAGGGACAGACGATTTCCGCAACATCATCCGACCAAATGAGATAAAATGATCCCCGTGGCCACGGCCGCATTCAGCGACTCTGCCGCACCGATCCGCGGGATGGTGACGCGCCGGGTAGCCAGCTTCAGCAGGTCGTCACTGATGCCACGCGCTTCATTGCCGATCACGATAAACCCCTGCCGGATGCGCGGCAGGCCATAGAGCTTCTCCCCTTCCAGCACCGCCGCATACACCGGCAAATGCAACCGGCTGAGCAAGGCCACGGGATCCTCATACAAGACATTGACCCGGCCGATGCTGCCCATGGTGCTCTGGACCGCCTTGGGATTGAAGACATCGGCGCTCTCGGGCCCGGCCACGACTGCCGAGATGCCGAACCAATCGGCCAGCCGGACGATAGTACCCAGATTCCCCGGGTCCTGGATCGTGTCCAGCACAAGGTGCACCCCCGCTGCCCACACCGGCTCCGGAAACACCGGTTTCTCGAAAACGGCGACGACCTGATTAGGCGTAGCCAGTGCGCTCAGGCGTTCGAGCTCGGCCTCCCCGATCCCGACCAGCCCCCCCGGTCCCAGCCGCTGCACAATCTCCGGCGGCAATTTCCGGGTCCAATCTGCTATCGCATAGACATGCCGTGGCCGCAGCTCCGGGTCCATCAACAGCTCCAACGTGACCTTAGGCCCCTCGACGACGAAAACACCTTCCGCATCGCGGAATTTTTTATGGGCTAAACTTTGAATATATTTGACCTGCGATTTCGTGATCATCATAGCCTATCAGTTTACACAAAAGAATTCGGTTTGTCTAATATGTCCCGCCGCCGGCAAGTTACTGTATCTTTTCCCATCCCTGCATTGCTATTGATCGCGGTCGCCGTCGCCGGACTCTTTTCCTGTACCGTTCCCCGTAAATACCAATACCACCGTCCCTTTGTCTTTGCCGTCAACGTCAAAGTGGTCGGTAACCAGGCCCCGGATGAAAAAAAGGACCTGGCCGCAAAACTGGCCAACCAGCTCGACGACAGCCT
>DASYZH010000075.1:0-8289 GCA_035946435.1 Puia sp. | reverse complement strand
TATGCTGCGTTGACCAGGCTTTCGAGCGGAGTATGCTGCCGGTCGATGTTCAGCACCATCACCAGCAGGGCATTGAGACCGATGGAAGCGGCCCTTGCGCCATAGACACCCATGAAGGAGAACAGAAAGCAGAAAACAAAGACCAGCGTCCCCGTGAGCCACACCGACCATGAGGCCAGCTGGATGAACAACGTCACAAGAAAAATAATTAAGACGCAGGCTATCATGCCATTACGGCGATGATGTATCGGCCCCGGGGCATCCGTGTTGCCGACGCACATGGCACCGATGGAAAGCATGATACCGGCTCCCAGGTTGTGGAACAGACTCAGCAGAATGGCGGGAAGGGTAATGCCTATAGTGATCCGGATAGCGCCGTTGAAATAATGGCTATTAATAAAACTCTTATACTGTTTGATATAATCCATTCGGTTCTCAAAATATTTTGCCTTGGCTTTGCGCCTTCAAAAAAAATTTCCTTTCCTTCGTAGGACGTTTAGCACAATCACGATTGCTGCGTTGTCAATAAAACCATTAACCGCCTATCACGCATGAGAATAACAGCTTTATGTTTCTTAATCCTATTGTTCTATGCAGGATTGAAAGCGCAGGATATTACAGGATTAGCCCAAGATGACCAGGGTAAACCATTAGCTGGAGCTTCGATCGCCTTAAAAAACAATAAGGATTCCTCAGTAGTAAAACTAAGCATTTCAAATTCATCCGGTGGGTACTCCTTTACGGCCATCGTCCCCGGCAGCTATTTCGTCACCATCTCTCACATCGGTTATGCGGCACAAAGTTCGGCCAATTTTGAAACACGGGCCGCCGGAAATGTGCAGCTCCCGGCCATCACGCTGGTCCGCGTCGCGCGGGAGCTTAAGCAGACGATAGTCGCCGCGCAGAGACCGCTTGTGGAAGTCAAGACCGATAGGCTGATCCTCAACGTGGAAGGCAATAGCAATGCCGTGGGTTCCGACGCGCTGGAACTGCTGAAAAAGTCGCCCGGGGTCACTTCGGACAAAGATAATAACCTGAGTCTCAATGGCAAGAACGGGGTCCAGGTCTATGTGGACGGCCGGCCCACGTATATTGCCGGTTCTACCCTTGCCGGCTACCTGAAGACGTTGCCCTCGTCCTCCATCGCCGCAATCGAGATCATCGCCAACCCCGGGTCCAAATATGAGGCGGCGGGTTCGGCCGGCATCATCAATATCCGGCTCAAAAAGAACGCGGCCTTTGGGAACAATATGTCCGTAAGCGCGGGCTACAATGCCGGCATCTACAGCAAGTACAACGCGGCCGTGAGCTTCAACCACCGGGATGCGCATTTCAATATCTATGGCGACTACTCGTTCAATTATGGGCAGTACGAAGTCTATGCTACCATGTACCGGATACAGCTGGATACGTCTTTTGCGCAACGTAGCAACTTTCTGTCCACCCCTGCTACGCATACCTATAAGGTGGGGGCGGACTGGTTTCTGAACCCGAAGAGTACCTTGGGCCTGCTGGTCAACGGGTCCTCGGCCATGGAAACCATCGCCACCACCAGCACCACGCCGATAGGCTATATCCCCACCGGCGAAACCAGCCGGATCCTGCAGGCCAACAACCACACTGCGACCACCGGCGACAATGTCAACACCGATCTCGACTATCATTATGCGGACAGCAGCGGCCGCGAGCTCAATATCGACGCGGATTACAGCCTCTTTCATCTGCGCAGCAACCAGTTCCAGCCCAACAATTATTTCGACTCCACGGAAAAGACGTTGCTGTATAGCAATGACTACAATATCCTTTCGCCCACCAATATCCGTATCTATAGTCTGAAGGTGGATTATGAGGCAACCTTTCTCAAAGGCCGTTTGGGTTACGGCGGCAAGAGTTCTTATGTCACGACGACCAATGACTTCCAGGAATTCGATCTCTCCGGCACCGAACGGCAGATAGACAGTCTCAGCAGCAATAATTTCGACTATAAGGAGAACATCAATGCCCTTTTTGTGACGTATAACCGGACCATCCCCGGCTGGGTCTTCCAGGGCGGGCTCCGCGCCGAGAGCACCAATGACAAGGGAACCTCTGCGGGCTGGAAGAGCCAGGCCGTAGATCTCACCGCCTACGACTCTTCTTTCACCCGGCATTATACCGATCTCTTCCCGAGCGCAGGTATTACATACAACAAGAACCCCGACAGGCAATGGACGCTGAATTACAGCCGGCGGATCGACCGGCCCGCCTACCAGGACCTCAATCCCTTCGAGTTCAAGCTGGACGACTATACCTTCTCGCAGGGGAATACGCTGCTCCGGCCGCAGTACACCAATAGCGTCGGCCTAACGTTCATGTATAAGTACAAGCTCACCGCCACCCTGAACTATAGCCATACCAAAGACCTCACTACCACGCTGGCCGATACTACTCAAGGGTCCAGGACGATAGTGCGCCGCGAGAATCTGGCGAACCAGGATGTCGCGAGCTTTAACCTGAGCTACCCTTTCGTGTATAGGTGGTATTCGGTGTTTTTCAGCGCGAACACCTATTATTCGCTCAACAAGGCCGATTTCGGGCCCGGCAGAGGGGTAGACGTGCATGTCTTTCACACGACGATCTATTCGCAGCATAGCCTCCGGCTGGGCAAGGGCTGGACCGGTATGCTCACCGAATACCTGAGTACGCCGGATATCTGGCAGGCCACCCTCAAGAGCTCTACGATGTGGAACCTGGATGCGGGTATGCAGAAGACCGTGATGGGCGGTCATGGGAGCTTCAAGGTTTCGGTTACGGATATCTTCAGGACGTTGACGTATACCGCGACGAGTAATTTTGCCGGTCAGTACATCCGCGATTCGGGCGGCAGCGACAGCCGCCAGCTCAAGCTCTATTTCACGTATAGGTTCGGCAACCTCGGGCTCAAAGCCGCGCGCAGGCATACGAATGCGGCGGAGGAGGAAACTCAAAGGGTTAGCAGCCCCAGCGGGGGCGGGACGCCGTAGGACGAACTCCGTTCGTCGGCCTGAACGGCCATCATTAGCGGCAGGGAACCGCTTGCGGCTCGTTTTTTGCTATCTTAGCAGCCCATGCAAGTTATCGACGACATCAAAAAACTTTATGCCGGTTTTGCCGGGGGCGTCTCCCCCATCGCCGGGATAGAGAAGATCCCCCAGAGCGGCAGCAATCGCAACTATTTTCGTATCCTCACGGCGACGGGTTCCTATATCGCCTGTTCCAATGACAATGTCCGGGAGAATAAAACTTTTGTTCATTACAGCAGGCATTTCCGGTCGAAGGGATGTCCGGTACCGGAGATCTACGCCATCAACGAGGAATATACGATCTATATCCAGGAAGACTTCGGTGACCAGAGCCTGCTCAGGGAGCTGGAGAAGGACGGCCATAACGACCGGCTCTATGCTTTTTTCAAGCAGAGCCTGGAACAGCTCGCCAGGCTGCAGATCCTCGGCGACGAAGGGCTGGACTATTCCTGGGCCATCACCTCGCGCGAGTTCGGCAAGCAGGCTATATTGAGTGATCTGCTTTATTTCAAATACTATTTCCTCGACACCCTGGAGATCCCCTATGATAAGGAAAGGCTCATCGACGATTTCGAGGCGTTGAGCACGTATCTGACGCATGTCGATCACAAATATTTTATGTTCCGGGACTTTCAGAGCCGGAATATCATGCTGCAGGACGGCCATGTGCACTTCATCGATTTTCAGGGGGGCATGAAGGGTGCGTTGCAATACGATGTCGCCTCGCTCCTTTGGCAGGCCAAGGCCGAGCTTTCCGACGAATGGAAGGACGGTCTGCTGGAAGACTACATGGATGTGGTAGAGCGCATGCTGGACACAAGGATCGATAGGGCGCGATTCGTGAGGCAATACAACGGCTATGTGCTTATCAGGTTGTTGCAGGTGTTGGGCGCCTATGGGTTTCGCGGCTTGTTCGAGCGGAAGGCGCACTTCCTGATCAGCATCCCGCTGGCCTTGCGCAATTTCAAATGGTTCCTGGGTAATAAGCAGATAGGGATCGTGCTGCCGGAGTTCGAGCGGCTGCTGCATCTCATGGTGCAGGACCAGGTCATCAGCAGGTTCGAGCCCGTACAGGCGGATGAGAACACGCCGCTGGTCGTTCATATCAACAGCTTCTCTTATAAAAAAGGACTGCCCGACGACAAGGGCGGCAATGGCGGCGGTTTCATCTTCGACTGCCGCGGCATCCTCAACCCCGGGCGAATTGCCGAGTTCAAGACGCAAACGGGTCGCGACAAACCCGTGAAAGACTACCTTGAACAGCAAACGCGGATGCCGGAATTCCTCAACAGCGCCTATGATATCGTAGACATCTCGGTGGAAGACTATATCCGTCGCGGCTTCTCGAGCCTACAGGTGAGCTTTGGGTGTACGGGCGGTCAGCACCGGAGCGTCTATTCGGCAGACGCCTTGGCGCGCCATCTACGGAACAAATTCCATGTCAAGATCGACCTGCATCATATCGAGCAGGAGGCGAAAAATTGGGTCAACCAGTAACACGACCATCTATGTATTATGTGGTATATGGGCTGCTTTATCTCCTATCCCTGCTTCCGTTGTGGCTGTTATACGGGTTGTCCGACTGCATCGCCTTGTTGTTGTATGCGGTGATCCGGTACAGGCGTGACGTGGTGCTTTCGAATCTGGCGGTCGCCTTCCCGGGGTGGTCGGATGCCGAGCGGCTAAGGATCGCGAGGCGGTTCTACCGGAACTTCACCGACAATTTTATCGAGATGATCAAGCTGCTGTCGGCAAGCCCGCGGTTTTTGCAAAAACGATTTACTCTCGACAACCCCGAGCTGTTGGACTATTATTATGACCAGGGACGTAAGCTGCAGCTGCATCTGGGGCATTGTTTCAACTGGGAGATCGCTAATGTGGCGATGCCGCCGCATACGCGCTATGCCTTCCTGGTCGCCTATATGCCGGTAGAGAACAAGATCTTCGAGCGGCTGCTCAAGCATTTGCGGGGCCGTACGGGATCGGTGCTGTTGCCGGCAACCCGGATGAACAAGGCGATCATACCCTATAGACACCAGCAGTATATGCTGGTCCTCGTGGCCGACCAGGCGCCCAGCGGGCCCGAGAACTCCTACTGGCTGAATTTCTTCGACCGGCCGACGGCCTTTATCCGGGGGCCGGAGCGTGGGGCCCGGATAGCAGACATCCCCGCCGTCTTTGTCCGTTTCTATAAGCCGCGCCGGGGCTACTACCGGGCGGAGCTGATTACCATCGCCGAACATCCGCGCGAGCTGCCGGAAGGAGAGCTCACCCGGCGGTTTGGCCGGCTACTGGAAGACGCCATCCGCAAACAGCCCGACTGCTGGCTGTGGAGTCATAAGCGTTTTAAATTTCACTGGACAGCGTCGCCTGCGGCTTCGTGGATCGACACCACCCCTCCCGGGGGTCTATAGGGCAATATAAATACTTCTACTCATCTATGGCATCTCAGGAAATTATAATAAATTTACTACAATCGGCCTGGCCCCGGCCGTCGTATATATTCTTCGATCAAGACCTCTGGTGATCTTTACCCCCTTTTCTCCGTGCCTGGTTATGCCGGTGAGGTGGTCTGATTAGTAGCGAAGCCCAACACCACCTAAACCTAAACGATTCTCAAGATGTTGACAACTGCTAAACCAGGCGTAGTGCTCGTGGATGATCACGTGCTACTCCGCAGCGGACTCGCCAGCCTGATACGCGGTTTTGGCGAGTACGAAGTTCTATTTGAAGCCTGTAGCGGGAAAGACCTGATCAGGCAATTGAAACATTTCCCCCGTCCCGACATTATTCTCCTGGACATCAACATGCCCGACATGGATGGTTTTGAGACCGCCTGCTGGCTAAAGCGGCATTGTCCCGAGATCAAGGTGCTGGCATTGTCCATGTACGACACGGACAGCTCTGTCGTGCGCATGTTGAAGAACGGCGCAAAAGGCTATATCCTCAAGGATATAGAAGCCGCCGAGCTTCGGGCCGCGCTGGACTCCATTGTGGAGAAGGGATATTATTACACGGACAATGTCACGGGCAAGCTGATCCACATGATCACCGCGCTTGGCGAACCCGAGATGCATGTGCGGCGGTTCCTGACCCTCAACGAGCGCGAGGTGGAATTTATGAAGCTCGTGTGTACGGAATGGACGTACAAAGAGATCGCGGACCGGATGTATCTAAGTCCCAGGACCATCGACGGCTACCGGGATGCCTTATTCGAAAAGCTCAATGTCAAGACCCGGGTGGGTCTGGCCATGTATGCCGTGAAGAATGGGATCGTAAATTTAGAGTGAGGCGCGTCAGGGCCCTCGCCAAATTCAGCCCTTAGTTGAGCACACTTTTCTCCTTTACTATTTCGATGCCTTTTTGATCCTTGATCTTACCCCAGCCACCGGTGACGTTGCGCAGGTTGTGGATACCCTGGCGTTTCAGCAGGGAAGCCGCGATGATGCTGCGATAACCGCCGCCGCAGTGGACATAGAGATTGTCACTTTCTTCGAACTGGGCCATGTTGCCCGGGTCGGTGAGTTCCTGCAGGGGCAGGTTGATCGCGCCAGAGACGTGCCCGTCCGCAAATTCCGTTTCGCGGCGAACATCGACGACTACGAGGTTCTCGTCGAAGGGGATGTCCATTGCCAGCTCATCCGCTTCCACGTCGATGATCATATCGATGGGTTCGCCGGCCTGTTGCCACGCTTCGAAACCGCCCTGCAGATACCCTTTGACCTTGTCGAAGCCGACGCGGGCGAGGCGAACGACACTTTCTTTTTCTTCGCCTGGCGCGGTGACGAGTACCATGGGCTTGGAGAAGGACAGGATGCTGCCGGCCCACTCCGCGAAGCGGCCGTCAAGCCCGATGCTGATGGAGCCGGGGACGAAGCCGGCAACAAAAAGATCCGAACGCCGGGTGTCGAGGAGAATGGCGTCGTCGTCGATCCATTTCCTGAATGCTGCTATGTCGAGCGGCTGCAGGCCGGTTTCAAGTACGGCGTCGAGACTTTCGTACCCTTCTTTATTGATCCGTGCGTTGACGGAGAAATATTCCGGCGGGGTGAGAAGTCCGTCGGTAACAGCTTTTATGAATTCTTCCCTGGAGAGCTCCTTGAGTGCGTAATTCGTTTCTTTTTCTTCTTTGAGCGTGCTATGGGTGTTGGGCCCCAGGTTCTTGCCGCAGCTGCTGCCGGGACCGTGCGCCGGATAGATCATGAGATCGTCCGGCAGCGGCATTATCTTCGAGCGGAGGGAGTCGTAGAGCATGCCGGCCAGCTCTTCCCGACTCAGGTTGCCGCTGCTGAGATCGGGGCGACCGACGTCGCCTACGAACAGGGTGTCACCGGTGAAGAGGGCGTAGGGCTTGCCGTCCGCGTCGGCGTCGCCGGGGGCCGCATCGGCGTCGTCGGGGGCCGCGTTGGGAGCCTTGGCGTCGCCGGGAGCTCCGCCAAAATTGTCGGAAGCCGGGGCCGCGTCAGCCGTCTGGGGCACACGGACGAGGTAGCAGGATGATTCTACCGTATGACCCGGGGTGTGCAGCACTTCGATGGTGCTGTCGCCGAGCCGAAAGCGTTCGCCGTCCTTAGCCAGGTGGATGGGGAAGTTCGTTTCCGTACGCGGGCCATAGATGATGGGCGCGCCGGTGGCTTTTGCCAGGTCCAGGTGGCCGCTGACAAAATCGGCATGGAAATGTGTCTCGAAGATGTATTTGATCTTGGCCTTGCGTTCTTCCGCCAGTTTCAGATAGGCCTCGATGTCGCGCAGGGGGTCGATGACAGCCGCTTCCCCGTCGCTATCGATATAATATGCCGCCTCGCTGAGACAGCCCGTATACAATTGCTTAATGAACATTGCCTAACACTTTTAAATGCTGAACATGCGTTCCTGAAAAATTATCGCATTTTCAGCATTCCGTTTATGATTGTCCTTGGCGGACAAGCCGCCTACGGCGACTTGGCAAAGTTCGGATTAATTCGTGGCAAAGTTCGGATTAATCTATCAATTCGTCAACACACTTCATGATCTCGCTGAGACGGTCGTGGTTGATGATGTAATAGATAAACTTCCCGTCGCGTTGGGTTTTTACGATACCCGCGCGGCGCAGGATAGCAAGGTGTTGTGAAGCAACAGATTGTTCCAGGCGGAGGTGGACATAGATTTCGGTGACGGTGAGTTTTTTGTTCTCATCCAGGAGGCGGATGATCTGTTGACGCAATTTGTGGTTCAGTGCTCTTAAAATCAGGGCTCCTTTCTTTAGATT
>DASYZH010000074.1:0-4890 GCA_035946435.1 Puia sp. | reverse complement strand
CCTGGTGGGAGCAGGTCAGGCAGGCGATAGCGCGGGTGCATGCCAGCGGCGCCTACAACCCGGCGGACATAACGGCGATCGGTATCGCCTATCAGATGCATGGGCTGGTGCTCGTCGATAAAAAGCAGCAAGTATTACGGGATAGCATTATCTGGTGTGATAGCCGGGCGGTGCCTTATGGCGACAAGGCTTTTGCTGCGATCGGCGAGAAGCGAAGTCTGGAACGGCTGCTCAACTCCCCCGGGAATTTTACGGCGGCCAAGCTGGCCTGGGTCAAGGAGAACGAGCCGGAGATCTACGCGCAGATCGATAAAGTATTGCTGCCCGGTGATTTTATAGCCTTACGGCTTACGGGTCAGGCTACTACTTCTATTTCCGCGTTATCGGAAGGGATCTTCTGGGATTTCACTTCGGATTCACTCAGCGACGATGTCTTCACTGCGTTTGGTTTTGATAAGACGGTGATACCTGAGATCAGGCCTTTGTTCTCCGTGCATGGAGAGGTGACGGCGAAGGTTGCCGCCGAGCTGGGGTTGAAGAAAGGCGTGACGGTGACCTACAAGGCCGGCGACCAGCCCAATAACGCGTTATCCTTAAATGTGTTGAAGCCGGGAGAGGTGGCGGCTACGGCGGGTACTTCGGGAGTTATCTATGGCGTCAGCGACACACTGACCTATGATCCCGGTTCGCGGGTCAACAGCTTTGCGCACGTGAACTATCGCCCGGATGCGCGCCGGGTGGGCGTTCTGCTGTGTATCAACGGAACGGGTATCCTGAACCGTTGGATACGGGATCTCACCCATGGCGATTATGGCGCTTTGAATACGGCGGCCGCGGGGCTGGCCCCGGGCAGCGCGGGACTTCGTGTACTGCCTTTTGGTAATGGCGCTGAGCGCATTTTCTATAATACCATCATCGGAGCACAGGTACTCAATGTCGACCTCAACATACATGGTCCAGCCCATTTATATCGGGCAGGCCAGGAGGGGATCGCCTTCGCCTTTCGGTATGGCCTCGACATCATGCGCGAGAACGGGATGCAGCCGGCAGTGATCCGGGCGGGAAAGGCGAACATGTTCCAGAGTCCCGTGTTCTGCGAGGCGTTTGTGAATGCCACGAATGTGCCGGTGGAACTGTATAACAGCGACGGCAGTATCGGGGCTGCCTTGGGGGCGGGTATCGGGGCGGGCATCTTCCCCGATGAGGCGGCTGCGTTTGCGGGTCTGAAACCGGTGCAATGGATCGAACCTACCAGGGCGGGTGAGTATGATGCCTTATATCAGGATTGGAAAAAAATTTTACAAAACTTCATAAAATAATAAGCTATGCCAGTTATCACCGGACAGAAAGAGTTTTTTAAAGGCATCGGGGCTATCCCGTATGAGGGGCCGAATACAGACAACCCTCTTGCCTATCGTTGGTATGATGCGAATAAGGTCGTAGCCGGTAAGACCATGAAAGACCATTTGCGTTTTGCGGTAGCCTACTGGCATTCGTTTGTGGGTAATGGGGCCGACCCTTTTGGTGAACCGACGCATCTTTATCCCTGGAACGAAAAAAGCGATGCGATAGGACGGGCGAAAGATAAGATGGATGCCGCCTTCGAATTCATCACGAAGCTCGGGCTGCCTTATTATTGTTTTCACGATGTCGACGTCGTAGACTATACGAACGATGTGGCCGACAACGAAAAGCGGCTGCAGGCATTGGTGGACTATGCCGCCGCGAAACAAAAGGCCAGTGGGGTTCGGCTCTTGTGGGGAACGGCAAATCTTTTCTCCAACCGCCGGTACATGAATGGCGCGGCAACCAATCCTGATTTTGCTGTCCTCGCCCATGCCGGCGCGCAGGTCAAGGCGGCTTTGGATGCGACGATCGCACTTGGTGGCGAGAACTATGTCTTTTGGGGCGGCCGGGAAGGTTACATGAGCCTGCTGAACACCAACATGAAACGTGAACAAGAACACCTTGCCCGCTTTTTGCATGTTGCCAAAGATTATGCCCGGAAGCAGGGTTTCAAAGGGACCTTCTTTATCGAGCCTAAGCCGTGTGAGCCCACCAAACACCAATATGATTACGACAGCGCGACGGTGATCGGCTTCCTGCGGCAGTACGATCTGCTGGGGGATTTCAAGCTGAATATCGAGGTCAACCATGCTACGCTGGCGGGACATACGTTTACACATGAATTGCAGGTGGCCGTGGATGCCGGGGTATTGGGATCGATGGACGCCAACCGCGGCGATTATCAAAATGGATGGGATACCGACCAGTTCCCGAACAATATCAATGAGCTGACGGAAGCTATGCTGATCATATTGGAAAACGGGGGTTTTGGCGGCGGCGGTATCAATTTCGACGCCAAGCGCCGGCGGAACAGCACCGATCCCGAAGACCTGTTCTATGCGCATATCGGCGGCGTGGATACGTTTGCCCGCGCGCTCGTCGTGGCGGACAATATCCTGCGTTCTTCCGATTATCGCAAGCTGCGGACTGAACGCTACGCCTCTTATGACAGCGGGGAAGGGGCGGCATTCGAGAAAGGCAAGCTGAGTCTCGAAGACCTGCGGAATTTTGCGGCCAGTCATGGAGAACCGAAAGTGATCTCCGGTCGCCAGGAATATTTGGAGAATTTGATCAACCGTTTTATTTAAGATTGCTATGGTCATGATTGACACCTCGGCTAAAACGGCTTCCTTAAACAAGGTGAGCCAGGCCTATATTACCTTGCTGACGCTGGTAGCGGCGATCGGCGGGTTACTTTTTGGTTACGACACCGCGGTCGTGAATGGAGCCGAGAAGTCGCTGACCGCATTTTATATCACCCCCATCACCGAGGCTGCTCATGCCGATTACGCGGTGCGGATGATCTCGCAGTATAAACTGCTGCTGATCGTAGTCCTGTTCCTGGTGGGAATAGTCATCTGCGCGCAGATCGTCCGCCTGCTGGGGGCGCGGAAAGGCGGAGTCATCAGCATCATCCTGCTCGTACTATTGGGTTTCTGGGCGGTATCTTTTGCGGGCAGGCCTATTTCTTACCTGCCCGCCGACCTTCAGGATACGGCGAATGCCATCAAGGGGTTCGTTATCGCGAGTGCATTGATAGGTTGTGTGATCGGCGGGGCCGCGGCCGGCTTTATTTCCAAATCCCTGGGCAGGAAGAACGGGCTGGTCATCTCCGCGATATGTTTCTTTATCTCCGCCATCGGCGCCTGGCGTCCGGAGGCCTTTAATTTCTTTGGCACCCTGGACGCGTATTCCTTTGTGATCTACCGGATCATTGGCGGCATCGGCGTCGGCATTGCCTCGATGATCTCTCCGATGTATATCGCGGAGATCGCGCCGGCCAACATGCGCGGGCGTTTGGTGTCCTTCAACCAGCTGGCGATCATCTTCGGAATGCTGGTGATCTACTTTGTGAACTATTTCATCGCCCGGCAAGGGAATGAGCAATGGCTGATCACCGAAGGATGGCGCTGGATGTTCTTCTCCGGGGTGATCCCCGCGGGTATCTTCTTCATCCTGCTGTTCTTCGTACCTGAAACGCCCCGGTACCTGGCCATGAAAGGCAAGGACGAGAAAGCGATCAGGGTGCTGAAGAGGATCGCCGGGGAGGGTGATGCCGCCGCTACGTTGAAAGACATCAAATCGACCCTTCATGAGAAGAATGCGCCCTGGTTGTCGTACGGATTTTTTTTGATCTTTATCGGCATCCTGCTTAGTGTGTTCCAGCAGTTCGTGGGCATCAACGTCGTCTTGTATTATGCGAGCAATATATTCCGGAATATGGGATCTTCCACCGACAGCTCGCTTTTGCAGACCATCATAGTAGGGGTCGTCAACCTGCTGTTCACGGTGGTGGCTATCCTCACGGTGGATAGGTTCGGAAGGAAGCCGCTGATGATCATCGGGTCGATAGGCATGGGGATAAGCATGTTCGCCCTGGGACTGGCCTTCTATTTCAATCAGCTGGGGATCGCTGCGCTGATCTTCATGCTGACCTATACGGCGGCGTTCGCCATGAGCTGGGGCCCGGTGTGCTGGGTGCTGCTGGCGGAAATATTTCCCAACAGCATCCGGGGAGCCTTGTCCATTGCCGTAGCGGCCCAGTGGATCGCGAACTGGGTGGTTTCGCTAACCTTCCCCATAATGAACGATAACCAGTGGCTGACGGCGAAATTCAACCATGGATTCTCCTACTGGATCTATGGAGTTATGGGTATCCTCTCCGCGTTGTTCGTGTGGAAGCTGGTTCCCGAGACCAAGGGTAAGACGCTGGAAGAGATAGAACAGCTGTGGGGCAAGCGTGAATAAACGATGCAGGGCAAACGCGGATTGATCGTGCATTTGTCTTATATTGGGCGCTTAAACAACCTTGCTGCCGTATGCAGATGTTACAGCCCCTCGACTACATCGTTTTCCTGTGCTATTTCCTGATCGTTGCCTGTTATGGTTTTTGGATCTACAACCGCAAAAAAGCGGCGCAGACCAATTCCAAGGATTATTTTCTCGCAGAAGGTTCGCTGACGTGGTGGGCCATCGGCGCGTCGCTGATCGCTTCGAATATTTCGGCAGAGCAGATGATCGGGATGAGCGGATCGGGGTTTCGGCTGGGGTTGGCGATCTCGACATATGAGTGGATGGCGGCGGCTACGCTGATCATTGTAGCAATCTTTTTCATTCCGGTATATCTTAAGAACAAGATATATACGATGCCGCAGTTCCTGAATCAACGATATAATGGAACTGTAGCCATGATCATGGCGATCTTCTGGCTGGCGTTGTATATCGTGGTCAACCTGATGTCGATCCTGTATCTCGGGGCGCTTTCGGTAAGCAGCATCTCTGGGATCAGCGTTTATACCTTCAACGCCTTATTGGCGGTGTTTG
>DASYZH010000073.1:0-12301 GCA_035946435.1 Puia sp. | reverse complement strand
AAGAACCTCACCGCAATAGATTTACACTCGTCCTCAGCCGGGCGAGACACGTCGACTACCATCTCGGCCAGCTCATCCTGGTAAAGAAATAAGGTAGGGCGCCAGAGAAAAATACCACCGTGCCATCGCGGCCGTTTCCCTATTTTTGCAGCCATAACTAATATCATTCATGTCTTTTTTTCAGGATAAAGTGGTGGTAATTACGGGCGGCAGCGATGGCATCGGTAAAGCATTGATCGAAGCCCTCATTCCCCAGGGCGCCAAAGTCGCCACCTGCGGCCGCAGCCACGACAAGCTGTATAAGCTCCAGATGGAATATTCCACCGTCATGCTGCATACCGTGGCCTGCGATGTCAGCATCGAAGAGGAATGCCGCCGCTTTATCGAGTCGACCATCGAGACCTTCGGCCGCATCGATATCCTGATCAATAACGCCGGTATCTCCATGCGCGCCCTCTTCGCCGAATGCGACACAAAAGTCACCCGAAAGGTGATGGAGATCAATTTCCTCGGCGCCGTCTACTGTACCAAATACGCGCTGCCATCCATCCTCGAAAACAAAGGAACCATCGTGGGCGTCTCCTCCACAGCCGGTTACCGGGGTCTGCCCGGCCGCAGCGCCTATTCCGCCTCCAAATTCGCCCTCCAGGGGTGGCTGGAATCCCTGCGCACCGAGCTGCTTCATAGTGGTGTAAACGTCATGTGGGTCTGCCCCGGCTTCACCGCCTCCAATATCCGCCTGGCCGCGCTCGATTCCCATGGAGACGCCCGGGGCGAAACGGTGCTCAACGAAGGCAGCCTCATGACGGCCGAGGCCTGTTCCGCGCATATCCTCAAAGCGATCGAGCGGCGTAGACGTACCCTCGTCCTGACCTTCCTGGGCAAAGTGACCGTACTGCTCAACAAAGTCGTACCCCGCCTTGCCGACCGGCTTACCTATAACCATTATTATAATAAAAAGGGGGAGTTCGTTAAATAACCGGCATGGCCCTCATCACCCTAACATCGGATATTGGTCAAAAGGACTATTTAGTGGGGGCTGTCAAAGGCCAGTTAGCACAGATCGACCCCTCGTTCAACATCATGGACATCTCGCACGAGCTGTCCCCCTTCAACTACCCGCAGGCCGCCTATGTCTGCCGGAATGCCATCCGCAATTTCCCGCCGCACACTTTCCATATCATCCTCGTCAACCTCTTCGAGAAAAAACCCGAACAACTGCTGCTAGCCTTTCATAATGAGCAATATCTGCTTTGTGCCGACAACGGGCTGCTGAACATGATCCTCGAATCCCGGCCCGAAATGGTCATCGGCCTCCCGCTGGATCGCTCCGCCATCAAAAATACCCTGTACTGCATCCGCGTCATGGGCCAGGCCATCCAGCAGATCCTCAGCGGCGCCGGCCTCCTCAGCATCGGCGTCCCCGACGCCGTCTTTGTGGAAAAGAACCATCTCCGGCCAATCTTCAGCGATAGCTGGATCGAGGGACAGATCATTTTCATCGACCATTTCGAGAACGTCATCGTCAACATCACCCGCGAGGAGTTCGAAGAGCGCCGCAAAGGCCGTAGCTTCCGCATCGTCTTCAAACGCGACGAGACCATCGACAGGATAAGCGAGACCTACGCCGACGTCGGCGAAGGCGAAAAACTGGCCCTGTTCAACTCCGCAGGTTATCTCGAAATAGCGATCCAAAAGGGAAACGCCGCCGGCCTCTTTGGTCTCCAGGACTTCACCGAACAATCCCAAAATGCCTATCTCCAAAGCCGGCTGTTCTATCAAACCGTGCGGGTGTACTTCGAATAAAAGCCCCATCGCGTGGTAAAGACCGCTCTGGCGGCTGAATAACAGTATTTTAGCAAAATATCCGAGCGGAAATCATGAAATTTCCCTTATTTGGCATTAATTCGTGCCCAAAATCGAACAATTTCCCCCATGCGTTTCACCAAAGTCAACAACATCGTCGGCTGGATCATCGGACTAACCGCCACAACAGTTTTTGTAATGACCATGGAAGCCACCGGCAGCTTCTGGGACTGCGGTGAGTTCATCTCCAGCTGCTATAAGCTGGAAGTCCCCCACCCCCCCGGGGCACCGTTATTTGCCCTCATGGGCCGCTTCTTCATCATTCTTTTTGGTGACAATCCGCATACGGCAGCCCATGGCGTCAACTTCCTCAGCGCGCTGGCCAGCGGCATCTCGATCCTCTTCCTGTTCTGGATCACGACCCACTTCGCCCGTAAGCTGGTGATGCGCGACAACCCCAACGGAGAACCCGATCGTCTCCAGACGTTCCTGATCATGACCGCCGGCGTCGTCGGCGCCATGGCCGGCGCTTTCTGCGACTCTTACTGGTACAGCGCCGTAGAAGGTGAGGTCTACGCCTCGTCCGCCTTCTTCACCGCCCTCGTATTCTGGGCCATCCTCAAATGGGAGGACAACGCGGATAAGCCCCACGCCGACCGCTGGATCATCTTTATCTTTTATATGATGGGCCTGTCCATAGGCGTCCACCTCCTCAACCTGCTGACCATCCCCGCCATCGTGATGGTCTACTATTTTAAACGGTATAAACCCACGCTCTGGGGCACCGTCATTGCCTTCGTGATCGGCTGCGCCATCACCGGCTTCGTCCAGAAATTCGTCATCCAGTATACCATCAAAGGCGCCGCCGATTTCGATATCTTCTTCGTCAACAAGCTCAGCATGCCCTTCTTCTCGGGCTTCACCTTCTTCTTCCTCGCGCTGGCCGCTGCCTTCGTGTTCGGCATCCGCTGGGCCGTCCGGAACCACAAATTCTATCTCAAGATCGGGCTCTGGAGCCTTGCCTTTATGCTCCTCGGCTACTCCACCTATTTCACCACGATGATCCGGTCCAACGCCGACGTCCCCGTGGATATGTACAATGTAGACAACCCCGTGAACCTCGTAGGTTATCTCAGCCGCGATCAATACGGCGACTGGCCCATCCTCTATGGTCCCGATTTCCAGGACCAGGCGCCCACCGTCACCGACGGCGACCTCATGGTCAAAGGGCCGCATCAATACGAAGTGGCCGGCCAAAAATATGCCACGGACTGGGGCAATACGCCTTCGTCGCATTTCTTCCCGCGCATGTGGAGCCCCACCAACGACCGCGGCGAGATCGATGTCTACCGCCGCTTCTCCGGCCTACAGGAAGGGGATAACCCCACCATGGCCGACAACATCAAATATTTCTTCCATTACCAAACGGGTTGGATGTTCCTCCGCTACTTCATGTGGAACTTCTCCGGTAAACAAAATGACCTCGAAGGCTTCGGCAACCCACGCGACGGTAACGCCATCACCGGCATTCCGTTTATCGACAACTTCTTCCTCGGCGACCAAAGCAAGCTGCCGGATACCATCCATACGCTCAACAAGTCGTATAACCGCATGTATATGCTGCCCCTGATCCTGGGGATCGTTGGCCTCGTATTCCAGTATATGCGTCACCGGAAGGACTGGATCATCACCGGTCTGCTCTTCTTCTTCACCGGCTGGGCCATCGTGATCTACCTCAACCAGGCAGGGGAACAGCCGCGCGAACGTGACTACGCCTTCGCCGGCAGCTTCTGGGTCTATTCCATCTGGATAGGTCTCAGCGTGCTTGCGATCTACGAGCTCTTCCGGAAATATGCGGCCAATATCAAACCCGCTGCCGCAGCCTATTTGACCGCCGGTATCACCGTCTTCGCCGCACCCGTCCTCATGGGGAGCCAGGAATGGAATGATCACGACCGTCACCAAAAGACCCTGCCCCGCGATCTCGCCAAAGATTATCTCGAATCCTGTCCGCCAAACGCGATGTTGTTCTCGTTCGGTGATAACGATACGTATCCCCTTTGGTACGCGCAGGAGGTGGAAGGCATCCGCCCCGATGTCCGCGTGATCGTCAACACCCTGCTCGGTACGGATTGGTACATGAATGAGCTGCGCTATAAGGTGAATCAAAACGATCCCTTCGACGTCATCTTCACGCCCGAGCAGATCATGGGTGACCGCCGCAACGTCGCTTATTTCACGGATAAGATCCCGGGTTATGATCGCAGCAAATATTATGACCTGTATTCGGTCCTCAAGAACGTCGTGGCCAGCGATGACCCGCGGTATACCGAAGCCGCAGACAACGGCTCCGTCGTCAACCTGGTCCCGACGCATAAGTTCAGCCTGCCCGTAGACAGCGCTGCGGCCGCGATGACCCTGGCCATCCACCCCGGCGACAGCGTGCTGAAAACGGTGACACTCGATATCCCGGAGAACAGACGCTACCTGCTCAAGAACGACCTGGCCATGCTGGCCGTGATCGCCGGCAGCCACTGGAAACGACCCATTTGTTTCACCTCGCCGCAGGATCTACAAAGTCTCGGCCTTGATAAATATGTTCGTATGAGAGGAATGGTTTATCAGCTGACGCCCGCCGCTAACGGTGGCGGTGCGGACAACGACGCATCCTATAAGATCATCATGAATGACTTCGCCTATGGCGGCGCGGGTAAAGAAGGTGTCTACTACGACGAAGAGAACCGCCGCCACCTCAACAGCATCAAGTTCACCCATGCACAGGTAGCCATGAGCCTCGCCGCGGCGGGCAAAAAAGATTCCGCCCGGAAGATACTGGAACACTATGACCAAAACGTGCTTCAGTCCAATATGCCCTACGGCATGACCTCCAACCGCGGTAACCTGCACGACTATTTCTCGTTCGACTTCCTGCAGGCCTGTTATGTGTCGGGCGACTCTACGCTGGCGAAAAAAGTATCCGCGTCGCTGAAGAAAGATTTGCAGCAACAGATGAGGTATTATAAGTCGCAGGGCGATCCCACGATGACGGACGAACAGCTGGCCATCAACGCCAATATGGTCCTCCAGAACAAAGGGGGCAACCTCTCCGACGTGCAGGCCAAATATTTCGCGCAGGACATCCTGAGCACCTACCGGATGCTGATGCAGCTCAGCGCCTGGGAAAAGCCTGGCGGCGCACAAGGTCTGATGCCGAACCAATAACCCAAGTGCAAGTCCAAACCCTTATTCAAGGTTAATCCAAGCTCTTTATTACCCGTAAAAATTTTAAACCACAATGCGTTTTAACAAGGTAAACAACATCGTCGGCTGGATCGTGGGACTGGTGGCCTGTACGGTCTTCGTGATGACCATGGAGCCCACCGGCAGTTTCTGGGATTGCGGCGAATTCGTGTCCAGCTGCTACAAACTGCAGATCCCGCACCCGCCCGGCGCACCGTTGTTCGTCCTCATGGGTCGCTTCTTCATTATCCTCTTCGGGGATAATCCGCATACTGCCGCCAAGGGCGTGAATTTTATGAGCGCTATCGGCAGCGGCCTCTCGATCCTCTTCCTGTTCTGGTCCATCACCCATTTTGCGCGGAAACTCGTGATGGGTGGCCTTACAAGTGAGCCGGATCGGCGCCAGACCTTTATCATCATGGCCTGCGGTGCAGTAGGCGCGATGGCCTATACTTTCTGCGACTCCTTTTGGTATAGCGCCGTGGAAGGTGAGGTCTACGCTACCTCCGCCTTTTTCACCGCGCTCGTCTTCTGGTCCATCCTCAAATGGGAACAGAATGCCGACAAACCCAACTCGGACCGCTGGATCATCTTCATCTTCTATATGATGGGTCTCTCCATCGGGGTCCACCTGCTGAACCTGCTGACGATCCCTGCCGTCACGATGGTCTATTATTTCAAACGCTATAAGCCCACGACCTGGGGCACCATCTTCGCCTTCATCATCGGCTGCGCGATCACCGGCGTCGTCCAGAAATTCGTGATCCAGGATACCATCAAAGGCGCCGGCTGGTTCGATATCAAATTCGTGAACGATCTCGGCCTGCCCTTCTTCAGCGGTTTCGGCTTCTTCTTCGTGCTGCTCACCGCGGTGATCGTTGTCGGCATCCGCTGGGCCGTAAAAAAAGGGTATTACTTCCTGAAGATGGGCCTGTGGAGCGCCGCCTTTATGTTGCTCGGCTACTCCACGTACTTCACCACCATGATCCGCAGCAATGCCGATCCCGGCGTGGACATGTACAATGTGGACAACCCCGTGAGCCTCGAAGGCTACCTCAGCCGTGACCAGTACGGCGACTGGCCCATCGTCTACGGCCCCGATTTCCAGGACCGTGCCCCCCGCGTTGCCAATGGGACCCTCTATGTAAAAGGGAAAACCAAATACGACGATGCCGGCAAGACCTACGCCGAAGATTGGGGCAATACCCCATCCTCCCATCTTTTCCCGCGCATGTGGGACGGCAGCAATGACCGTGGTCAGGTAGACTGCTATCGATCTTATGGCGGCCTCGGCGACGGCGACGTCCCCACTATGGCCAGCAATATCAAATACTTCATCAGCTACCAGAACTGGGAGATGTTTGGCCGCTACTTCATGTGGAACTTCTCGGGTAAACAAAACGACCTCCAGGGCTTCGGCAACACCCGCGACGGAAACGCCATTACCGGCATCCCCTTCATCGATAACTACTTTCTCGGCGACCAAAGCCGAATGCCGGATACCGCGCACAAGGACAACAAGTCCTATAACCGCATGTACCTGCTGCCCATCATCCTGGGTTTACTGGGTCTTTTCCTCCAGGCCAACCGCAACAAACGCGATTTCCTGGTCACCTTCCTCCTGTTCTTCTTCACCGGTTTCGCCATCGTGATCTATCTCAACCAGGCCGGCTACCAGCCCCGCGAACGTGACTATGCCTTCGCCGGCGCGTGTTATGCCTTCGCCATCTGGATCGGTCTCGGCGTGATCTCCGTCGCGGAACTCCTGGAAAAATATGCGCTCAAAGGCAAAGCGGACATGGCTAATTGGGCCGCTGCCGGTCTCTGCTTCCTCGCCGTCCCCGTCCTCATGGGCACCCAGGAATGGGATGATCACGACCGGTCCAAAAAGACCCTCGCCCGCGACATCGGCAAGGACTATCTCGAATCCTGTCCCCCCAACGCGATCCTCTTCTCGTTCGGTGATAATGACACCTACCCCCTTTGGTATGCACAGGAGGTGGAAGGCATCCGCCCGGACGTCCGCGTGATGAACTACAGCCTGCTGGGGACGGACTGGTACATCAACCAGCTGCGCTATAAGGTCAACGAGAGCGGTCCCACCGACGTCATCTTCACCCCCGAGCAAATCGAGGGCAGCAACCGCGATGCCGTCGTGATCAACCCTGTTCCGGGCTTCGACCAGAATAAATATTACGACGCGTATACGATGTTCAAAGACGTCGTGGCAAGTTCCGATCCGCGCTATCAGTCGCAACCGCAGGGTGACGACGGGGACGTTTACCAGTTTTTGCCCACCCGGCATCTCTCGGTGCCCGTGGACAGCAACCTTGTCCGCGAGAAAGGCCTCGTCCATCCCGGTGACAGCGTCGTCAGCGAGCTGCATCTCGACATCAACAAGAACAAAGGCTATCTCTTCAAGAATGAGCTGGCCGTTCTCGCCATCATCGCCGCTAACAAATGGCAACGGCCCATTTGCTTCAACTCCACGTATGAAGTGGAAGATCTGGGACTCGCCAAATATATCCGGCAAACCGGGCTCGCCGGCGTACTGGTGCCCGTCGAATCGAAGAATACCAACTTCGGGTTCTATGACAACGACGTTGCCTATAAGAATATGATGACGAAATTTGCCTACGGCAACGCCATCACACCCGGCGTGTACTATGACGAAGAGAACCGCCGCCACCTCAATACCATCCGCGCCGCGCACGCACAGCTGGCGTTGTCGCTCATCGACGCCGGCAAAAAGGATTCGGCCCGTAACATCCTCGAACACTTCGACCAGAATGTCTACGAGCCCAATTTCCCCTATGGCATGACGTCCAACCGCGGTAACCAGCAGGATCGCATCTCCATGAGCTTCCTGCTAGCCTGTTACGAATCGGGCGACCTCACGCTGGCGAAAAAAGTAGCCGCCTCGGTCAAAAAAGACCTCAACCAGCAGATGCGCTACTATGCATCGCTCGGTGAGAACATGCCCAACGAGCAGCTGGCCATCAATGCCCAGATGGTAATGCAGAATAAAGGCGGTAACCTGAGTGACAAGCAGGTCGGCTATGCCCAGGATATCCTCAGCAGCTATCAGCTGTTGCTGGAGTTGGACGATTGGGAGAAGCAATTCGGCGGTGGCCCGAAACCCCCACAGGTTCAGCAACCAGCGAGATAAGACATTGAATTCCCGCTCCGGGAGGCCGGCCCACAAGGGCCGGCCTTCGTTTTTTGGGGGCGAACCAAAACGTTGAATAAGTTGTTTTTAATCTGTAAATTGTAATTATGATAGGTTTTCATTTCAAACGTTATGATCCCAACGAAACCGGTAAATCGAGGTTCGAGCAATTGCTGGACATCTTCATGCAATTGCTGAGCTACACGAACGGCGAAGTGGGCGAGGCGCTCCAGTGGATGAATCAGCTGGACAAGGAATACCAGCTCACCGATGAGGAGTATGGCATGGGGGATTTTATCGAAGACCTCAAGGACAAAGGCTATATCGACGAGAATAAACAGACCGGCGAGATCGCCATCACCCCCAAGACCGAGCAGGGCATCCGCCGGCGTTCGCTCGAAGAGATCTTCGGTAAGCTGAAAAAGACGAAACAAGGCAATCACAACACCTTCAAGCCGGGCGGCGGCGACGAAGCCAACCCCGAGACCCGGCCCTTCCGCTTCGGCGACCAGCTGGAACAGATCGATTTCACGGAGTCGATCCGCAACGCGCAGATCAACCATGGCATCGACCACTTCAACATGCAGGAAGACGACCTCAAGATCCGCGAAACGGATTTCAAGGCGCAGACCTCCACGGTGCTCATGATCGATATCTCCCACTCCATGATCCTCTATGGCGAGGACCGGATCACGCCGGCAAAAAAAGTGGCGATGGCGCTCAGCGAGCTCATCACCACCAAGTACCCTAAAGACACGCTCGACATCGTGGTCTTCGGCAACGATTCCTGGCCGGTGGAGATCAAAGACCTCCCCTATTTGCAGGTAGGACCGTATCACACCAATACGGTAGCGGGTCTCGAGCTGGCGATGGATATACTCAGGCGGCGGCGCAATGCCAACAAGCAGATCTTTATGATCACGGACGGGAAGCCTACCTGTCTGAAGGTGGGCAAACGGTATTATAAGAACAGCTTCGGGCTCGACCGAAAGATCACTTCCCGTTGTCTCAATCTGGCTGCTCAATGTAAAAAGCTCAAGATACCTATCACCACCTTTATGATCGCAAGCGACCCGTATCTGCAACGGTTTGTCAACGAATTCACGGAAACGAATAATGGAAAAGCCTTCTTCGCCTCCCTCGATCGTCTCGGAAGCTTTATCTTCCGCGATTTCGAAAGCGGGAAACGAAAAACGGTTTACTAGCGAACGCATTAAGACAACTAAATGGACTTACTAAAACAACTAAATGGACATTTCTAAGATCACTACACTTGGGCAACTAAAAAAAGCAGGTTACCGCAACAGATCCGTAAAAGAAGAGATCAGGGAGAATCTTATCCGCAAACTAAAGAACAAAGAAAATACCTTTCCCGGCATCCTGGGCTATGAGGACTCGGTGATACCCGATACCGAACGCGCCCTTCTTTCCCGGCATAATATCCTGTTCCTCGGTCTCCGCGGACAGGCGAAGACGAGGATGGCCCGCCAGATGGTAGAGTTGCTGGACGAATATGTTCCCTTTGTAACGGGAAGCGAGATCAACGACGACCCCTTCCGCCCCATCTCGAAGTTCGCCCGGACGCTGACGTCAAAGAATGGGGACGACACCCCCATCAGCTGGCTGCATCGCAGCGAACGCTATGGCGAAAAGCTGGCGACGCCCGATGTCAGCGTGGCCGATCTCATCGGTGACATCGACCCTATCAAGGCCGCCAATCTGCGACTCAACTTCGCCGATGAGGAGGTGATCCACTTTGGCATCATCCCCAAAAGCAACCGCGGTATCTTCGTCATCAATGAGATCCCCGACCTCCAGGCGCGGATACAGGTATCCCTGTTCAACATCCTCGAAGAAGGCGATATTCAAATCCGCGGCTTCAAGCTCCGGATGCCGCTGGACATGCTTTTCGTCTTCACGGCTAACCCGGAAGACTATACGAATCGCGGCTCTATCGTTACCCCGCTTAAGGACCGGATCGAAAGCCAGATCCTGACGCATTATCCAAAGAATATCGATACTGCGCTCGCGATCACCGAGCAGGAAGCGGATATCCACGAAGAACAAAAAGGCCGTGTCGTCATCAGCGATCTCGTCAAACGCCTGATCGAACAGGTTTCTTTCGAGGCCCGCACCAGCGAGTACGTCGACAAGAAAAGCGGAGTGTCGGCCAGGTTGACCATTGCCGCCTTCGAGAACGCCGTGAGCGCCGCTGAACGCCGCGCCATTCTCAACAACGAAAAGGAGACGCCCGTGTGGATGAGCGATCTCGTGGGCATCATCCCCTCCATCACCGGCAAGATCGAGCTGGTCTACGAAGGGGAGCAGGAGGGACCCTACCAGGTTGCCTTCAATCTCCTCGAAAAGTCCTTCCGCTCGCAATTCATCAACTACTTCCCGAATCCGGATCAGCTGAAGAAGCGCAAAACGGACAGCCGTGACGACAACCCGTTCCGCCCGATCACGCATTGGTTCGATAAAGGGAATCATCTCAACTTATTCTTCAATACCCCCGACGCGGAGAAGATCCAGCAGCTGTACAAAGTAGATGGGCTGCATGCGCTGGTAAAGAAGTATTTCAAACATGCCAACGAACGCGAAGCCGCCCTGCTGATGGAATTCGTCCTGCACGGGCTCGCTGCCTATTCGCTGATCAGTAAAAAAGTGGTGGAAGGGAAGATCGAATTTAAAGACCTCATCGGCTCGATGGTCAATCTCGGTTCTTCCGGAAGCAACTTTGGCAACGAGGACGAAGACATCGACGCAGACGAGTTCAACTAATAGTAGGGCCCCACGCTAGTGGGGCCTTTTTAGATCATATTGACTTCTCTTTCCAGCTCGACCCCGAATTTCTCATACACGCTGTCCAGCACCTCCTGGCTCAGGTCGTAGATCTCCTGCCCGGTGGCCCCGCCATAGTTCACCAGTACCAGCGCTTGCCGCGCATGCACTCCCGCATCGCCGCGGCGGAAGCCCTTCCAGCCGCATTGCTCGATCAACCAGCCGGCCGCCAGTTTTGTCGTGTCGGTACCTGTATTATGATAGCCCACGATATCCATGTACTCCGCCTGCAACACATCGAATTGCTCATCGGGTATGGTCGGGTTCTTGAAAAAGCTGCCCGCATTGCCGATCACCGCCGGGTCCGGCAGCTTGCTGCGCCGGATGGCCGTTACGGCCGCCGAAACAGCCCGGATGCTCAGCTCCCGCACCCCCATGCGCTCCAGCTCGTCTTTTATCGCGCCATAACCCGTGTGAAAAACGGGCCTTTTGGCCAGCCGAAAAGTCACGTTAAGGATCACGAACTGCCCCCGGTATTGCCGTTTAAAAACGCTGTCCCGGTAACCAAATTCGCAATCGTTGAGCGTAAAGGTATAGATCTTCCGTTCGGCGATATGCCAGGCCTCCAGCTCATAAAAGACCTCCCTGAGCTCCACGCCATAGGCCCCGATGTTCTGCATCGGCGCCGCCCCCACGCTGCCCGGGATCAGGCTCAGGTTCTCGACGCCGGCCCAGTTCCGGCCTATACAATAGTCGACGAATTGCTGCCAGACCTCCCCCGCGCCGGCGCGCACATAAACATAATCCTGGTCCTCATCGATCAGCTCGATCCCCCTGATGGCATTGCGCAAGACTACGCCCTCTACATCCTTCGTAAACAGCACATTGCTCCCCCCGCCGAGGACCACCAGCTGGCGCCTGCCCCCCCTTTCGCCCGGTTGTCCAGGCTTCCTGTCCCCTGCCCAGGCCAGCAGCTCACCGAGCTCGTCCACCGTGGCGAACGACGCAAAATACCGCGCCAAAACATTTATGCCAAACGTATTAAAAGGCCTCAAACCAACGTTTTCTTCTATTGTGCTCATAGACTATCAAAAATACTGTACTTTTCATGGATTCGCCCTTAAACACTTGCTATGAATAATTATCCCTACACGGGCAAACGGGTTGCCGCCTGTCTCATCGATTACACGCTCGTTTTCCTACTGACGTTCCTTTATATCGTCTGTTTTGGGCAGGAAGATTCCCCGGGCCATTACAGCATTCATGGCCTTCCCGCCCTGCTCCCCGTCGTCCTGTGGTTCGTCT
>DASYZH010000072.1:0-81355 GCA_035946435.1 Puia sp. | reverse complement strand
AGGAGCGCCCAGGCCGCTAGTGCATATTTCAGATTCCGGCAGGTCGATGGCAGTGCCAGGATCAGAAAGACGGCGAGTGCAAAGCAATTACTGGCATGGCTGGAGACAAAACCGTACAGGCCGCCGGGACCGGCGGCGCTTAGATGGATGAGGGGAGCGAGGGATGGTTCATGTGAAGGCCGGGGGCGACGTACCAGGTTCTTGATGAGATTCGAAGACAGCTGATCGCTTGCGCTCTCCAGCAAGATGACGGCAACGATGTAGTACCAGGCCGTCTTACGGAAACGGCGAATCAGCCAAACGACTAAAGCGAGATAGAACGGGATCCAAAAGTATTGGTTACTGGCCCAATACATGACCACGTCGAAAAAACCATTGTGTTTTCCATTGAGATAAAGGAACAATCGCTTGTCCAAGGCGTCAAGGTAGTCGAGCATCCGGCTGTTTTGCGGTCAAAGGTCGAGGTTGATTCTGGATAAAAAAAGATACCGGATCTTAACAGAATTGGGTTTTATCCTTGCCAATAGAAAAACACCATTATGTTTAAAACAATTATTCCCGGCATCCTGGGTGTGCTCATCGCCCATGCCGGCACTGCTCAGCAATTGAAAAAAGCCAATGTCCCGGTGGGGGTGCAAACTGCGCTCACTCAGAAATATCCCGGTGCTTCGCATGTAGTTTGGGAAAGAGAAAAGGGTAATTATGAGGCTAACTGGGGTGGAAGGTCAAATGAGGACAACTCTGCGCTTTTTACCCCGGATGGAAAATTTGTCGAGATGGCCGTTGCTATACCTGTTTCGGGGCTCCCTGCCGGTGTGGCGGCCTATGTTGGGAAACACTATGCGGGCGCAAAGATCTCCGAGGCCGCCAGGGTTACGGATGCCAAGGGGCAGACTACTTATGAGGCCGAAGTAAAGGGGAAGGATCTGATCTTCGATACCGCGGGTAATTTTATCAAAAGAGACTAACCAGCTGCGTGCGTTTCCGCAGGCCGAGCGCGCGTTCTATGGCGGGATAGAGCCAGTAGGCGGCTTTGCTTGCGAGGATGCCGATGCCCGCGCCAGTGATCACCTCGCTGAACCAATGTTTGTCGTTGTAGATGCGGAGGAAGCCGGTGGCGGCGCCGGCCGTGTAACCTGCGACCCCGTACCAGGGCGAGCGGTCGATGTACTCCTGCCGCATGAATTCGGCGCCGACAAATGCCGTACCCGAGTGGCCGGAGGGGAAACCGTCATTACCGGAGCCGTCCGGACGGCGCGCGGGGATAAAATGTTTGAGCGATAGCACGGCTGCGCCCATGATGCCGTTCGCTACCAGATAGATGATCGTCAAGTCCCTGAAGTTGTGCCGGCCCTTGATGCCGGCGGCATTTAGCGCATAGACGGCCAGACCGCTACCATACTGTAGATAGTTATCCAATGGCAGTGGGCGATGTGGGTTGTCGATCCAAACGGTTTTCCACACTTTGTTGTCGAAGGTCTCGAGCGGCGCCCAGCCGAGCGCGGCGAAACCATATGCCGTGAGCGCGCCGGGGATGATCAAGGCAACGGGGCGGATGTGCTGGCTGTGACCGATGCTGTCCGTTTGAGCCGGCGTCGGAGTCGCGATCAAAGCAAAGAGTACGATAAATAGCAGCCGGTGGGTCATGGGGCAATTTCGGTTAAAATTATGGTAAAAAGACTCCTGTTGTATGTCCCGCCGATAGGCGGCTGGTGCGAGGCCGATGGGCGGCTGGTGCGGGGCCGATGGGTGCCGGTGCGGGGCCGATGGGCGCTGGTGCGGGGCCGATGGGTGCTGGTGCGAGACCGATGGGCGGCTGGTGCGGGGCTGATGGGCGCAGGTACGGTCTCGAGGTGACAGCAGGATGTCTGCGAACGTTTTTTGGCGTATATTTAAAAAAACGCGCCGAGAAGCATGCTGGACAGCCTCGGTGGCCGGTATCCGGAGCTACATGCGACAAATCAAGAAAATAAGACTCATCGTGCATTTCTACAGGGGCTTTTGGCTGGCCAGCACGCTGATCACGCTGGCCTGTATGGAGTTGTTCCGGGAGTATGGCTTCAGCATCTTTTCCATGTTACTTTGGTTCAAGGTGGCGACGTTGTTCATTATCTTCCGGTTCATCAAATCCTACAAATCGCGGGAATTCTATTACTACCACAACCTGGGGATCTCGAAATTGCTTTTATGGGGAGTGACGCTGGGTTTTGATCTGCTTGTTTATCTCTTTTTGTTATTTCAAGTCAACCGATTCCGATGAGCTACGTCCTTGAATTCGATAGCATCCGGCTATCGTTTGGCGGCAGGGTGATCTTATGCGATATCTACATGAAATGCGAGACGGGGAAGATCACCGGTGTGCTCGGCAGGAACGGACAGGGAAAATCGTGTCTCTTCAACATCGTTTACGGCGAGCTGGAGCCCGATGAAAAATCGGTGCGTTTCGACAAGGTATCGGTTGCGAAAGCATATAAGCGGCCCGACCTGCTGCGGTTCTTGCCACAGTTCGATTTTATTCCCAAGTCATTCACGATCTCCCGGGTCTTTGACGACTTTGGTCTGGATTGGCGCGAGCTGGAAAAACGGTTCCCCGAGTTTGCGTCGAGACATCGTGTGCCGATGGGCAAACTATCCGGCGGACAGTACCGGTTTCTACAGACCTACGCGATCCTTAAAGCCGAGTCACGGTTTGTCATCCTGGATGAACCTTTTACTCACCTGATGCCTTTGCAGATCGAAAAGATCATCGAGGTGATCAAAGAAGAAAAGGAGCGCAAGGGGTTGCTGATCACGGATCATCTCTACCGGCCTATAATGGAGATTGCCGACCGGCTTTATTTACTCGCCGACGGGAAAACGCATCCCGTGCGTACACTGGCCGATATGGAAGAGCTGGGGTATGTGGCGGTGGTGCAATAGGGCGCGGGGTGGCGAGTGGCGGGGGCGTGGCGAGTGGGGTGGCGCGGTGCGGGGGGCGCGGGGCGCGGAGCGTGGCGAGTGGGGTGGCGCGGTGCGTGGGGCGCGGGTTGGGCGCAGGTTACTCACTCGTTGCGGAGGCTGTCGACGGGGTTGGCTAAAGCGGCCCGCACCGCCTGGTAGCTGACGGTGGCCAGGGCTATGCACAGGGCGCCGGCGCCGGCGAGGATGAAGATCCACCAGCTGATCGAGGTGCGATAAACGAAGTCCTGCAGCCATTGGTGGGCGAAGTACCAGGCGAGCGGCGAGGCGATCAGCAGGGCCAGGCAGACGAGGGCGATGAAATCGCGGTTAAGGAGCAGGACGATCTGCCCTACGCGGGCGCCCATGACCTTGCGGATGCCGATCTCTTTGACGCGCCGTTCGGCGCTGAACATGGCAAGGCCGAACAGTCCCATGCACGAGATGAATATGGTGATGATCATCGCGACGGTTGCGAGCCAGGCGGTATTTTGCTCCTGCGCGAAGAGCCAGGTGATGGATTCGTTGAGGAAACTATAGTTGAAGGGCTGGTCGGGGTAGACCGTCTTCCAGGCCGTTTCCATGCCGGCGAGGACGGCTTTTACCTGCGCCGGGGTTTTCACGGCGGGCGAGAGCCTGACGGCGAGCCCTTCGATGAAGTCGGGCCAGTTCACTATCACGGCGGGTTTTATGGCATTGTGGAAGGATTCCATGTGGAAGTCGGCGACGACACCCGCGATCGCGAGCTGTTCGGCGCCATTGCGGCCATAGCCCGAGACCGGCTGGCCGATGGCCTCCTGTGGCGTGGAGAAGCCGAGTGTCCTGGCCATGGTCTCATTGATGACCACCTCATGTGCGCTGTCCGAATGCAGCATGTTGCGGCCGGCCACGAGCCGCAGCTGATAGAAGGGAACAAACTCCTCATTCCCGATCTCCACGGTAGCCTCCACCTGCGCCGTATCCTTTGCGACATGGAAGAAGCTCGAGGTCATCTGGGCAAAACCCATGGGGGCATGCGATTGCAGCAACACCTTTTCGACACCGGGTATGGTCTTCAGCTGCTGGGCGAGCACGCGAAGCTTATCCTGTGGCGGGGGTCCCCAATGGTTCAGGGTGATCACGGCGTCGGTATTGAAGCCTTTGTCGGTGGTCCGCATATAGCGGATCTGCTTACCGATGACGATGGAGCCGATGATAAAGACGAGCGACACCACAAATTGAAAGACGATGAGGCCGCGGCGGAGGGTGGAACGAGGCTTTTGGGCGATACCCTTGAGGGTGAGGGCGGGCAGATAGGAAGCAAGGACACGCGCGGGATAAAGTCCGGCCAGCAGCGTGGTCAGTACAACTACCGCGGCTATCAATAAGAGACTGAGCCCGCTGAATGGATGGTATTCTACTCCGTTAGGCACATAATCTTTGAAGAGCCGGAGCACGGGCCGGACCAGGGCCATGGAGGCAAGCGCGGCGATCAGCGTGAGCATCAGCGTCTCGATAAGGAACTGCCCCACGATGTTGGCGCGGCGGCTGCCGAGTATCTTGCGGACTCCGACCTCTCGGGCACGCTGGATCGACTGCGCGGTGGACAGATTGATGAAATTGATACACGCCAGCAGCAGGATAAACACGGCTACGCCCATGAGGACGTAGAGGGTCGGGAGATAGGGTTTCCGCCAATTGTCACCATCGTCTTCGACGTGAAACCATTCGGCAAAATGCGCGGATGTTAGCGGCTGGAGATACATCTTTACCGAGCCGTATTTGTAATGCAGATGCGTTTTGACGAATTCGTCGAAACGGGCATCGATCTGTTCAGGGGTGACACCTTTGTCGAGCATCACGAAGGCCTGGGAGTTATGAGGCTCGAGACTACGCCAGTCGTCGGTAGGTATTCTTTGTTGCAGGTAACTATGGGTAGCGGTGGAATAAGAGAGGAAATCGGTAAAGGCAAAATCGCTATGATGCGACCAGTCGGCGACAATGCCGCCCACAAAGGCTTTGATGGAATCGCCGTAGACCACCTGCCGGCCAAGCATCTCCACGGGGGTATGGTTGCCGAAGTAGAGCCGGGCGCGGCTTTCGGTGAGCACTACACGGAACGGCTGATCGAGCGCGCGGGCGTCGCCAGCGAGCCAGGTGTGGGGGAAGATGTCGAAATAGGAAGGATGCGCCAGGATCGCCGTCTGGGAATAGGAATGGGGAATATGATTTTCGAAGTTCGTGAGGCCCCCCTTGGCATCGGGGACGGCGATGTTATCGCCGAAATTATGGAAGCCGGTCTTAATGGCAAAGCCCGGGATCTGGGTCTCGAAGGCGGCGACGTCGTCATAGACGCTGTTGACGAAATCTTTTTCACCCCGTCGGTTTATGCGTTCGCCGACGATGCGGTAGATGCGGTTGCGCTGCGGGAGGAAGCGGTCGAAGCTGAATTCGTAGCTGACGATAAGATAGAGCGTCAGGCAGGCGCAGATGCCCAGGGCGAGGCCGAGGATATTGACGAGGCTGTAGAGACGATGCCGGCGGATGTTGCGCCAGGCGATCTTGATATAAGTCAGCAGCATGCGTAGGATTTGGATTTTCCTGGGCCAACAGCGTGCCAGTGCTATAGGGTGTTAGTCTTCAGCGGTTTGTCGCGGGATGGGTGGTTGAGGGTGTACGAAGACGATACAGCGAGTGTACGGCGCCGGAATGGAAGCGGGGTCGCGGGAATGGATGCGGGTGGCGAGAGGAGCAGCGGTGCCCGGGACCTTCTTTAATTGCTATCGATGGGCGGTTTGGTGAGGAAGTTCTCGTCTTCTTTCGCCTTTATCTTGAAGCCGCCGAATTTATAGAGGAAGTTGATGCCGAACGACCGGTAGGGAATATCCAGGATATTGTCGGTGCGGAACCCTACCCCCTCGATGACGGTATGCTGGGTGAGGTTATTGGCGAAGGCATTGACGGCGACGAGGCCCAGGCTGCCTTTCCCGTTCCAGAGCTGCTGGCGGAGGGCAAAGGTATAAGTGAGAAAACTGGCGGTGCGGCCCTGCCATTTGATACCGGAGCGGTAGTTGCCGAACCCTTCGACGATGAGTCCGTGGCCAAACTGGTAATTGGCATTGAAGTTCCAGCGGTATTCGAAGCCGGTGATGCGCTCGGGGATCGAATAGACGTTGTTCGTGATCCGCTGGTAGAGCTGGACGCCGGGCCGGACGGTGAGATGGGCAAAGGGGACGAAAGACCCGCCCAGCACGAGGCCCCACTTGTCCTCGGAGGCAATGTTGGCGCGCTGGGTCACGTTGACATTGGTGTAGATCGAGTCGCCGACGGGGAAGGTGGGATAGAAGGTCGTATAGGATTTGATGTCGGGGTTGTTGTGCGTATAGACCACCATGAGGTCGAGGTCATTGTCGCGGTTGAAACTGAAGTTGTAGCCCAGCTGGAAATCATGACCGATCTCGGGCTTGATATTCGGATTGCCCGTGGTGATATTCTGCGGGTCCGAGAGGTTCAGGAAGGGGTTGAGGTCGCGGTATTCGGGCCGTTCCAACCGGTAGGCATAGCTGAACTTCAGCATTTGGTTGCCGGGGAACATATGCGAAAGGGTTACCGAAGGGGCCAGGTTGTGGTAGTCGGGAATCGCCACGTGGCCGGAATTGCTATAGAAGGCCCTATTTACCGTGTATTCTTCGCGGATGCCGGCGATGATGTCCAGCCAATCGAATGCGCTGGTAGTGACCGACACATAGCCCGCATAGACGTAGCGCCGGAAGGTCGAGCTATAGGACTGATTGTTGTCGTACAAATAAGCATAGGCCGCCGGCGTAAACGTATATACGTTCGCGTTGCTGACCAGCGACTCGATCTCGGTACGCGCGCCGGTCTCGAGCAAGAATTTTTTTGTCACGGGATAGGCATAATCGAGGCCGATGGTGGTGAGCTTGTCCCGGCCGGGGTTAGCGCTTGTCGAGCCGGAAAACAGCGAATCGTTTGCGATGTATCTCTGTGATTGCAGGTAGCTGGTATTGTCCTGGCCGGCGCTGTATTGCAGCGAGAGGCTCAGCTGTTCTTTTTCGCGGTGAAATTTGTGAGTGTAGTCGAGCCCGAGATCGGCCGTATTGTTGCGAATGCTGTTGTATGCTGACCGGAGGTTGGGCTGGTTCAACAGGGTATTGCCCGACGGGTCCGTCTCCGTGTTCTGCTGGTCGAAGAGGCCGTTGGTAGCATTGCCGAACTGGTTGAAGGCAAAGGAGGCGGAAAGATCGTCTTTGGGGGTAACCTCCCAGTCGGCACTCAGGCCTGTGCGGAACCCATAGCGGTTGAAGTCGCTGGGACCGGTTTCGCTGAGGAAATAGTTGTTGCCGGTGGCCGTATCCGTCGAGTTCCGGATGTTGGTGGTCTTTGTGCTCACGTGGAGCTGGTCGCTGCCGCTGAAGTAGCCGCTGAGCGTTATATTGTTCTTTTTGTAGGTGAGGTTCACGGAGCCAGTTTCCTGCCTGGTTCCTGCCGTAGCATTGACCGAGCCGCTGAAGCCTTCGGTCTTACTTTTTTTCAGGATGATGTTGATCACGCCGCCGGTACCGGTGGCGTCGTATTTGGCGCCGGGGCTGGACATGACCTCGATGCTCTGGATCTGGGAGGCGGGGATCGACTGGAGGGCGTCGGTGATGCTGTTACCGAAGATGGTAGATTGTTTGCCGTTGATGAGGAACAGGATGCTGGCGTTGCCGAGGAGCTCGACGTTGCCGGCGGGATCGACGGTTATCTGGGGGATCTTTGCGAGAACGTCGGTCGCCACCCCACCCTGCGAGGTCACGTCGCGGTCTACGTTGTAGACGATGCGGTCGACCTTTTTTTCGAGCAGCGGCCGCGAAGCGGTGACGACGGCTTTGTCGAGGACTACGGTCCTGGTGGCGAGGTCGATGGCGCCGAGGTCGAGATCGCTCCGGTCGATTACCAGGCGGGGCTTTTTATAGGAGGTATAGCCGACATAGGCGACGTTGAGCGTATAAGTGCCGGGAGGAAGGTGAGGGATCATGAACTGGCCCTGGGCATTCGTGAGAACGGTGAAGTTTTTGGAACCTTTGAGGGTGACGACGGCTTTTTCCAGGGGTGCTCCGCCGAGGGAATCCCTGACGATGCCGGAAAGGCGGGCGCCGGTGTCGATGGCGGGGGATTGGGCGGTGGGCCGAAGTTGCTGGCTGCCGGGGCTGGTGGCGGATTGGGCTGCCGGGTCGGTGGCGGGGGATTGGGCGAAGCTGCAGAGGCTGGCGAGGAACAAGGAAGACAGTAATAAGATTCTGGTGATCACGGCGATAAATTAAGGTCGATTAGAGGCCGCAAGATATTGACGGATTCTGGTTTTATTTTGAGCAAGCTGTCCGGAACTATGCAAAAATACTCAGAAAGAATCCAAAAAATCTTATCGACAAATTAATATGGTCCAGTGGTTATTTTGACCAATTTGGCGCCATGAACTTATTGATTGTAGAAGATCAGAAAGAGCTGTCGAACAGCATTATAGCGTATCTGTCGACCGAACGCTATACCTGCGAGCCGGCCTACGATTATTATTCGGCCATCGACAAGATCCATGTCTATGATTATTCGTGTGTGGTGTTGGATCTGTGTCTGCCGCACGGCAGCGGGCTGGATATCCTGCGGCAGCTGAAGAAAGATGAGAACCCCACCGGCATCGTGATCATTTCGGCCAAAGATTCAATAGAGGATAAGGTGCTCGGGCTGCATATCGGCGCTGACGATTTCCTCACCAAGCCGTTTCATCTGAGCGAGCTGGAGGCAAGGATATCTTCGGTGATCCGGCGCCGATCGTTCGAAGGGAAGAACAGGATCAGCCTGGACAACCTGATGCTGGATATCCGGGAAAAGACGTTGAACGGTCCGGGCGGCAAGATCGATCTGACCCGGATGGAGTATCTCCTGATCGAGTATTTTGTAAGCAACAGGGATAAGGTCGTCACCAAGGAGGCCATTGGAGAGCATCTCTGCGGCGATGACATCGACCTGGCGGACAACTACGATTTTATTTATACGCATCTGAAGAATCTCCGGCGCAAATTGAAGAACGCGGGCTGCTCCGACATGATCAAGACGGTGTACGGCATGGGCTATAAATTCTGTTCCGAGACAAGAAAAGGATAGCCATGAAACTCTTTACACAGTATAACCGGATCACCTTATGGGTGCTGGTGGTATTCTTTTTGCTTTCCAGCCTCGTTTATTATTTTTTGATGCGGCGGCTTCTTTTCCGGGAGCTGGATCTCTCGATGACCAAGATCGAGAAACAGATCGTCGATTACGTGCACACGCATCATGCTTTCCCGGTCGAGGATTCGCTTGGCGATCTGCGTATCACCTATGCAGCAACCAGCGGGCCGGGCACCGCCACTTTCCGGCTGATACCGCCGACCAGGGGGAAGAATACGGACAATATCCGGGAGCTGGATTTTTTTATGCCCCTGGATGGCCGATGGTATAAGGTCACCATCTCCAGAAACCTGGAAGGGATCGGCGGAACCGCCCGGATGGTGTTGAATACGGCCGGTGTTACACTTTTGATCATCGTTATAGCTTCTTTTTTGGTGAACCGGCTGGTCTTCCGGAAACTTTGGCAACCGTTCTATACTTCGATCGCCGCTATCGGTGCGTTTCAGCTGGGCAGGCAGAACGGGATGGAGCTTCCGGACACCAGGGTCGAGGAATTCAACTACATGAACGATCAATTCAGGCGGATGGCCGCCAAGGTCAATAAGGAATACCTTATCCTCAAGGAGTTCACGGAGAATGCTTCGCATGAAATGCAGACGCCGCTTGCCATTATCCGGTCCAAGCTGGATCTGGCCATCCAGGATCAACATCTTTCCGAAGAGCAGAGCGCCACGTTGCAGTCCGCCTATGGCGCTGTTAAAAAGCTGGCGAATCTCAACCGCTCGCTGCTGCTGATCGCCAAGATCAGTAACGATCAGTACAGCAATACCACGATGATCGATCTCAACGATCGGCTGTATGACAAGATCATTGCGTTCCAGGAGATCTGGCGCGGGCAGCTGCAGGTGGTCTATGATCTCCGGCATGCCCGGATCAGGATCAATGCCGATCTGCTGGATATTTTACTCAACAATTTGTTCAGCAATGCCAGCAAGCACAATGTCGCCAAGGGCAAGGTGGTGATCCGCCTTACGGAAGATTCTGTGGAGATCAAAAATACCGGCAGGCCCGTCCCGCTGGATGAAACCCGGATGTTCCAGCGCTTTTATAAGGCATCGCTGGAAGATGAGAGCAATGGGCTGGGGTTATCCATTATCAAGCAGATCTGCGATCTGGCGGGGATAACTGTCTCTTATTCGTTTGCAGGTAACCTTCATGGGTTCCTGCTCCAGTGGGACGGGCCTGGCCGGTAAGGGGCTCGCCGGTGAGGGCGGGCCGGTGAGGACGGGCCGGTGACGGGGGGCGGAATGCTGCTAAGGTGACGCCAAAGTCTGGCCTGCGGCCTAGCGCAATTGAATATCGCGGCAGATCGGTTCGAGGGTCTCTGCCCGATAGGCATTCAGCACCACGTTCCTGCCTTTCACGGTGATCAGGGCCACGGTGGGCGGAGGGGTGAAATACCGGAACGAGCCTGACCACGGACTTTTCAGCAGCGCATAGGGTGCGGAGCCGCCGCCGCCATCATTGATATTATAAAAGGGACGGCTGATCCTGATCTTCGGGCCGGTGTAGCCGTCCTTGTAGATCGGCGTCTCGGGCGTGACCTCGAGGAAGGAGAAATTGTGTTCGTCACCGGATAGGAAGGCCAGGAATTTTTTGCTTTTGTTGACGCAGATGTCGAGTATTTCGTCGCGACGTTCTATGGCCCCTTTGCGTAACGGGGTACCGGCTACGACGGCCCTGGAGGTGTTGTCGCCGCTCCAGTACATCGCATCCGTGAGGTGGTCGCCGTTGGGGAAGACGGCTCCGTGGACATTCACGAAGATGTGGTCGATGTTTGGATCGTTCTCCATGCGTTGCATGGTTTCCCTGAGCCATTTGATCTGCTGATCCATGATATACCCTTCGGGACAGCCGCCCGTTACGGCCGGGTCCCTGCTTTCCCAATATTCCGTGTTCAGGACGATCATGGCTATATTACCATACGTGTAATAGTACACGTTTTCCTTGTAGGTGGGAAAGTCCTGGGTGTTGGGGTTGGGATCATAAGCGGCGCCGTCCTCGCTTTGGGGGCCATTGGTGGGGTTGACGAAGGCCTTTGCAAATGTCGCCTCACCGCTGACTTCGGAATACGGGAACAATTCGACGGAGTAGCCCTTGTTGTTCGGCTCGTCGTCGTGGAGGGTGGTCTTGTTCGCTTCGTGGTCGCCGAATCCGACGTATACCGGTATTTTACACCAGAAGGGTTCCAGCGCGCGTTTGAAGTTGGCGTATTCCATGAGGTGGCCGCCGACGCTGGTATTGGCCCCGGTGGTGATATCGCCGGTACACTGGAGGAAGACGGCTTTGTGCAGCATCGCGGCGGCCATCACGGCGCGGGTATGCTGGTAGTTGGTACCGCCGAAGTCTCTTTCGCCGCCGCCGGTGGTGGCGCGATTCGCGCTGGCGAAGGCAAAGGTAAACGGCTGCCGGCTGCCTTCTGCGGGGGCGGTGGTTATCGTGTGACTTTCGGTTCTCTCACCATAGGCGATCGTATAGGTGTATTCGGTCGCGGGTTTTAGTCCGGTGATGGTGATCTCGTGATGCGTGTCTTCCTGGTCGTCGGAAAAGGTCCGGCCATCGATGGTGACGGTGGTTTTGATGGGTTCCCGGGTCTCATAGGACAGGATAAAACCCGTGGGCTGCATGACATTTACCATGGGTCCCTGGGTGATGGTCGGTACGACGCGATACGGGCCTTTCCCTTCGAACGCCACACGGCCTTCGTAGATGATGCGGCCGGTGCTGTCGATGAGGCGATAGCCGAGTATCCCTTTTCCGCGGTCTGCGAGGTGAAAGTAATCTGTAGCCCGGGTGAAGGTTTTTTTGATCTCGAGGAGCGCTTTTCCGTCCCTGATCCTTACGTCGCGTGGCAAGAAGGCGACGGCGGGATATTCCGCCATTTCGTCGAGCGGGCCATAGGCTACGGTGCCGTTGAATCCGGGCCGGTTCAGGTCGAGATCGATGCCGGTCTCTGCGCCGGTGAGCTCGCCCATGATGGCAGGCAGCTGGTACTGGTCTTTTGTGGCAGCATCGGTGAAAGTGTGGCCGCCGGACTGTACGGTGAGCCGGCCGCTATTGTTGTAAGCAAGATGGTCAAGCGAGGCAGGGATCTCAGCACCAGGCGCGATTTGCGCGTGGGCTGAAAAGAGGAGGGCCAGGAAGCCCCCCGTGGTGATGATACACTTCATTATTATAAATTAGAATTGTTGATGATCATTAATTGCCGAGTCCGGTACCGTTGCTCTGATAGCAGCCGATGTCCGCACCCGGAGGGGTGACGGCCGTTGCGCCGAAGTTGGGGTCCATGGGGATATTCGTCTTGGCGATGGAGAACGAGGTAGTGCCCTTGCCGATGGCTGGTGAACCGGATGCCAAATGGAAATCGAAGCCGGTGACATAGGCGAGACGGTCTAGGGTGGCATAGGCGCCGGCGGCGGTGAGGTTGATGGGCAGCGAATAGTTGACGAATTTAGGATTGCCCACGCCTACGACAGCGGTACCGTCGTAGTTATCGCCCAGCGCGTAGCCTACCGGCAGATAGCTGGAGGGGCTGGGGATATCGGTCGACATGGGTTTGGTGAGCAGGCCCGGAGGATAGATCTGATCCGCCATCACGAGGCTGTCGCTGTAGTTGTAGTTGTTGCCATAATAAAGGTGGGCCGTATCGGCGACTACGAGGGCATTGCCTTCGTAGGTTCCGGTGCCGACGACGCGCAGGCCGACGCGATCGTTCACCAGCAGGTTATTGTAGATAAGCGCCTTCCCGTTTTGCTCGATATCGATGGAGCCGCCGCGACCCAGCGAGTTGCCGGCACCGCCATAGAAATAACGGCGATAGCCGCAGTTGAGGATGGTATTGTTGTACGCCACGCAGGAGTCCTGGTAGGTGGTGCCCTTGCTCCACACTTTTATGCCGTTAGAACAGCCGCCCATCATGAGGTTATAGGCGATATTGCCGGTGGTGCCGGAGTTTACCACCACGCATTCGCTGCCCACGATGCCGACCTTCTCGAAAATATTGCGCATCACGTTGTAGTTCCCGCCCTCGATGGCGAGTGCGGCTTTGCCGTCGATGCAACCATAGAACCAGCAATCTTCGACGTCGAGGAACCCGTTGATGTTAAAGGCGCCGATAGCGGGCGAATAGCCGCCATTGACGGTGCCGTCCGTCTGGGCCGAACCGTAGATACCGCCGGTGAACTCGATGTGGGTATATTTGAACACCATGAAACTGGTGGTGCTGTCGCCCTGGAATCCGCCCCAGAGTCCTTTATAGGCGGGGTCCTGCAGGGGATCTTCGGAGGGGTTGTCGAATTTCTGCTGGTTCTGTACGGTAAACCACACCGGGTCGCTCTTGGTGCCTACGGAAGAGATATTGCCATGGAGCCAGAAGTTGTAGTTGCCGGTGATGTAGATCTTCGCACCCGGCTGAAAGACGATGGTGTCGCCTTTATTGACGATGATATCGCCGGTAACGAAATACGTGGAATCCTGTAAAAAAGTGCCTTTAACCGTGCCACTGACATTGCCGGGTTTTACGGCATTCGCGACTTGCCGCTGTGCCTGCGAAACATTGTTGCCGCCGGATTTGCTACAGGAAGCGGCTGCGAAGAGCAGGCAGGTCATTCCTGCGTAAAGCAGCAGCTTGGGCGATGGCCTCCGCGCGTTCCTTTTGAGATCTCTTTGTTTCATTTTAGTTGTGTTGTTATTTTTTGATAGTTAGAACTTGTATTTGACGCCGCCGAGGACCGTTTGGCCATAGGCGTCGCGCTGGATAAGGATGCGGTTGGGATTGCTCTGGCCCTCGAGACCGCCCTTGTAGCTGGTGAGGCCGTTGGCGTGGTCGATGTCCTGGTACAGGCGGCTGTTCAGGAGGTTTGTCGCCTTGAGGAAGACGGAGAAATGCCGGCTGAGCTTTTTTGTGGCGGAGAAATCCAGCTGGGCGCTGGCGCGTTGCCAGATGTCCAGGCCGTAAAAAGGTGAAACGATAGCGATGCGTTTTCCGGTGTAGACGAAGCTAAGCTGGGCGTCCCAGCCGCTGCGAGAGTCTTTGAACAGGAACGAGAGGTTCCCGATGTGGTCGGCCTGGCCCTGCAGGGGTCGTGTCTGATCGATGAATGTCGTGGTGGGATACCCGCCGGTCTCACCCGAGAGCTGTTTCAGGGTTGTGATGGTCGAATGGGTATAGCTGTAATTGCCCATTAGTCCGAACTTTCCGATGAACTTGGAGGCGACGAGCTCGAAGCCGTAATTGGTGGCATTCGACCCGGGGTTGGTGGGTCCGTAGCGGATGCTGGTGTTGTTTTGCTGGGTGACCGAAGAGCCGTCGAGGGTAAACGTGGCGTACTCGATGGGGTTGGTGATCATCTTATAGAACAGGCCGACCATGATGTAGTCGGTGGTGGAGAAGAAATTGTCGTAGCGGAAATCGATGTTGTTCGCTGTGGAGTGTTTGAGGTTATAGTTACCCGAGGTCGTATACAGGGACGAGAGGTCGGTGTTGTTGGACGAGGGGATCAGGTCGTAGAGATTGGGGCGGCTGATCGAGGCGAAGTAGGAGAGCCGGAGGTCCTGTCTATCGGTGAGGTTATATTTTAGATGCAAGCCCGGCAGGATGTCCGTGTAGTTGAAGCTGCCGGTTTTGCCGATGAGGGCAGTAGAGATCATCGAGGTATAATTCTGACTGGTATTCTCGACCCGCACCCCGCCGATCACCTGCATTTTTTGCGCCAGGATGAGCTTTGCTTCCGCATAGCCGGCGCTTATCCGTTCGTGCGCGGTGTAGTTGTTCTCGTTCGTAGTGTCGCCATAGGGGTTGAGGAAGACGAATTTTGCGTTGTCGATGCCGGTGTACGGCTGTAAGGGTTGGTTTGCGTCGCCGGTGGTGGAGATCTCGGTGTAGTCGTTGTAATAGCTGTTGCGGTCCTTGTGGCGGTAGAGGCCGCCGGCGGTGAAGGTGAGATCCTTTGCGGGCTGATAGGTCAGGTTGAGATAGCCGGAAAGGTCCTTATCGTCGCTATGCTGCCATACGCTCGGGAGGTTATCGACGTAGAGCGGGGAATAGTTGGGGTAGTACGTTACCTCCTTGTACGTAAAGAGATCGAGCTGGTTGGGGGTGGTCGATTTGGCTTCAGCGTACGACAGGGTCCAGGTGGCGGTGAGGCGGTTCGAGAATTTATCGTGGCCATTGAGGGCGAGATGGCTCATATTCTTTCGGTCGAACACAAACCGGTCGTAGTAATCGATCTCGCCGGGGATGAAGGGCGATACGTCGTAATGGCTATGCTGGTTGTTGTCGAGCTGGAGGAACAGGCCGTAGAGGTCGATGGAATGTTTGGGGGAAAGATCGTAGCTCAGCATGCCCTGCAGGCCCAGCCGGCTTTGGAGGAAGGAATATTGCCGGTGTTCGGACTGGCTGAAGATGGGTGAGTTGGGTGGGTTGTTGTTGACGCCATTCTGGAGATAATAAAGGGTATTGCCGCCGCGGTATTCACGGATATAGCCGGCGCCGAAGGTATAGCCTAATTTGTGATGAAGCAGGCGGTCGCTGATGGTGAGACCGCCTACTATGTCAACAGGATATTGGACCTTATGGAAATTCATAGGAGTTACGGGAATGTCGGCGGGTTTGGCGGCGTAGTCGGTGCCGTGGCGTTCCGTGGGCGATTTAAAATCGATGCCGGTTCTTGGCGTTTCGGAGAAAGATCGTTGGGTAAAGACGCTGCTGCCGCCGAGGCTAAGATCTGCGGAGAGGTTGAAGTGTCGGGAACCCTCCTTCATGACGAGGTTCGTGGCGCCGCCGATGGCATTGGCTTCCATATCGGGGGTGAGGGATTTGACGATCTCTATCCGCTGAACCATATCGGCGGGGAACATGTCGAGGGGAACGGAGCGTTGCGTGGGGTCGGGGCTCGGCAGGATCACGCCGCCGATGGACGTATAGTTATAGCGGTTGTCGAGACCCCGGATGATGGCGTAGCGGCCGTCGCCGCTGCTCGAGCGCTGGACGGAAACGCCGGAGATGCGCTGGACGACATTCCCGACGGCGATATCGGGGGAAAGTTCGATGGCTTTGGCCGATACGACGTTGACGAGCTGGGGGGCGTTCATTTCGAGTTTGCGGGCGCCGGACTCGCGTTTGTCCGTGGTCACGGCCGCTTCCTCGAGACTTTTGGCTTCAGCGGTCAGCTGGATGAGGATCGTTTGGGGTTTTTGGGCCGTGATCTTGACGGGTTGTTCTATTGTCGTGTAGCCGGTGTAGCTGACGACGACGGTATAGGAGCCGGGCTTCAATTCCCTGATGCGGAAATAACCGTCGAGCTCGACGAATGTCTGCTGGCCGGTTTCGCGGACCAGGACATTGGCACCGACGAGCGATTCGCCGGTGAGACCGTCGTTGACCTTTCCTTTTAATGCCTGGGAGAAGCCGGCCAGGTGGATTCCCAACAATAGCAGCGTTATGGTTAGGATTTTCTGAGAGCCCTGAAAGAGATACGCAAACATTGCAGCTATATTTTGTAAGGCGCAAGTTGCTATATTTGGAATCCAGAAGTATGCCCCCTTACATAGGTTATCAATTTGATAATTTTTTGATAATTTTTTTTTAGCGCGAAACTCAAACGGTGCTCAGAATGTGGGGATGGGCGGGGTGAAGCTATTCCGTTCTGAGCGTTTTCGCCAAATTGACGCGTGTGGTCTGGCCGGCTTTTGCGCCCACGATGAGGAAGGCCAGGACGATGGCGCAAAGTGGGGCGGTGATGAATATCCAGGGTTGGAGTCCGGTGCGATAGGCGAATCCCCGGAGCCAGCTGTGCATCAGCCAGGCGCCTGTGGGTAAGGCCATGCCGATGGCGAGGGTTATGGGGAGACTATATTCTTTCAGTAATAATTTAATGAGATGGTTCAGGCGGGCACCCAGGACCCGGCGGACGCCGAGTTCTTTGGTGCGTTGTTCGGAGGCTGCGGCGACGAGGCCGAACATGCCCATGCCCGCTATAAATACGGCCAGGAGAGAAAAGATGGCGGCGAGGCTGCCCGTGCGTTGATCGGCGGTATAGAGCCGGCTGAAATCGTCATCGAGGAAAGAATAGACGAAGGGCTGGCCGCCCGCAATGGTTGCGTTTATAGCCCGGATCGATTTTAAGGTACCCGCGATATCCTGCGGTTTGATGCGCATGGTAACGGCACTGCCATCGCGTGCCAGGCGGAAGACGACGGGATCGATGGGATTGCGGAGTGAACCTGTGTTGAAGTCTTTCACCACGCCGATGATCCGGTAGGGCGTCATGACGTTGGGGCCTGTGTAGATATATTCCCCGAGGGGGTGGACGTAGCCGAGGACGCGGGCAGCCGTCTCGTTGATCAGGACGCAGCCGGAATCGGTGGGCATGTCGGCGGAGAAGTTTCTACCCGTTGCGATCTGCATGCCCAGGGTTGGTAAATAGTTGGCGTCGATCTGCCAGTCCGCCAACAGGGCCGTTGCGGTTTCCGAGCCGCTGGGGTCTTTGAAAAAGCCGCGGAAGACGACCTTTTGGTCCGGAAGGAAGCCGGATACGGTGACGCTTTCTACCCCGGGTATCCGTCGGGTCTCGTTTGCAAAGGTCCATACTTTGTCGCCCAGGGAGCGGGTGTCTTTCACGGTCACCACCTGCTCGCGCGAGTAACCCAGCGCGCGATGACGGATATAATAGAGCTGGGAATAAATGACGCCGGTGCTGATGAGGAGGATTATCGCGGTACTGAATTGGAACACAAGTAAGCCTGTGCGCAAGGCTCCTGCGCGCAGGCCCATCGCCGTTTGTCCCCGGAGAATGGCCAGCGGGTCGACGCCGGAAAGCAGGAAGGCGGGGTAGCCGCCGGACAGAAGGCCGACAATTATTGTTGCGCCGGTGAAGACGGGAATGGTCCATGGGGAGAGCAGGAAGGAAGCGTCGAAAGCTTTCCCTGTGAGCTGATCGAAGAAAGGCAGGAGGAGGACGACGAAGATCAGCGCCAGCGTCATCGCGATGGCGGCCGCCCCTATGGATTCGACCAGGAATTGTGCCGCCAGCCTTGTGCGGCCCGAGCCCATGAGTTTTTTTACGCCGATCTCGCGCATCCTGCGGATGCTACGGGCAATCGAGAGGTTTACAAAATTTATACAGGCGACTATGAGGATCAGTACGGCAACACCCATGAACAGGATGACATACTGAATATTGCCGTTTACTTCGAACTCCTGGCCAATGTTGGAATACAGGTGGATACGTGTCAACGGGATGGCATAAAAACGGAACCGGTCGCCATTGCGTTTTAGTTCGGCGGCGCCGGTGTGCAGCTGTTGTTTGATCGCCGGATCGATGTATTTCACTACGATTTGGGTCAGCATGCGGTCGATATCTTTTTCGGTTATGCCGGGTCGTGCCAGAATGTAGGTGGCCGAATAGAAATTGATCCATTCCACCCTATGTTGTTGCATGGAGCGGATCAGGGGGAAGTGAAAATGCGATTCGGCGGGGAAATCGCTGATGACGCCCGTGATCTTGCAGAGTGCGGTGTCCTGGTCGAGGGTGAGGGTTCTTCCTACGACATCGGTGGTGTTGAAGTAGCGTTTTGCCGTGGTCGCCGTGAGGACGATGGAATTGGGGGCTTTGAGGGCGGTTCGCGGATCGCCATAGAGCATGGGGAGAGTAAAGATGTCGAAAAGCGATGAATCGGCGAGGGCGGTGCCGGATTGCAGGAAGACATTATCGCCGACATGGATCGCTACGTCTGTGCGGACGGCGCGGATGCGGACGGCATTTTCGACGGCGGGGAAGTCGTGTACCAGTGCGGTCGACATCGAGAAGGGTGTCGCGACGGCGTTGATCGTTCCGCCATTGATGTGGAGGTCGGAGGCGATGCGGAAGATGCGGTTGGCCTTTACATTGTACCGGTCGTAGGAGAGTTCGTCGATGACATAGAGCAGGATAAAAATGCATGCTGTCGCCCCCAGGGTCAAACCGAAGATATTGATAGCGGTAACGCCCTTTTCGCGGCGAAAATGGCGCCATGCGGCGCGGAGGTGGTTGGTGAGCATTTTTGGGAGATGCGGATCGTGGGAAATTCCATAAGTGGGGCGTTTGCGGGTGGGGGCCGTTTGCGGGGTGTCGGCGGGTGGTTTGCAGGCGGGCTAGCAGCCGGCGTTGCGGATCGCTTTGAGGACGTATTCCTTGTAGCTTTCGCCGATGGGGAGTTCGGTGGTGCCGATCTCGACGTGGCTGGATGTATAGGCGGAGATGTGGCGGAGATTGACGATAAAAGAGCGATGGATGCGCAGGAAATGTGAGCTTTCGAGGTTTGCTTCCATCTCGCTGATCTTGTATTTCGTGGTGATGGGGCCTGTGGCCGTGTGGATCTTTACGTAATCCTTAAAGCTTTCCATATAAAGGATCGTATCGGCGGGGAGGCGGAGGTTTCTATAGCCGGATTTGATGGACAGGGGGGGTGGCGAGGGTGATTGGATGGGGGCGTCCGGCGGGTTTGGTCGGGCGGCCGGCGCGTCGATCTGGCGGAGGAGCCGCTGGATCGCTTTGAGGAAACGGTCGAAGGTGATGGGTTTCAGCAGGTAGTCGACCAGGTCGAGGTCGTAGCCGTCCAGGGCATATTCGCGGTAGGCGGTGGTGATGATGACTTTGGGTGGATGTCGTAGCATTTTCAACAGCTCGAGGCCGCTGACCGACGGCATGCGGATATCGAGGAACAGCAGGTCGACGTCTTTTACGTGCAACTCTTCCAGGGCTTTCACGGCATTGGGGCATTCCCCTACGACCTCCAGCAGGTCCACCTGCGCAATATGCTGTTTCAGCAGGGCTATGGCCAGTGGCTCATCGTCGACCAGCAAGCATTTTATTTTCTTCATGGAGGGTGTGGTTTATCGTTAGGCTGACGCGGAACCAGCCGTCTGCTTCCGATACCAGGAGCTCGTGCTCTGCGCCATAGAGATGCCGGAGTTGCTGGCGTAAGTTCGTCAGGCCGATGCCGGCTGGCTGTCCCTTGGGCTTTACGACGGTGTTCTTTATTACGAATGTGATATGGCTGCTGCTGACCGTGAGCCTGATATCGATCACCGGCTCGCCTACGTCGTTGCTGGCTCCGTGTTTGAATGCATTCTCGACGAGCGAGAGCAGGATCAGCGGGGCGATGGTGGTGTCTGTGTCGCCGTCGATATTGAAATCGACCGTGAGCCTGTTGTCGTAGCGTAGTTTCTCCAGCTCGATATAGTTGCGGATGAGGCCGATCTCGGCCTGCAGGGGGACGAACTTTTGCTGCGTTCCGTGGAGGATATGATCGAGGATGTTGGCCAGCCCGGCAATCGACGCGGAGGTCCGCTGGGGCGAGGTAAACGAGAGCGAGTAGATATTGTTGAGGGTGTTGAACAGGAAATGCGGGTTGAGCTGGGCCTTGAGCAATTTCAGCTCTGTCTCCGTTCGCTCTTTTTCCAGCACCAGGGTGTGCTGCCGGATCAGCAGCTGGTCTTTGAGTGTCTTGAGACAGAGAAAGATAAAGACCATCGAAAAGATCTCGAAGAAGTAGTTATACAGCAGTTTGCGGAAATCGGTAAAGAGTACGAGCCAGGTCTCGGAGGCCTTGGGCCTGATGCCGGCGAGGGGCTCGTCGATCCTGACGACAAAGATGCGGCCGAGCGCGCAGGCGAGCCAGGCGATGACCAGAAAGGATAGGGTTGCTCTTATGTAGTGCCGTTTGAATAACATGCGGGGAATCAGCCAATAGGTGATCGCATAAGCCGCCAGTATCTCCGGGATCATATACAAGAAGTCGGAGAGCAGTTCAAAGCCATAGTTAGCCATGCTGCCATCGTGATAGTGGCTCGAGCTCACGTCCTCCAGGAGCACCGCCAGCCAGAACAGCAGGTGCGCCAGCCAGCGCCGGCGGTTGTGGAGATCGAGCAGCTTTTCCAGGAGATTCATGGCCTACAATTTAGCCATTTATGCGGACCTGCGACGACCAGTCGACCAACAGGCAAAACTGCCCCCTGAATTGCTATGAGTGGGAGCTGGAACCGTTGCGGGGGCCTGGATGAACTGTTTGGGCGGCATGCGGCGGGGCTCGTCGACCGGTCGAATTTGCCATGCGGCAGGCATGTATTATTGTGAAAAACCTGCTGTTATGGCGAGATACTTTTTCTTTTTGCTTGGTTTTTCGTTGATGGGTTCTTTTGTCCGGGCCCAGGATACGACTATGGTGAAGAAAGATAGTGTTGCCGTGCTCAAGACCGCGACGATAATCCGGCAGGCGCCGATGATCCAGCATCAGCTCGATCGTGTGGTGTTGAATGTCAATCATATGGTCACGGCCGCCGGCACCAATACCCTGGAACTGATCCGCCAGCTGCCCGGCGTGCAGGTGGGCCCGGACGGAACCATCACGCTTAATGGCCGGGCGGGGGTGAATGTACTGATCGACGGGAAACCGACCTATCTCTCCGCCGGGGACCTCGCCAGCCTGCTGAATGGGATGCCTTCGGCGGAGGTACAGAAAGTGGAGCTCATGACCAACCCGCCCGCGAGATACGATGCGGAGGGAACCGGCGGCCTCATCAATATCGTGCGGAAGCGCAACCATACCGCGGGGTTGAACGGCAGTGTGACGGGAACTATCGGGGAGGGGAACTATCCCCGGTATGCAGGAAGCGCGCTCGTCAGCTATAAGACCCCGCGGTGGAATTTTTGGGTCAATGAGAGCTATGCCTATACCAAAAGCGTCCTTGGGCGGAATGTTACGGCGGATATACTTGACGGTGGGAGTTTGGTGACGCAGCAGGTCTCGGGCAGTAGCGACTTTGTTACGAACAGGGGTTCTACTACTACGGCGGGGGTTGATTGGTATTTGTCGCCGGGAACTACGGTGACGGTGACCGGTAATCTCACGGTCCGGCGTTACACGGATGTGACGAACTCCGGCATGAGCGTTTATGACGGCGGGCTGAACAGGACGGGCGTCGTGGGTTTCAATGCGGTGAATGCCGACCGGCCTTATAATTATACTACGGGGCTGCAATTTAGGCATCTAACCGATACCGTGGGTGGAGAATGGAGTGTTGACGTCGATTATTCGGAATTCCATTACCGGCCCGGCGAGTACAATACGACTGTTACCGATGATGCCGACGGGAAATTTCTTGGTGCGAGTGAGATATTTCTCGATCAGCGCCGGGTGTTGCAGATCGCGGGGGCGCGGGCGGACTATGCTCATCCGTGGGCAGGCAAGGGAAAGCTCGAAGCCGGCTGGAAGTCGAGCTATGTGCGGACGGTGAATAACAGCGGCTATTACGATATTGCGGGCGGGCAGCGGGTGATCGACTCCGCGCAAAGCGACTTTAATTTGAATACCGAAGCGATCAATGCGGCGTATGTGAATATTTCGCGTAGCTATCGGAGACTGTCGCTGCAGGGGGGATTACGGGGGGAATGGACGCTGATGGATGGCCAGCAGGTATCTACGAGCTTGTCGGGCTTGTCGGGCTTGTCGGGCCAGGCGGGCTTGTCGGGCCAGGCGGCTGTGCGGCAGCACTATTTCGACCTCTTCCCCACCCTTTTTGCCGGATATAAAGTGGATACGCGGAATAGCTTGAATATCCAGCTTGGACGGCGGATCGACCGGGCCGATTATCACGAGCTGGTCCCCTTCCGGCGGCCGCTCACGGCGACGTTATTTTTCGAGGGTAATCCTTATCTGCGGCCCACGCTTACCTGGCATGGCGAGGTGACCTGGGCATGGCGGAATGCCTTGTTCGTCACGGTGGCCTATGACATCGACAAGGATTATCTGCGGACCTTTCCGTATTTGGACGCCAATGATTCCACGACGACGCGAAGGCCTACCAATGTGCAGGGGGCGCATTCGTGGGATGCGGTGTTCGCCTATAACCATTTGGTGACGAGGTGGTGGACTACGAATAGTAGCGTGGAGCTTTACCGGAACTCCTTTACCGGCAATGCCGCCGGGTTTAGCCTGGATAATGCCGGCATCGTGTCGCTGGACTTCAGCACCAATAATAGCTTTTCCCTTATGGGCGGGCTTAGCGGGGAGATCGATTTCGAGACCGAGACCAAACGGCAATTCGTACAATCCACCTATGGGGCTTACGAGATCCTCAGCTTCGGGCTGCGCCTGCCCTTTAAGAAAATGGTATTTAGCCTCAACGCCCACAATGTGCTGCAAGGCGATGGGCGCAGCAGCGTCGACCGCTATTCCAATCTAAACCAATTTTCGTATGCCCAGACGTACAGCCGGGCGGTGACGGTCACGATCAACTATACCTTCGGCAATGGCAAGGCCACGGCAACGAAGATCCGGAGCGGCTCAGGGGAGGAGCAGGAGCGGGCCGGAAATTAAATTTTGTATTCTCGGAAACTTTTCGAATCTTAGTGTACTATTTAACTAGTACACCTAATGATCAGCATCGCCAATCTGCATTTTGCGTATCGCCGGAAGCCGGTGTTCTCGGGGCTGAACCTGGAGCTGCGGCCGGGGCATATCTATGGGCTGCTGGGCCGTAATGGCATGGGCAAGTCGACGTTACTGCGAAGTATCGCGGGGTTTCTTTTTCCACAGCAGGGAAGTATCGATGTATTGGGGTATGTGCCGCGGCAGCGGCAGCCGGCGTTCTTACAGCGGGTCTTCTTACTGCCGGAGGATTTTTATTTGCCGCCGATGGCGCTGGAGCGCTGGGTGGCGTTGTATTCGGTGTTCTATCCGCGGTTCGACCAGGAGCAGTTCCGGCGGACGGCGGCTGGTTTCGAGCTGCACACGGATGGCAGGCTGGATCAGATGAGCTATGGGCAGCGGAAGAAGGCGTTGATCTGTTTTGCGCTGGCGACGAATGCCGAGGTCTTGTTGCTGGATGAGCCGACGAACGGGTTGGATATCGTGAGCAAGGGGCAGTTCCGGAAGGTGATGGCGGGCGCGGTGGATGAGAACAAGTGCATCGTGATCAGCACGCATCAGATCAAGGATCTGGAAAACCTGATCGACCGGGTGACGATCATCGATGAGGGCAAGATCCTTTTTGACCAGACGATCGATGCGATCCAGGAGCGGCTGGTTTTCCGGCTGAGCTATGACCCGGAGGAGACGGCCGGGGCGATCTATAGTGAAGATTCTTTCCGGGGCAGCGCCCTGATCCTGCCCAATACGGCGGGCGAGGACAGCCGGCCCGACCTGGAGATGTTGTATAAGGCGGTGATGCTTCGGGGCGAGCGGATCAATGGGCTTTTCACACAAAAACAGAGACGATGACTACGGGTCAGTACTTTTCTTTTTCGCGTTTTCGCCAGCTGGTGGCTTTGCATTGGGGCAGTCAGAAGAAACTTTATCTGCTGGCGTTGCCGGCCATTGGCGGGTTGCTGATCGTATGGGGTGTTTTTCTGCTTCTCATGGACAATAACAGTCCGCTCGACGACGGGATGCAGGCATTTACCTATTACTGGGGATTGGGGCTGGTGGGTTGTGTATACAGCAGTACCATCTTTGCGGAGTTCGGCAGCAAGGCATATGGCATTGCGTGGCTGGGGGTACCGGCGTCGGCGCTGGAGAAACTGCTCTGCGGGCTGCTTTTCTCGACGGTCGTGGTATTTGTAGGCTTTACGCTGGTCTTTTATCTCGTAGATACTCCACTTGTGAAGATCGGCAATGAATTGATCGCGCGGCAGCACCGGGTGTGGTTGGGCGGGTACCCGATAGGTCCTAATCCCGTGTGGAGTCTGTGGGGCGGGTTGCCCGGTGATAATTTCGATAGTCATCTCCATGGTCTCCTGGTGTTGTATTTTATTCTGCAGGCGCTGTTTGCGCTGGGCTCGGTGTATTTCGAGCGGTATGCGTTCGTCAAGACGATCATTGCTTTCATGGTCTTTCTGCTGCTGTTCCTGGTGTTAGAAAAACAGGTCATGGCGCATATCCCGCCGCACGGATGGAACCGGTATACGCTCAGCAACGACTGGATAACAAACGGTGACACGTTGCGGGTCAAGGAGGTGCGGGTTTCGCCGTGGATCACGGGGCCGCTGGGTCTGCTGGTGCTGCTGGGTATTCCGCCGGTGATCTGGGTTGCCACCTATTTTAGAATCAAAGAAAAACAGGTGTAGCATGCAGTTCAGCGAGACACAAGCTATTTATCTACAGATCGCGGACTTCGTGTGCGAGAAGATCCTGCTAAAGGAATGGCCGCCGGGGGAACGCATTCCCAGCGTGCGGGAACTGGCGGTGGAGCTGGAGGTAAACCCCAATACGGTGATGCGTACCTATGAGTTCCTGCAGGGAAAAGAGATCATCTATAATCAGCGCGGTATCGGGTTCTTCGTGGGTGCAGCGGCGCTGAAGCAGGCTACGCAATACCGGCTGGAGGCTTTTATGGAAAAAGATCTGCCGCATATCTTCCGGAGCATGTATCTGCTGGGGATGGATCCGGGTGACCTGGAGAAACCGTTCGACAAATTCAAAAAACAATATTTTACCCGTTAAGTGTCCTATAATGAAGACAAGCGATAAGATACTGCTTTATACTACCGTGTCGTTCATCGGCATCTTCGTTGTCGTCGATCTGTTGCACTATGCCAACTACCGGCGGGGGAAGATAATGGATTTTGCCGCAATCGAGCAGCAAGACTATGCCACACATGAGGAGGAGGGGATACATTGGTTAGTACTCGACGGGCCGATGCGAACAAATTTCTATCCTGCCGAAAAGTTGAAGGTCGACGTCCCGAAGTTTTCGGGAGCCCGTATCCAGGTTCGAAGGGTGAACGACACCCTGATCGTGTCGCTGGAGGGTGTCAGGGTGAGGGGTGCGCATTACGATTATGTCAACTATGGCGACTACCCTTCCGTGGCGGTGTTCTTCCCGGCGCTAAAGGGCATCAGGATCATCAACGGGTTTGCGGTGCTGGATAATTCCGAAGGGAGGAAGGGGGTGAGCGCTGCACTCGAGCTGGACAGCACGCAATGCTGGGTTGGGCGTTATGATTGGCCGACAGATACGGTGACGAGCGTCGAGCCCTGGGATACGCTTGGCGTGAAAGGGGTCAACTGCAATTTTATCGTCAACCGGCAGGCGCATGTGAAGGTGCTGGACTCGCGATTGGATGCGAAATCGGAGATGCGGGACAGGTACTCGGTCATCGATACCGGTTATATACATGGGGATAGTACGACGATCCTTAATCTGTACGGGCGCAATTTCAATAAACTTCGCTTAGATGAAGTAGTTCATCCTATACCATAAAACAACTATTATGCAACTTTTGATCGAACGGCTCTCCAAGACCTATAGTCATGGAGTGAGGGCCCTCCATGACGTGTCCCTGACCCTGCCCAACGGGATGTTCGGGTTGCTGGGACCTAACGGCGCCGGTAAGTCGTCGCTGATGCGGACCATTGCCACTTTGCAGGAGGCGGACAGCGGGAGTATCCGGCTGGAGGGTGGCTCGCCGGGGGCGGCGGGGGGCGAGGGTAGCTCGTTATCCCGGGATGCCGCGTCGCTGGATGTGCTGCATGAGAAGAAACGGGTGCGGCAGCTGCTGGGCTATCTGCCGCAGGAGTTTGGCGTCTATCCCAAGGTTTCCGCGGAGCGGATGCTGGATCATATCGCGCGGCTCAAGGGGGTGGCGGACGGGCGGGAGCGGAAGCAGCTGGTAGGCGCCCTGCTCGAGAATGTGAATCTTTCGAAAGACCGGAAGAAACACCTGGGCACTTATTCCGGGGGGATGAAGCAACGGTTTGGCATTGCGCAGGCGTTGATCGGCAATCCGCGGCTGATCATCGTGGATGAGCCGACGGCGGGGCTCGATCCGGCGGAACGGAATCGCTTTTATAACTTGTTGAGCCAACTGGGGGAGAACACTATTGTGATCCTTTCGACGCATATCGTGGAGGATGTGAGTACGCTTTGTTCCAATTTCGCCATCATCTGCCAGGGTGAGGTGTTGTATGCCGGTGAGCCGGACAGGGCGGTGGAATCGCTGGCCGGGAAGATCTATACGAAGGCGATCGGGAAGGAGGAACTGGCGTCGTATCAACAACGTTATAAAGTGATCTCGACGCAACTGAAGGCGGGGAGGTTGCATATTCGAGTCATCCGGGACGGGTCGCGGGGCGAGACCGCAGGTACAGTGGCGGATGCATGGCTGGCCGATGGTTTCGAGATGGCGGCGCCGAACCTGGAGGATGTGTATTTCAGCAATATTGCGACGCGGGTGGATGTAAATACTATTTAGCTATGTTTCGGGAAATCTTTCGTTTCGAGGTGCAGAACAAGCTGCGCCGGCCGGCCGTCTACCTGTATATGGCCGCCTTGCTGATCTTTACCGGTTTCGCGTTTGCCAAGGGGGCGTTGCCGCTTTCGGAGAAGCAGCATATCAATAGTCCTGAGATGATCGCCTTTTGGTCCGCGGGGATGTCGATGGTGATGATGCTGGTGGGTTCTTCGGTGATGGGGATGGCATTGTACCGGGATATCGAGTTCGGCACCAAGGATTACTATCTTACCTATCCGATCACCCGCGGGGGGTATTTCTGGGGACGTTTCTTTGGTTCCTTTTTGTTCATTCTTTTTATTGCGAGCGCGATTCCGCTGGGGGCATTTTTGGGGACGAAGATCGGGCCGTTGCTACACCTTTCCGACACCCTGCGGTATGGGCCGAACCTGCCGCGGTACTATTTTCAACCTTTTCTGACGATCGTTCTCCCCAATGTGCTCTTTACCAGCGCGGTTTTTTATGGGCTGGTGGCCGTCACGCGGAATGTCAAGGTGGTGTATACCGGCGGGATCATCCTGTTCCTCGCGTATTTCATAAGCGTGTTCTTCCTGGATCATAGTTCCGATGTCAGGACCATGATCCTCAGCGATCCGTTCCTGCTCACGGGGTCGCGGATACAGATGAACAACAGCAACACGCTGCAACAGAATACGGAGACGCTGCTTGTCCAGGGCGATCTGCTGACCAACCGGCTGATCTGGACGAGTTTGGGGTTGGTGATATTGCTGGTCACTTATTGGCGGTTTGGCTTTGGGCGGTTCTTCAGCGGAAGGAGGGACAGGTCGCGGATCGATGAAGCGGAAGCCCGGGTCAAGAGTGGGTATACGCGGGCTATGGATGTTACATTCGAGAACGGATATAACCGACGGGTTTTTGGGGCTTTAACGCGGCTCGAACTGCGGAATATCGTACGGGACGCCTATTTCTGGATCATCTTTGGGTTGGGGGCGTTAGTCCTGGGGTTTGGCTTTTGGTTTGGCGACAGCGATTTCGGGGTGCCGTATGCGCCGCAAACCTTCAGGTTTTTGGCGGTCTTCTGGGATGTGTTCGTGTTCTTTATTTTTTTTATCCTTCTCTTTTATACCGGGGAGACCTTGCACCGGGACCGGATCACGCGGTATTCGTTCATCAACGATAGCCTGCCCCCGCCGAACTGGGTGGCCAATGGGTCGAAGCTCGTGGCCTTGCTGGTGCTAGCGCTCTGGCTGGCTTTGATGCCGCTATTTGTGGGCTTGTTTGTTCAGGTTTGCAAAGGTTTTTATGCCTTTAACTGGCCGCTTTATTTTGCGGCGATCGGGGAGACCATTTTGCCAAAGCTGTTCGAGATGGTATTGTTTTGCTATGCCGTCCATGTGGTGGTCAACAATAAGTTTGCCGCGCATGGGATCGCCGCGGCGTTGTGGCTGATCGCCTTTTTTTTGGTGGACACGCGGGTCTTCGATTATCATCTGCTGGTGTATGGCGCTGTGCCGATGGAGGCATACAGCGATATGGACGGGCTGGGTTATATGGCGCGGAGTGCCCGCTGGTTCCATCTTTACTGGTTGCTTTTCGGCAGCCTGCTGCTCATCGTTGCCGCCTTGTTCTTCCATCGGGGCGTGGTGACGTCGTGGAAGGAGCGGATGCAGCTGGTCCCCGAGCGGTTCGACAGAGTGACGCGGGTTTTTACGGCGGTCTTGTTGCTGGGTTTTCTGACCGTGGGTGGCTGGCTGTATTACAATGTAAGCTATGTGAATGACTATACGACACTTGGCGAAGGAACCGAACGGGGTATCGAATACGAACGGGCGCTGAAGCATTATGATTCGTTGCCTATCCCGGTGATGACCCGTGCTACGCTGGCGGTGGACATCTATCCGGACGAAAAGAAAGAGGAAACGAGGGGGACGGTCACCATTGCGAACCTGACCGACAGGCCTATCAGCGAGCTGTTGCTGGATGGGGATCATCTTACGGATTATAGCCTGGCTATAGACGGCCATGCGCTGTCATTCGAATGCCCGTTGACGTATGACCGGGCGATGCTGAATGTGTTTCGTTCGCGGCGGGATACAGCGCCTTACCGGTTGTATCATCTGCCGAGGGTGTTGGCGCCGGGTGATTCCGCGGTGGTGACGGTACGGAGTGTCCTGGTGTATTCCGGTATTCCCAATGGTGTCTATTCCGCCAGGCATCTGCACAATGGCTGGGTCTCGACGGGTGGTCTGCCGGAGGTGGGTTATGATGACGATGATGAAGTGACCAGTCCGTATGAGCGGCGGGAATATCATATGCCGCCCCGGGTCGAGGATGACGATGCGATCCCGCAGAACGACCCGGTGGGGATACGGACGCTGAAGGCCGGAAAGTCTGCTCATTTGTATTCGCTGGACCTGACGGTGAGTACTGCCGGGGATCAGACGGCCGTGGGTCCCGGCGACCTGGTGGGCAACTGGAAGGCGAATGGGCGGCACTATTGTCGCTACACGTTGTCCCAGCGCGGCTCCTACCCGCCCCTGCTGATCTTTTCGTCGCGGTATGTGTGCGCCACCGACAGCGTGCAGCTGGACCACAAGGTCTATATCCGCATCTTTTATCATCCGGGGCATGGCGCCAACGTGGGTAGATTTATTGCCGGATATAAGGATGCGTTGAAATATTATTCGCAGGTCTATGGCCCCTATCCTTACAACAGCATCTCGCTGGCGGAAGGAAGTGTGTATGCGCCGCGGGATGCCTCTGTGCCGGCGCTCGACGGGATCGAGGAGGGATATGCCTGGACGGCACATTTTACCGATCCGGGGCAGTTCGACTATTGCTATTATACAGCTGCGGGGCTTGCCGCGCAGCAGTGGTGGCGGTTCCAGGTGGCGCCCAACGAGACCATTGGGTCTTTGGACATCCCCGAGGGACTGGCCTGGTATGATGCGCTGGTGATGATGGAGCATAAGATGGGGAAACAGAATATGCGTTGGATCCTGCAGGTGCAGCTCTGGCCGTATCTGTTCCGCCGGACGCGGATGGACGAGCCGGATAAGCCGTTGATCCGGGCTAATTTCCCTTTTGTCTGGGGGCAGAAGGGGGCTTTGGAGCTGTACGCGTTGCGTGATCTTATCGGCGAGGAGAATATGAATGCGGCCTTGCGGGCGTTCAAGGATTCTTTTGCCTACCGGACGATGGGGCCGTATGCGGGGGCGCCTGACCTCTATGCTGCGTTGAAGGCGCATACGCCGGATAGCCTGCACTATTTTCTTGAAGATAGCTGGTTGAAACGGAGATTTTATGAAAACAGACTGGATTCCTTTACTGTCGTCCCGACGGGCCGGCCGGATGAGTACAAGGTGACGTTGTATGTGACGGCGGCGAAGACCTGGGTGGAACCCGATGGCCGGGACTCGGTGGTGGCCGGTTTCGACGACTATATCGATATCGGCATCGATGGGAACGCGCCGAAAGATAGCACGGTGGGGGGAGTGAAGCTGCCGTTCCGCCGAAAGTTCAAGCTTTCGGCCGGGCCGCATATCATCACCGAGATCGTGCATGGGCAACCGCATTCGGCGGGCATCGATCCGCTGGATATGTTGATCGAGCGGCATCCGGGGAATAATGTCCGGTTCTTTTGAGGTGCGGGGCGGTCGCCTTCAAACTTTGACGTATGCCACATTTTCCTTTTGCGGTAGAAAATAGCCTTTGATGCAATTGGGATTGCAGGTGCAAATCTGGATATGGTCCTTTTGGCGAAATCCGGCGTTGGTATAAAGTTCCTTGCCCTCGCTAAACATTCCGCGTACCGAATCAAAAGGCCGCTGGCCAGCGCGTTTTCTCACCTGGTGCAATGCTTGGATAACGACACAGTCGAGGTCCCGAACTAAGGGTTCGTTCCCCCACTGGTCCGATAAAATCTGCTCCAAATTGCAAAAAATTGGGCTCAAAAGAATGCAAATCTTTGGAGCCTTTCGTGCCACCTGAGTTTGAATGGGAAGGTCTCGGGGAAATAGCCGCGACAGAAAAAAATAAAATGGTCGCCGTAAGAAATTGGCCGGATCCTGCATTTTTCCCGCATATCAAAAAGGTTCATGAATCGCAAATCGTCCCGACCATTGGATTTAATTTTTGGCAACTGCTAAAATTTAAACGTGAAGTTATTGAGGGTCTGCGGCAGATGATCAACGAAAACGAGGATTGGGAATACTAGATCCATCACACAACCCGGCAATGGCCGAGAAATGGGAGGACCTCATCGGCCCCAGAACAAAGCCGGGCTTATGGTCCGACCTTGGCGCTTAGCATGATGCATATTACCACCAACGAATTCTTTTTTGAGTTGTGTCTACTTGAATTTGGTAAGATGAGTCTACGGGTATGGTAATCTGCCACTTCGATATCTCTTCGGCCTTAGGTTTAATTTTCTCTCTGAGGCTTGCATAGGCAGAACACGGGTGCTCCCAAATCGCCATTATCACTTCATCAATAATGGTCTTTTTGTCCGGCATGCAGGTCTGCAATGGCAAGCGATTTAGCATGGTGTCCAATAATTTGGCGCTGTTATTACTTTGTTGTGCAACCAATGCGTCGATGAAATCTTCAGGGGCAGCTCTGTCGGCAATGAATCCGGAAAATCCGCCTGGTCTATTCCCTGAGAATTTATAAAATTGTCTGCGGTGATAAGCCTGTAAGACCTCAAAGTAGGTAGTGTCTGGAAATTCTTTCATAAGTCTAAATGATTTATCACTAAGCTTCCAGACATTCTGCATCATTTGTTTTTTTATGATTTTGACATCATCTTGCTTTTTAAATTTTGCCAACCCATATAATGCATACTCGATATCATTGAAATCAAGCTCATATCCATCGTCAGTAAGACGTCTCGGCCGTGTTGCCATGTCTTTTATGAAAGGATAGTATTTTGCTTGTGGTTCTAGTTGTTCGAGAATAATGTAAGCAGACCGTAAATAATTATGTTTTGTAAGAACTTGTTCAACTGTCTTATTCTTATCGTCTTCTGTTTTCCATTCAGCTTCCAGCAAAATGTCATCTGAAACTGTTCTGGACCAAATGCCAAACTCTCCGGCATCGGTCTCAACTATTGCGGTGTCATCTAGATGACTCATTACCATCTCAAAATGATTAAAGGAATTTCTATGTAGTATTTCCCTAAAAGCCGATGCTCTTAAAACCGGATGTTCTGATTGAGTTAGTTCCATCAAAACCTCATCTGTCGCCATGTGCCTTAGTGAACTGTCATAATGCATAACAATGTCCCTTGAAACAATATTAGTAAGGTGCGATTGTAGAGACTTTCTAAAATCCTTTATCGCGTAGTTGTACTTATTGTCTGTCTTGCAGGACCAAAACAAAAGGGTAAGTGGAAAGAACAATAGCAGTCTTGGCCTAAACATAAAAAATTTATAGTAAGATTCAGACGCCTTGGGTTTCCACAAAATTGCAATTCCCGTTAGTATGACCCCAATACTGAATTTAACGAACTTATTGATTCTCAATAGATGCCTGAAGAAATAGGTGAAAATTGTTCCCGACCAACCATTTTATTTTCCGGCACCTTTAGCTTGGCTGCCTTGTAATTTGCCTCGAGCACATCATAGGCCTGTTTAACATTGGTACTCGGCTTCAAACCGGTCTCACCCGTCAAAACTTTATGAACAATGGATTGATCGCAACCGTGAAACCCGAGGATCAGGCCGGTTCTTGTGGAATACATAAAGGCAGGTTCTTATAACGGGCTTTAAGATTACCTTTTGGGGTAATAATACCCGCATCTTCCAGGAATTTTCTCGCCGCCTTCCGATTACCGGAAAACTTTGTTTTGTATTCCTTCAATGCGTCAGAAAGTTCCTTCTTCTCTTTCTCAGACATGTAGCAAAGGCACAAGATGTGATTCTCGGATGTAAATCAAATTCCGCGATGGGTCACTATTCATGGTATGGTGTACATAATTTGCTCCTAAGTAGTGATATCGTAGCAGTTTTAGCTCCCTTGAAAAGCGGTTATTCGTTCCGGAGGTTTTTAGCCGGGTTCCGGGTGGCGGTGCGGAAGCCCTGCAGGGCGATCGTGGCTATGGCGATCCGATCAATTGTTCAGTTTAGTGAAACCGCCGTCTATCGGGTAATCGCAGCCGGTGATGAACCCCGCCTCCTCGCTGCAAAGATAGAGAATGAGACCGGCCACCTCCTCGGGTTTTGCCATGCGCCCGATGGGTTGCGTCTTCGACAGCTTCCCGAACATTTCCTGCTCTTTCCCGGGATAATTCTTTTTAAGGAACCCATCCACGAACGGGGTATGCACGCGCGCGGGAGAGATGCAGTTGCATCGGATATGCTCCTTGATATAATCCCTGGCCACGGACAGCGTCATCGAATAGACGGCGCCCTTCGTCATGGAATAAGCGAACCGGTCCGGGATGCCGACCGTGGCGGCAATCGAACAAACGTTGATGACGACACCCCCACCGCCCTTCCGCAGCAGTGGTATCGCAGCCCGCAGACAATTATAGACCCCTTTGACATTCACGCGGTAAAGGCGGTCGAAATCCGCCTCGGACGTGGATTCCGCTGTGCCGATATGTGAGACGCCGGCGCTGTTGACGAGGATATCCAGACGGGGCAGGCTTGCAAGCAGGGCATCCACCTCTTGCTGGTCGACGACATCGACCGTTTTGGGGTAGGCCTTTCCGCCTGTCCCGGTGATCTCCTCCACCACGGCACTGGCCTGGTCTTCCCGGATGTCTACGACATAGACCACCGCACCCTGCCTGGCCAACATGAGCGCTACCGCCCTACCGATGCCGCTGCCGGCGCCGGTGACGATCGCGTGTTTATCCGATAAACTGAACATGTTAATTCGTTTATAATATTTTAAATTTCAGGAACGCCTCGGTACTTGACATGCCATTTTCAATTGCCTGTCTGACCATTTTTTCACCTCTTGCCTTCGTTAATGCTTTTACCACGACCTCTTCTACACTTTCTTTAGGTATTACCAATACCCCGTCCATATCACCGAAGATCAAATCACCCGGGCTTATCCAAACTCCGCCAATTTCAATATTGCATCTGTAATCTGCCACCTGAGCACGTACTGCCGAATCCTGTGCATATCTTCCCCTGCTGAATACAGGCCAATTTTGATCCATCACCATTCGAGTATCCCTGTAAAAACCGTGGATCACTGCGCCTGCGGCACCCCGCGTTCTTGCAGTAGCCGTCAGGATCTCTCCCCAGTAAGCACAGCGCATGGCGCCGCCGCCTGCAACAAATATTTCGCCGGGTTCAAGTTGATCAAGGGCAGCCGTCAACTTTCCGAAAGGATGTTCCTGTGGTCCATACACATCGATCATTAGAACGGGCATCGCGCGTCCAACGATTTTATCTGTAATTCTTATCGGTTGAATCGACTGTGGCAGAAACTGATGATACTTTCCCATCCCATCCAGGATGTCTCCAACCACAGGTGTATACAACTCATTCCCGAAAAGCTCAAACAGCTCAGCATCGCTATCCCAGGTGTAATTTTCATCTTTTAATAAAGTCGAATCCATAAGCTTTGATTTACCAGGCATTCGGTTAAATGGTTTTATTGGCAACTAATGGTTTTGCCCAAAAAGCTACACTCAAAACGATCAAAAATGGAAAGAAAAGGATATCCAACGACGCTCTGAGTCCAAATGAATCGCCTAAAGTGCCCACAAGGAATGGGCCAAGTGCTCCGCCCAGCGATGCAGTATACATTACTCCCGAAAGTATCTCGTGGTGTTTTGGCACGGAATTGATTGCCAGCGATAATATGATCGGCCACATGACAGATTCAAAGGCGCCTACCAAAGGAAACGAGATCTTCGAAACCGTGGTTCCGCCATGCAAGGCAAACGCCAGCGATATAATAGACAGCACTGCCAATGCTGCCAATACTTTTCTGCTATCGAAAATGCTTAGCAACAACATTCCGCCAAAACAACCGCCGGTAAGCAGCAACCAATAGAACGATAGGATCGAAGCACCCTTCGTTTGCGGATCCAGTCCATGATACACATGAAAAAACTCCGACATCCAAGCCGCAATTCCCTGCTCGCAACTTCCATAAGCCACCAGGGAAATAAAAAAAAAGAAGACATATTTATTCTTAAAGAGTTCCAGGTAAATCTCCTTTCGTGTTTGACCATCTCCCCGGAGTTTCTCCTGTAATGGAAATTTTAAAAACATTATGGTTATAACGAGAAGAATCAGCAGCAAAGCAAAGAACCAGTATGACAATGTCCACTCGAATCCTTTTGGGGTCAGCCCGGACAATATCGGAATTCCGCCATTTCCCGCGTTATTGCCATTGCGCCCTTTGGACAGGAACGTATAAAGTAAAGGGCTGAAAAATGCCCCTGCTCCATACATCAAATTATTCAATGTAGTATGGAAGGTCAGGTTTTCCGGACCACAGGTTCTCCTCAGCAAAGGAACGGCTATGACTTGTATGATGGCGACCATGCTCCCAATGATAAATAAGGAGAGGATCGAGGTCCAATACGTCGAAGAAAGAACAAATATCAATATTCCAACCAACCCAAACAGAAAGCTAAATATCAGGATGTACCTTGGAGCGTAATATTCTCCTGCGATCCCTGCCGGGACACATGTCACCGCAATTGCAATGAAAAATGCCGAGGGCAAGGCTGAAGCCAATCCATAACTAATATGAAAGGTCCTTATCATTTCGGGTATTATTGCGCTCATAATGGACATAAGCAACCCGATCAAAAGGAACATCAGATTAATAAATATGATCAGTTTCCTTCTATCTTTCGAATTCATTATTTCAATTTGAAATTTGGTCCGATCTCTTTTTATGCTATGGAAAACCCTTTCGTCAGTGACTCCATATAAATATGGTTAAGCGTCCTTAAACAGTCTTGGCGCGATATTTTTTCCGTAAGGAATTGATGCACGACCATGCTCGCTTTGTCCTGAAAATACATATGACCGTTATAGCGCGGACGTGTATAGCTTTCGTCCAATGTGTTTAAGGTATTTCGGAAAAAATCACGGCAGGCTTGATTGGCTCTCTTATCCAGCCAGGCATCCCGGTGTCCGGGTTGACCGCCATTGTCGAAATAAAGTGTGCGTTGACACGATCGTGACATCACGAACCGAACATAATCCAAGGCAGTAACGAGTTCTTTGCATTTGCTGGAAACAGCAATACCAGCTCCGCCGATTACCGTACGTAACGGTTTTCCGGAAGGGCCCTTGATCACATTGCCAAAGGACAATGGATGATCACCATATCCTTCGCGTGAATAGTTCGAGTACCCAAATGCCATGGGACAATAGATCTCCTTCCCCTTATCATTTGCGAGCATTTCGTACACCATGATCGGATTATACTGCAAACATGCCGGATCGCAACATCCCACTAATTCTTTCAACTTTGCAAGCGCAAAGGATAGGGCTTCGGCGTCTGCGATAAATGCCTCTTTTGTAAACAATTCGTTCGTTTGATCCAGGCATAAAGTGTATAAATTCATCAGGGAATCGACTGGTATCGATGGCAGGATCACATAGCCCGACTTAGCCAAGGCAATAAGCTCGCTCCAGGTTTCCGGCAATTTCAAACCCAATTCGGCAAATTTGTCTTCCCGCCAAGAGGCCACCGGTGCTGCAGCATCGATCGACAATGCCCACTGGTGTCGATTGTAATAATAATTTTCATGCGCGTGGCCGACCTGGTTAATAAACTGATCATATAGAAAATCAGTAGGTAAGCACATATCCAGCGGCAAGACTGCACCGACTTCGGACATCACGCCAATGTGTGGATGATCTATGATCAGAAAGTCGTAATCCTGCGCTAATTTCTCAATGGGGTCATCCGCGAAACCCTGAAGAGAGCGTTTCTCCCATTGAATTTGAACTTCAGGGTTCAATTCCGAATACCGTTGTGAAGTTGCCACCAATGGAACAAAGCCACGTGAATGATTCCACGTAATTCCTCTCAATATTTTCATGATTCAAACGTTTTGTATGGTTTATCAAAAGGTAATAGTCAGTCCTCCGTCTACAACCAGGGTCTGACCTGTGATGTAGGAACAATCGTCGCCGCTCAGGAAAAGGATTGCTTTTGCCACTTCTTCCGGCTGTCCTACCCGAGCCAGGGGAATTTTTCTTTGCTTCACGTACCATTCCTGAAAATATTCGGTGGCCGTCTCATCTGTGCCGTTAATAACCGACATAGCCGTATGAATACATCCCGGAGCAACGACATTCACCAAAATTCCGTATTCAGCCAGGTCTACAGCAAGCGCGCGGGTCCACGAAACGATAGCTCCTTTACTCGCGGCGTAAGCCCCGACAGTCGGGTCACTGGCGATCGCCTGAATAGATGATACATTAACAATACGGCCATACCCGTTTTCCATCATCGCCGGCACAACCAATTTCGCCATTACATAATAGCCTTCCAAGTTCACGGCCATAGTCGCTCGCCATTCCTCGAGGGTACTTTCCGCATGCCTGCTATAGTAACTGAAGCCTGCGTTATTTACCAGCACGTCGATGCCACCGTGTTTATCGACAATAAATTTTATATAATTTTCCAGCTCAGCGTGATTGGTGATATCCCCGGGACAGGGCAACAGCCCCTCTACTGCCTCCAACGCGGCCTTATTGCGACCAAAGCCAAAAACCGTAGCACCTTGTTCGATAAAGCTCTTCGCCGTAGCCTGCCCTATTCCGGATGACGCTCCGGTTACCAGAACTATTTGGTCTTTAAATTTCATTTTCTTTATTTGATATATCCATCATCCTTTAAACCGAACAGGCGGGCGCCCTTTATAAGGCAATTTTGCTTTGAAGAGTCCCCCGGCATTGAATTGAATGCTGAGGTCACCCTCCGGTATTCCGTAGGGGCCTTCCAATTCTCTGGCCGTCGTAATATACAGTTCGTCAAAATCTTTACCGCCGAAGGTGCAAGAGGTCACCTGTCTTGCATTTGGAACAAGCACTTCAAAAGCCGTTTCGCCTGTTTTCGGGTCTATCCGAATTACCTTACCCGCATTAAAGAGCGCAATCCAGAGAAAACCCTCGGTGTCGATGGTCATTCCATCCGGGAGTATGGTGTCTCCGGAAAATCTCCTTACTATTTGCTGATCGGTTATATCTCCGGAAATGGAATTGTAATTAAACACATAAACACGCTTCGCGATGGAATCAATAAAATAGAATTTTCCCCTGGGTATATTCCAGGCCAGTCCATTCGACAGAATGAACTTTTCGGCCCGCTTCTTAACTGACAGGTCATTTTCCAGGCTATAGAGTACGCCAATGGCCTCGGTTATATCCTGATGGTAGGTCCCGGCCCAAAATCTGCCCTGAGGATCGCATTTCCCATCGGCAAAAAAATGTCCGGCAGGCAGAATTTCCTGGTTAATTGCCGGTTCCATCTTGCCCGTATCCGGATCGAGAAAAAAGAAACCTTTGGCACAGCTCAGTAACAAGCCGCCTCTTTCGCAAAGCGTTATCGATCCGAGCACTTGACCGGTTTTGCAGGTTTTGTTGTAGCCATTGACCGGATTGAAAATATAAACATTACCGTTAACCACGTCGGCCCAATAAAGTCGCTGGCTCAGCTCATCCCATACGGGGCTTTCTCCACAAATAACCTGAGTCTGGTAAATCAATTCTGCTGTTGTGCAGGCTATCATTTTTTATTTATTTAATAACTTGATAACTGTGAATACTGTTAATCTTCCATTTTAAATTCCCGGATCAATTCATCAGAAACGTCAAACCCGATCCCTGCCGTCGTCGGTAATTGAATTGCGCCTTCTGCAATTGGAAATCCCATGTGCTGAATTCGTTTTCGCAGCGGTGAGTCATAGATCTCAGCCGGGGCGAATTCGATGTAAGGAGTCACCGCTGAATAAGCGGCCAGGTGTACCGTAGCGCAACCCAAAATTTGTGTAGACCAGTTTCCGGGGATCACTAAACCTCCCATATCCCTCGCTCTATCGACAATCCTTTTAGCCTCCGTGATTCCGCCAACCGTACTCATATAGGGCTGTATTATGGAAATTTTACCGTAATTGAACATGTTGAAACATTCTGAGCGGCTAACGGCGTGTTCCCCCATGGCAATAGGAATCGAAGTACGTGACGCCAGTGCCGCATAAGGTTCGTAAAAGTCCACGGGAAACGGTGTTTCAAGGAAGTAAACGTCAAGTTCTTTCAATGCCTCAGAAACTCTTACGGCAGTAGCAACATCGTTGAACCGATATCCCACATCGACGGCCATCATAATATCCGGTCCGAGCGCTTTCCTGGCTTTTGTAGCCAGCTCTATAATATGTTCGCATGAAGACATCAAAGGCTCCAATTTCATAGCCCTATATTTCAAGTCTTTAAGCTTTAAGCAATTTTGGACCTGGGCATCGATCATCTTGTGATTATCCCAGTGATTCGACACAACCGTGCAATACGGGATGATCTCTATCTCCGGCCTGGATTCGGGTGTCTGGAAATAACAGCGTTGTGCGCCTCCCAAGAGTTTATAAACCGGCTGATCCAGGTATTTGCCATAAAGATCCCAAATTGCAATATCGATAGCTCCCATACACATTATCGCCCAGCCTCTCCGATTATAGTGCATCAGGCTATCGTACATTTTTTGCCAGATCCTTTCCGGATGCGTTATTTCTTCCCCGATGATAACTTCTCCGAATAATGATCTCTCTCCATGCATAAGCGCCCGGGCAACACCCACGGGTACTCTAAAAGACTCTGAAAAACCTTTGAGTCCTTCGTCGGTATCGATTGTAATAATTGCCAACGGCTCTATCAATCCTTTATTGGGATCTATGTTATGACCATCCCCCACAATGTCGACTTTGACTCCTGTGATTTTCATTTATTTAATTTTTGTCGGTGTTCCTATTGTATTCGAGATGCTTTTTCCATCACACGTAACCACATACTTTCCGCCGTCAACCGTTATATCTATTGTCTTACCCCGAATTTTCAATCCTTTAAGCTCCAGCTTATTAGCCAGGCTCGTTCTAACCGGGTTTATCGAAACATTTCCGTAAAAATCGGATCGCACACCGAACATGCCGAATAGGATACATTGAGCGAGGCAGCCTGAACCAAGATCGGACTGAAGGGGTGTTTCCTGCCGATAATCAACTTCATTCGAAACCTGGGAATCGCCGAAGTAGGGCAACCTGTTTCCCCACCATAAGATCCTGCTCATGATCTTATCGGCAGCCTGCACACGGCCATCTTTATACAAGAACTCCGAAATGATAGGAGCAAAGGTGGTACAGCTGCCGCCACCGCCATTGTCGACATCCACCTGATCATAAGCGGGGTCCTTCTTCGACATGCTATGGAATCCATATGGTGAAAGGAATTCGCTTTCATTCAAATGGCTTATCAATCCACGTTTTTCCTCTTCGTCCAATACACAGCCACCTGCGCCGTGGTCGAACATTTTATACATTTGAAGCGTCCATCGAACATCCTTCTCGCCTTTACCATTGATAAAATTGAACCACTTGATCTCAGGATCCCAAAGTGTTTTCTTCAACAAAACTTTCAGATCCGCTGCCCTTTCCATCAAGTACGGCCTTGGCTCACCGGCCAGCTTGCACATTTGTGATACTTTATCATATGTCCAATACCGGCGGCCATTTACATCCGGTATAACGAAGTCGTAAATGAATCCCAGGTTCGTTTTACGCAGCTCGAGATGATCATTGCTTTCCCCGAATTTAGTATAGTCGAGTAAAGCAACAGGTTTGGTGATATCGTCTCCAAACAAAGCATAATCAACCATCAGATCAAGCACTGTTTTATCATCCTTCACTTTGACTCTTAGAAACGCGGTATCGCCGGAGAATTGAAGATAATGATACACCTGTCCGGTGATCTTCTCGTGGTTCACCATATACCAGGCGCCAAATGGCTCCCCGGTAATCGGGTAAGTGGCATAATGCTTGTTCACGCAATCCTTTTTAAGAAATTCAAGGATCTGTGCCCTGTTAGCCGCAGGATCAAGCATGGGAAGGATCTCCCGTACCTGCCCGAATTCATACAGGTAGTTGGCGAGGCATCCACCCTTTACAGCGCCGGAAGGATAATAAGGATTCAGAAGAAACTCCGGCACCTCCATCTTGTTCGTGATAAAAATGCTTAGCGAGCGGTTATAGATTTGTTCAAGATCTTTATTATCAGAATAAAATCTCGGGAGTCTTGAAAAAATGTTCTTTACCTGCGCAATGTAATTCTGCATCGATTGATTGACCCTTTCCAATGGGTCTGTGAGTAACGAATCTCTCTCATCCATTGCTTTTCCGGTCTTTTCAATCGAAAAAGCCAAAGATGTGGTGATTTCCTGACCAGGGTTCAGCGTTACCGTGCCGTGGAAGCGCCGGGTAGGTTCCTCCCACCAAAGACCGGGAAGATCACCTCCGATGCTTATGGCATATTCACCCTGCACTCTTTGAATCCCCTTGTTATCGACGGTATCCTTTACCGGCGTTTTGCTGAACGGCTGCATAAACCCCCAGTCCCGGCGGTAGTCCAAGGTTACCTGATAATGAAACTGATCATTTGCAATGAATTGGATGGGTACGGTGGTTTTTACATGGTTTGTATTTTTAAGTGTCAGCGTTAGTACACCACCTCTTATTCCGTGAATTAACGTAGTAGTCGATCTGACAACGATCCCATTAATTCTACCGATGCGTTTTGTCTGGCAAGGCAACCAGGTGTAGTGCTCCGTTTTAATTCTTTCGCCAAAAAGACGCGGCTCAATATAAAAATCGGTGCTAACATAGGGAGGCGCCCAAATGCCATCGATGACTCCAACGAATTCATGGTTAATTCCCACCGATGCCATTCCATTGACAATACCGAGATGCTGCGGGCGTGTGATCAGCGTATCCCCGTTAGCCATAAATATATCCAGGTATTCATTGCCCGTCTTCAGTGGTAATCTGTCCAAAGAGCTACTGTTTTGGGCCTTTGAACTGCCTATTAGTGAGAATGATAAAACGATTATGGTTACTATGTTCTTCATCTTCCTTCTAATTTTTTATAATGGTAGCAGTGCCGAGATTATTTCCAAAGGTTTTATCCCCGGTACTCACTTCGTATTTACCCCCTTCAACAGAAACATCCAAAGTCTTACCCCGGATTTTCAATCCTTTAATTTCCAGCCTATTAGCCAGGGTCGTTTTAACCGGGTTTATTGAAATATTTCCATTGAAATCAGCGCTTATGCCGAACATCCCAAACAAGATCGACTGAGCCACGGCTGCGCTTCCGATATCGGCTTGCAGCGTAGTATCCTGTCCGTAATCAATTTCATTGGCAAACTGAGATTCCCCGAAGTAGGGCAGCCGTCGCCCCCACCATAGTATCCTGCCCATAATTTCATCCGCCACTTTGGGATCGCCTTCTTTATATAAAAGCTCGGAGATCTCAGGAGGGCAAAGCGTACTCGTTGTTCCTCCACCATTAGCGACGCCCACCTGGTCATAGGCACTGTCCTTCTTTGAGATACTATGCAACCCATAATCAGAAAAGAACTCCCGATCATTCAGGTGGCTCAATAGCCCTTCTTTGATCTCCCTGTCGATCACGTCGCTATTTAACAGGTAAAACATCTGTACAGTGTACCTGGCGTCTTTGTTACCCTTATCGTCTTGATATGTAAACCATTTGATGTTGGGATCCCACAGCTGTTTTTTCAGCATCTCTTTGAGATCTCCAGCGCGTTCCATCAGAGATGGTTGCGGTTTACCGGCTAGCTCACATAGTCTTGAAACCCTTTCATAGTTCTTATAGCGCAAGCCATTCAGATAAACCCTACCGGGTCCGTAGTCTATTAATTTAACCGGTCTCTCCCGGTCATCCTGGTACATTGCGTTCCTGATCAGGTGATCCAGGATAGTTTCTCCATTCACTTCTTCGTTAAGGAAGCCGTTGTCCCCGGTGTTTTTTACGTAATTGTAGGTGAGGTCGATTATTTTTTCCTGATTTTCAGGATTCCAGGGACCGGCACTTTTACCGGTGATGGGGTCAAAGGCGCTTCCATGATAAAGTGCGCCTGATTTGATGAATTGAAGGATATGCGCTTTATCTGCCTCGGGGTCCAGGAGCGGCAGGATTTCCGACACCCCGCCAAAGTTTCCGAGATCGCTTATCATACAACCTCCTTTGATCGAACCGGTTGCGTAATAGGGATGTAACGCGAACTCGGGTACCTCGAACCTATTGAGCAATAAGATCATAACAGAACGAACATACATCTGTTCCAGGTCCTTGTTATCCGAATAAAAGCGGGGTAATTTGTCGAAAAGGTTTTTGACTTCCGATATATATTTATCGGTGGCTTTACTAACATACAAAGATGGATTGGCCAAAATAGCATTTCTCGCGTCCAATGCCTCTTTCTTCTCTCCTATTGAAAATACCAGCGAAAATTCTTTTTCCTCTCCCGGCTGCAGGTATACCATTGAATGAAATCGACCGGTGAGCTCCTCCCAGGTCCAATTTTTCAAAGTAAGCCCTAAACCAATGGCATAATCTCCCTGGATCCTCATGAGACCCTTGTCATCCACAACATTTTTCACCGGGGTTTTACTTTGAGGCTTGCCGTACCCCCATACTTCTATCTTATCCAGGGTCGTCTGAGGGGTAAATGGATCATTGGCTATGAACTGAAGGGGAATTTGCTTTTTCTGACCTGTGAGGTTTTTCAGGTTTATAGAAAGCACCCCTGCTCTCATTCCATAAATCAAGGTTGTTGTGGATTGAATCCTAACTCCCTTTATTTCGCCTACACGTTTTGTCTGAAAGGGTAACCAGGTATAATGTTTAGCCTTAACCCTTTCCCCAAAGAAACGAGGCTCAAGAAAATAATCGATACAGGTATACGGTGATGCCCAATATTTCTCCACACGGGGAAAAGTGAGAGAAGAAGGAAGGTAGGTGCTGACATAGGGTGGTGCAAAAAAACCATTGATGACACCCACATATTGATGATTGATCCCCACCGAGGCCATGCCATTGACAATACCCAGATGCTGCGGACGGATGATCAGGCTGTCCCCATTAGCCATAAAGATATCCAGGTATTTTTTGCCGGTCTTTAGCGGCAATTTTAAAGACGTACTGTTTTGGGCCTTTGAACTACCAATAAGTGAGAATGATAAAGCGACTATGGCTACAATGTTCTTCATCTTCCTTTAATTTTTTATAATAGTGGCAGTACCGAGATTATTTGTAACCGTTTTATTACCCGTTCTCACCTCATATTTATCTCCGTCAACAGAAACATCCAACGTCTTACCCCGAACTTTAAATCCTTTAATTTGCAGCTTTTTCGCCAGGCTGGTTTTAACCGGGTTTACCGTAATATTTCCATTGAAATCAACATTGATCCCGAACATCCCGAACAATATCTCTTCGGAAAGCGCTACCGATCCAATATCGCATTGTAACGGAGTATCCTGCCTATAGTCGATCTCGGTTGCCACCTCCGAATCACCAAAATAAGGCAGCCGTCGACCCCACCAGGAGATCCTTCTCATGATATCATCGGCAACTGCGGTGCTGCCATCGTCATATAGCAACTCTGCAATTTGAGGCGGGAAAAGGCTGCATCCTCCGCCACCACCATTGTCAATATCGGACTGGTCATATTGGTCATCTTTTTTAGACATGCTCAAGAAACCATATCTGGTTAAGAATTCATTCTCATTGAGGTGACTAAATAGCCCCTGCTTAATTTGATTGTCGATCACACCGCTATTGATAAGGTAAAATATTTGAATCGTGTACCTGGGGTATTTGTTACCTTTATCGTCTTCATAGTCGAACCATCTGATGCGGGGATCCCAAAGCTGTTCTTTCATGAGCTTCTTGAGACCTTTAGCCCGTTCCATAAAAAACGGTTGCGGTTTACCTGCTATCTCACACAGTTTTGAAACTCTTTCGTAATTGTTATAGCGTAAGCCGTTCAGGTCCGGCATAAAATGATTGTAGGTGTTCTCCTTCCTCAGCTCAAGGTGATCGCCGCTGGGCCCGTAATCATCCAATGCAACAGCTTTAGTAGTATCCTCCAGATAGACTGCATTCCTGATCATGTGCTCGAGTATCGTCTCTCCGTCCACCTTTTCGTTGAGAAAGGCGCTATCCCCGGTGTTCTTTATGTAATTGTAAGTGAGATCGATGATCAGGTTTTGATTGATCGGATACCATGAGCCATTTCCTTCCCCGCTGATAGGATCGAAAGAATGTCCGTGATACAGGCCGCCGGACCTTATAAATTGAAGGATATGCTCTTTATCGCTCTCCGGGTCCAATAAAGGCATCAATTTCCTGACGGCTCCATAGCTCCAGAGATAGTTTTTAAAACAACCGCCCTTGATCGATCCGGTTGCGTAATAAGGATGCAGGCATAGTTCGGGTATCTGAAACTTATTCAGCAACAAGACCATGATCGAACGATCATACAGCTGCTCGAGGTTCTTGTTGTCAGAATAAAACCGGGGTAATTTGTCGAAAAGATTTTTTACCTCTGCAATATATCTATCGGTGCCTTTGCTAACATATAAAGACGGATTTGCCAAGATCGCATTCCTTGCTTCAATTGCCTCCTCTTTCTCTCCCATCGAAAACACCAGTGAAAATTCCCTTTGCTCTCCCGGTTGCAGAAAGACCATGGAGCGAAATCGCCTGGTGGGTTCCTCCCATTTCGCATCTTTCAAACTACACCCCAACGCAATGGCATAATTCCCCTGTATCCTCTCAACCCCTTTGTTATCGACAACATCTGTTACCATTGTTTTACTTTTAGCCGTGCCAAAGCCCCATACCGCTATTTTATCCAGGCTGGTCTGATACACATACGGATCATTAGCCATAAATTCCACAGGAATCTCTTTTTTCTCCTTTGACAGGTTTCTCAGTTCTATTGAAAGCACTCCTGCCCTCATCCCGTAAATCAACGTTGTTGTGGATCGAACCCGAACTCCTTGTATTTCACCAACGCGTTTTGTCTGGAAGGGCAGCCACGTATAATGATCAGTCTTTACTTTTTCTCCAAAAATGCGCGGTTCGATAAAATAGTCGGAGCTGGCATAAGGAGGCGCCCAAAAACCATTAATATCTCCGACGAATTCATAGTTGATCCCCACCGACCCCATTTCATTGACAATACCCAGATCCTTCGGACGCGTGATCAGGCTGTCCCCATTAGCCATAAAAATATCCAGGTATTCGTTGCCGGTCTTTAATGGCAGCCTGTCCGATTGCTTGCTGTTCTGAGCCATTGTGCTATTTGAAAATATCGAGGCCACGATCGACATCACCATTGAAGCCCTTGCCAAAAACCTATTCTCCTTCATGATTAGATGATTTATTTATTTTTCATTTCATTTTTAAATACAATGCCGCCGTATTCGGGCCAACCCTTTTCGGCGATCAGGCTATAGTAGGTCAATGCCATCCGGGCGTCGCCTTTCCAATCCCATGAACCTTTTGGATAAGGTTCATTGTAGGCTTCCATTTCCCCGGTGATACTAAGAATGTCTGCCAGTCCCTGGCGAATGGACGTCGTCACGGCTTTAGTCCGGAATGTCTCTCCCCGGGCATATATTCGATATCCGAAATATGCCTTCGTGACTGCTTCATATAGACGGGTAGTCAGTAAGGTCCTGTAAAATGTATTGTATAACACCTTGTATTTCCCAGGTTCAATAAATGCTCTTGCTTTTTCCACGTTTACCAGGGCTGCGGCTGCTTTTTTGACGGCATAGTGTTTTTCTTTGACCAGATAGTTCAAATACTCTTCGTCCATGCATTCCTGCGGTGTAACCCACTGGTTTTTTAGGACATCCGGTGCATCTTTTTCAAGCCCTGCTGAAGGTGTTTTAAATCTTGCCGGGGCAATGTGCTGAATGATGTCCTTCCAGTAATGAAATTGTTTATTCACATCATGCCGGACAAATACCACCGGGGGATGGATCCACCTCCCTGATACGTGGAGTGTATAACTTGATGAATAGGGATCGAAATTGAGATTCGAGTGATTGGCTGTGCAGGTGCCCAGGGTATAAAGGGAGGACGTAACAATATCATATGCACTCTTGAATGCTTTTTTTATCCAGGGCAGCGCCTTCGGTCCATAATGAGCGCTGATGAATTCGTCATAAACCATCTCTGCGGTGACTGTCGTGTCTTCGCTATATCTTTTAAGTGCATACAGCAGTATCTCGGACGGTCGACCGATGGCGGAAGTATTCCCAAACCTGTCCGTACGGGCGACATAGCCGATAACATGCTTTCGCGCCTCGAGGTCTTTCCATCGTCTTAAGATATGTTCAGGCCAGGTATTGGCGATCACTCCCTGTCCGTTGAATTCATTGCCCTCATCGAATTCAATGATGGTGGGGCGGTTGATGGTTCCGGCAAATTGATCATCGGGATGAGTGAGGAAAAAATCATGCGGTGTCTCCTTCATCATCAATATGATCTTATTGCTCTTTAGATAGCTCATACAGCCGATGATCGTCTGATATTCCTCATCAGTATATGCAAAGGTTCGGATGTACAGCTTCTTTCCCAGTTCACCAATCACGACGTCCGCAACATTGTTGATTACCTTGGCCAGTTTTTCCGAGCGGCCCATCTTCCTTGAATATTGTTGTTCAGCCCTTGCGCCCGTCTCGATAAATGTCAAGATCAGTCCATCGACATTGGGCACCAGTGTCATCATATTCCGATAATCCTGTCTGAACCATTTCCAGAAATCGGGATTATCCAGATCTATGGTTCCCCCGGGGCCTGTTTTAAATTTATCAGGATAATATGCCAAATCATACAAGGCATGATCCCAAATCGTCACTTCCCTGATGTGTGCGTTGTGCGCTTTTTCGATCAACCCGTTTATCTGCGCTTGTTTATGCGCATCTTTTACCTGGCGCAAATCCATAATCAGGTTGTGGGATAGCTGGAGGTGATTGATGTCATACCTTCCGGCTGCATCGATGACGCTGTCAATTTCCTGCGGGTTATCCGTGAGGATATTCCAACCGCGGACGGCAACCTTTTGACGATCATGTTTTGCAACCTTTTCCTGGGCGTGCAAACTGCAGCAACAAAAAACCAGGTACGCGATCAGCGACCTTATCTTCCTTGAAGTCATGGGTAGGTGGTAATATTAATACCCGGGGTTTTGGGTCAGAACAGATGGTTTCAACAGTATTTGATCTGCTGGAATGGGAAATAGCAGGAGGTTGTCCGTTACCTGAATATTCTGATCCCGGGTCAGGTAAGCATTCGGCTTAAAATTATTCATCGTTTGTTCAAGAAAAGGCATTCCTCTATAACGGAGATCGAACCAACGATCCCCCTCCAAAAGAAATTCTTTTTGTCTTTCGTCTGCCAAGGCCTGGAACATCTGGTCATGCGAGTACCCCCCCGGTAAATCTGCTATTCCTGCCCGTTCCCTCACCATATTAATATATTGATATGCCTGTGCTGTTTTTCCATCCTCATTGAGGGCCTCGGCATACATCAGGAGAACATCTGCATAACGAAGGATAATCGTATTGGAGCCGGACAGATAGTTAAATGTTGTTTGGGGGTCAATGTATTTCGTGGAATAAATATTGGTATCCACAGTGCTCAAAACCGAAAATACTGCGGTGTCCATCAATGCCGCCCTTTTGTCCCCGGGTGAAAATTTTGCTGCGACATATGGTTCGATCATCCCGTCCCCGCTTCCATCCAGTACCGTAATATTCGGGTATATCCCGAGAGACGGAGGCGCATCGTATGGGATAAAGGCATTGACAAACGGGCTCCCAAAGCCAGCGGCCCGCTCATAATTTACGCTGAAGATAATCTCCTTGTCATTGGGATTTTCGGGGGAATATAAAGCTGACAAATCTTTCTCCAACCCGTAAGATCCGCTGTTGGAAACAATATCAGCCAGGGTGGTCTCGGCATCTTTAAAGTCTTTTTCCCATAAGTACACTTTACCCAATAGCGTTTTTGCCGCCATGGTTGTTGCTCTCCCGCCTGTGCTAGCCAATTGTGCCGGAGTTCGGTAGGAATCGACGTTTTCTGCCGCCTGAAGATCGCTGACGGCAAAATTCAGAACATCCTTCGGTGCCGATCTGGGAACGCTAAAGACCGTGTTAATATCCGTTGGCTTTTCATAGAGCGGAACCCCGCCAAAAACGCGCACCAGGTTAAAATAGGAATAAGCCCGTAAAAATTCAGCTTCAGCGGTAATACGAAGTCGTTGAGTTGAATCTATCCCCGAATTCGTCATTTTGTTGATCAGAAGGTTAACCCGTTCAATCGTCGTATAATTATTTGCCCAATAGGTATCTAACGTGCCATCTTGTGCATTATAGTTAAGATCGTCGAAATCGGTGAGGTCTCCTGTGGGTTGAAATCTGGATACATAAACATTATCGCTCGGAAGGTCTCCGATAAAGATATTCGTAGTGGATGGCCCCTGTATCGATTGATAACAGCCTGCCAAAGCCGCTTCAAAATCATCCGGTGTATTGTATATATCGCTATATGTCAAAGTGGCCGGGTTGTTTCTGTCAAGATAATTTTTACTACATCCCATGGCCAGCAATATGATCAGGCTAAAACTGATTGCCCGGGGAAACAAATATTTCATAAATACTTTTTAATTGTAGATGATTAAAACGTCAGGTTTATCCCGAAAGCATACGAACTTGCCAAAGGATACCCACCATAATCCACCCCGAATTGGGCCGTGCCCGGCGCGCCCCCGTAATAGTTTGATTGTACGCTATACCATGGATAACTGGTAAAAGTGTGTACATTCTCGGCTGTCAAGGTAAATCTCAGCCCGGCAATGGATAACGACTTACAAACGCGCTCTGGAAGATTGAAACCCAGTGTAAGGCTTTTAATTCTTACGTAAGAAGCTTTAAATATATCGTAAGAGTCTGGGGTAACTCTGTCCCCGGTATAATTCTCGGAAAACGCAGGAAACTCCGTCCCGGCTCCTTTATATATGAATGTGGCCAGATTCCCTTGATCGGGTGACATCCAGTTTTCATTTCGGAGCGCCGGCAGGTATTTTGAAGCGCCATAGCTTCCATCGATTGCAATTCTGAAGTCCCAACGCTTATAGCTAAATGTATTGGTCCATCCGTAGGTAAAATCCGGCAACCCATTTCCCAATTTTACGAAATCATCCGAATTAATAACTCCATCGTGATTAACGTCCTCAATAATCGGATCACCTATTTGCGAGCCACTGGGCGTGGCATACTGCGAAAGCTGTTGAGTATTTTTGAATACCCCAAGCACTTTATATCCGTAGATCTGGAACATTTCCTTTCCCTGAACGATCCAGACCTGATTATACGCATCGGTATTCAATTGGATGATGCCATTGGGCGTATTGATCTTTTTCGCTTTGTTCCAAACTTTGTTAAAGATCCACCTGGTTGTCCACGTGAAATCCTTCGTTTTAATATTGGTAGTGGTTAAATCCAATTCAAGGCCCTTGTTCACCACAACCCCTATGTTATCCATGATGCTGGTGGCTATGCCATTTTCGCTGGGCAATGGCCTTTGAAGCAATAAGTCCTTTGTTGTTCTTATATAATAATCAGCAACCATCTGAACCCTTTTATTCAGGATGCTGAAGTCGACTCCGGCATTGAACTGTTCGTTGGTCTCCCATTTGAGGTTTGGATTTTCAATCGTTACCGGATATTCTGCATTTACAGCACCATCGGAGGTGCCGGCCGGGCCAAAAAGATACTGGGTTCCGTAACTGGCATTACCTTGCCAGGCGTAATTGCCTATTTGGTCATTACCCGAAACACCATAGCTTACCCTTAGTTTCAGGTCATCAAACAGTTGCTGTGATTGCATAAACGGCTCTTCGGTTATGCGCCAGCCGCCAGAGACAGCCGGAAAAATACCAAAACGTTTGTTCGGCGCAAATACTGACGACCCGTCACGACGAACAGAGGTTGTGAAGAGGTATTTCCCCTTATAATCATAGGTTAGTCTGGCAAACTTCGAAGTGAGCGCCTGGTCATAATACCCCCCGGTGCCTAAAACCGCTGTTGCTCCATAGATATTCGGAAGAAGCCAGTTCGTAAAAGCCGGAAGCGGATTGGTCGCATTAACGCCCTGATTATTGGATGCGGCTGCCGCGGATGTTAATCTGTATCCGGTGAATTGATTGCTGAAACCTGCGATAATATCAAAATTATGGACCTTCGAAAAGGTATGTTTGTAATCTATATATCCATCGGCAATATATCCGGTAGTCAGATCATTACCCTGAGTTGCCACGGCGCTGTAGTATTCAGGCGTGGAGAAATTCGCATTGGGGTCGTGTCCGTAAGCAGCCAGATAGGGGCTTTCAATATCCTGGGAAGATCCCGAAATGACCGATCCGGTGAAACTTACATTGACGTTTAAGCCATGAATCGGTTCATAGTTCAAAAAAGTCCTTCCCCTGCCGGAAACCGCAGAACGCGTATCATTTACTTCTTTAAGACCCGCGACGGGATTTCCATATCCGTTATACTGGACGGTTGTCCCCCAATTCCCATTAGGCTGTTGACCATAATCGCCGTTTGGCAAGTACACAGGGATTGTGGGGTAAAATATAACCGCGCTTTCAAGAATTCCGCCATTACCGCTGGCCGGCCCGGTCAAATCCGGGCTAAACCGCTGTTTGTCGTACGTGGCATCAAATGTTAATCCGACCCTGAGTTTATCGTTTAGTTTTATATCGAACTTGCCGTCTAAAGAATAACGCTTTTCAAAAGTTGTTATGATAATTCCTTCGTTATCCAGGTAGTTGAACGAGAGATTATACCGTACATTTTCATTGCTTCCGCTTGCCGAAATTTGATGATTCTGGAAAGGCGAGGTCCTGAATATTTGATTCTGCCAGTTTGTATTGGCAACGTTCGCTGGAAAGACAGGGTCGGGCATTCCGGATTCTTCATAGGCTTGTTTTGCATAAGTCATATATTGCGAACTATTCAAAACGGGAATCTTTCTATCTATATTTTGGAAGCCCACGGAACCATTATAATTAAATTTGGCTTTACCTTCGCCGCCTTTGGTGGTGACAATGACAACGCCGTTCCCGGCTCTTGAACCATAAATGGCGCCTGCTGCAGCATCTTTCAATACATCTATACTGGCAATGGTTTTTGGGTTTAGCAGTCCGAATTCATAGCTTGAAACGACCATCCCATCAACAACATAGAGCGGTTCGCTGCCTGCGTTAATCGATCCGTATCCCCGTACTCTCAAGACCGGTGCATTGCCTGGCCCCCCTTGCTCTTCGACCTGGACCCCGGCAATATTGCTCGTAAACGAGTTGGCCACATTGGTAACTGCCAGTTCATTGACATCTTTTGCCTTCACTGTTGCTATGGCCGTTGTTAACTTGGCTTTGCTGGAACTGCCATATCCAATTACAACCGTTTCAGCCATCGCGGAGCTCATTTTCCTTAAAGCCACCGTAAAGGAACTTCTACCCCGAACGGGAATTGTTTGTAAAGTATAACCCACATAAGAAATTTCCAAGATCGCGTTCTCATGAACATTTTCCAACCTGAAGTGGCCGCTGGAGTCGCTTACCGTGGCGCCTTCAGCACCCCTTATTCGGGCGGAAGCTCCTGCAAGGGGTTTTCCTTCGTCATCCAATACCTGGCCGTGGATCGTCTTCGATGTGTCCATAACGGGAATTGTAATTCCAGGAAAAGTCTTAAGCTTTAGCACTATTGTCTGTCCCACAATCGAATACGACAAGGGTTGATTTTTAAAGCAAATATTCAATGCGTCTTTAAGCGGAGCGTTTTTTACACTAATTGTTACCGGACTAGCTGTTTTTAACCATTCGGCATTATAAAAGAACAGGTAACCCGTTTGGTCACTGATCTTTTTGAATATTTTTTCAAGCGGGACATTTCGTTCTGAAATGGTAACATCTTTAGTATTGCCGTTACCGGCCTGAACCTGGCAAGTAAGGATCAGAAGAATGGAAAGGAGGTGCATGTTTCGAAGCAGTTTTTGCAACGATGGGGAATGAATCCACACCTTGCTGTTCACATGGAAAAGCATACATTTGTGAAGTTTAGGTTATTTGATAAAATCAGTCCTTGGTTTTATGCATAGTCTAAATCTTTGTGGAGTCCTGGCGCAAACAGGATTCCACTTTTTTTTAGACATGTTTGTTGACGATCTTGAATTGGATTGGTCTAAGAGAAATTAAGGCAATACGTTAACTTTATTTCCATCGATGGTAAATTTCACCCCGCTGATCTCCAAAATCTTAAATATTTCTACCAGGCTGCTGCCACGTGCGATTTGTCCTCCAAAATGAAACGGTATTTTTCCCTGATAAGACACCTCTACATTATACCATCTGCTTATCTGTCGCATTACGGTTGCTATGTCGGCGTTATTAAATTCAAATCTCCCGTTCTTCCATGCCATTGCCTCATCAATATCTGCCTTGTTGTTAATGACTAATGTGCCATCCGGAGCCATTGCCGCCTGTTCACCAGGTTTTATTCTAACATTTGCCTTTTGAGTTTTGATCTCGACAGATCCTTCCAACAATGTGACCTTCATATCAGGCTCGTCATCATAAGCATTCACATTAAAATGGGTTCCTAGTACCTGTACGCTGGCTTCGCCTTTACTTACTATAAATGGCCTGGTTGCGTCATGGGCTATTTCAAAATAAGCTTCTCCCGTAATTTTTACCATTCGTTCATTTCCAACGAAAGAAGTGGGAAAAGTGATAGATGAAGCAACATTGAGCCATACTTCGCTACCATCGGCTAACTGCAGATGAAACGGTCTGCTTCCTTTGGGTACTCTAATTGTATTATATGTTATTTGCTCTGAAGGAAAGGAGTTGCCGCCTTTATAAGCAATCTTTCCACTTTCACTTTTAAGCACATTGACATTACCTTGCCTGGCAAGCAATCCATCATGTGCGCTATCCAGAACGATAGTTGAGCCATTGGCAAGGGTCAATATCGCCTTGTTAACCTGCGGAGCCTGTATGTCATTCTTAAAACGTATTTCCTGGGTACGCTTTGTGTTGTTTACAATGGCTCTATCAGGGCTAGAATGATTTAGCAACAAATAGCTTGTCAATCCTATTACCAGTACAATTGAAGCTGCTACGGCCATTCGTCGCCACAATAAAATCACCTTTGGGTCATTTAAATCTTCATCTGGGGCCACAGATTCCTTTTCCAGGGCCAAAGCAAATGCTTCATCCAACTTACCCTCTTGTAATAAATGCATAAATACCTTTAATTCTTCTTCAGTAGCCTTATTTTCAAGGTATCGTTTCAGTAGCTGTTTGTGGAATTTCTTTTCTTTCATAGATAACTGTCCTATATTAAAGACAAAAAAATGAGTCGGTAGGGTACCGGGCGCAAAAATATTTTGGGAAAATCCCTTTTTGCACAAAATATTCGACAGTTTCATTAATTTCGTTATATTCGATTGAATATCTACCACACACCGCATTAGCAAAACCCATCCTGTCGTTAATAATTTTTACTTATCCTCAACAATTTTTGATTACGTACTATTAGATGCCATTCATGTCTGACGATTTGCTATATGACGAAGAGATACTATTGACTGAACTTTCGACTGGTAAAGAGGATGCTTTCGAAAAGCTATATAATCACTATGTACTTTCGCTTAAGGGATTTGTAATAAAATTTGTAAAGTCTTCTGAGCTGGCTGAAGATCTGACACAGGAAGTATTTATCAAGATATGGGAAAATCGCGATCAATTAGCTAAAGTAAGATCCTTCCGGGCCTACCTTACTGTTATAGCCCGTAATCATGTCCTCAATTTTTTAAAAAGCGCTCCCCGCAATGACCTCGCCTTGAAGGAAATTGTCGGTAGCTATACGGTTCCCCAGGCAGAAAATGAGATAATAAGTAAGGAGTACAAGCAATGGCTGCAGCAGGTACTCGATTCTATGTCTCCGCAAATGCGCTCTGTATTTGAACTCTGCCGCGAGCAAAATAAAAGCTATGGAGAGGTAGCAGACCTTCTCCAAATTTCAAGAAACACGGTAAAAAAGCATATGGTGCGATCGATGAAGGTAATAAAGGGCCGGCTCGATAAGGACTTAGACATGTCTTTCTGCTTCTTTGTGCTTGTTTCGCTTTTTATCAGCAAAGGGTAAGGGACTCCGCGATCGATACTTTTCGCGGAAAAGCGAAATTTACCCCCCCTTTCGAAATTTACCCCCCTATTTTATCATTTTGTCCCCCCATGAGAAGGGGGGTTCGCGCGCATATTTGCAATTATTTAACAATAACTAATTGCCATATGCACAAAACCTGATCAACCATTTCCCGTCTTTCCCGCCTGCATTAAGCTCCCAACTGACTGTTTTTTAACACCTTACAAATTGCTGTATGAAAAAGATCAAACTGCTGCTTTTAGTATGTTCTTTCTTACTATTAAACATGGCCGTGTCGGCCCAAACCAGGATTATTACCGGCATGGTCAAGGATTCCCGGACCGGAGAACCCGTTTCCGGGGCCACTATTAATGTCCTTCACACGAAGATCGGCGTCTCGGCCGATGAAAAAGGAGTATTCAAGATCGAGGTCCCTTCCAGCCTTTCAAGAGTCGTTTTGTCCATTTCCGGCGTGGGTTATACGCCGGTGGAGGTTACCCCGAAGGGTGAAAGTGTCACCATCGGGCTCGAGGTGGTCAACAAACAATTGAATGACGTGGTCGTTGTGGGCTACGGAACCGCTAAAAAGGCGACGTTGACGGGCGCCATCAGTACCATCAAGACCAAGGAGATCACGGAGTCCCCGGTGACCAATGTGACCGATGGTCTGGCCGGGAGGCTGCCCGGGTTGGTTGCCGTGAGCAGCAGCAGTGAGCCGGGCAGCGATGCCGCCAACTTGCGCATCCGCGGCAGCAACACCTTTAACGATAACAGCGTGCTGGTGGTGATCGACGGGGTGCCGGACAGGAGCCTGGAGCGGATCGACCCTTATAGCATCGAGAGTATCACGGTGTTGAAGGATGCTTCGGCGGCTATTTATGGGTCGAGGGCGGCGAATGGCGTTATCCTGGTTACGACGAAACAAGGGAAATCGGGCAAACCCGAGCTTACTTTCAATGGTACTTATGGCTATAACCAGCCGACGAAATTGCCTAAGATGGCGGATGCCCCGCTTTATGCGACCGCGCTGAATGAGATTGCCTATTACGCCAATCCTTCCGGGGGGTTGAATCAGACCTATACGCCCGCGCAGATCCAGAAGTTTGCGGATGGCTCGGACCCATTGCGTTACCCGAATACCGACTGGTTCAAGACGGTGCTGAAACCCCGGAGTGCTCAAAGCAATGCCAACATTAGTGTTTCAGGCGGTACCGAGAACGTACATTACTTTGTTTCGCTGGATTACAAACACCAGGACGGGGAATATAAGAATAGCGCCACTTACTACAACCAGTACGGGTTTACCTCCAATGTGGATGCTAAAATAACGAAAGATATCCGGGTGGGTGTGAATGTAGTCGGGCGTTTAGAGGATAAGCATTACCCGCAAAAATCCGCGGGTACTATTTTTGGCGACCTGACAAGTGCCTACCCCACCAGTGTTGCGTGGTGGCCCAATGGAGATCCCGGTCCGGCGCGCGAACACGGCGAAAACCCCGTGGTTATTTCAACCAATGCCACGGGTTCCAATAATGACAAATTTTATACGCTCAACTCGAATTTGAAATTGGATGTCAATATTCCGTGGGTGAAGGGTTTAACGGTCAACGGAAATCTGTCCTATGATCAAAGGTTTGAATTCGACAAGAATTTCACGGAGCCCTGGCGGCTGTATTCGTGGGATGGGACTACGGTAGATGCCAAAGGTCAGCCTGTGCTTACTTCGAATGTCTTTGGCGCCGGTGCAAACAATTCCCCTACCCTATATGAAGACTTCGAAAGCGATTATTCGAAACTGGCTTATGGCCTGGTCAACTACACGACGAATATCGGGGATGAGAACACGATCAAAGTAATGCTTGGCTCACAGGTTTCGAAAACCGATACCGAGTATTTCAATGCTTACAGGGACCTTTTCGCCTCTACGGCAGTGCAGGAGATGTTCGCCGGTGCAACGGCTAACCAGGCCACCGGTGGTTCGGGCAATGTAAGTTCGAGGCTGAGCTATTTTGGAAGATTCAACTACAGTTATGCCAATAAATACCTGGTAGAGTTTGTAGGCCGGTATGATGGCTCGTACATCTTTGCTCCCGGCCATCGTTATGGTTTTTTCCCCGGGGTTACGGCGGGCTGGGTGGCTTCGGATGAAAAATTCTGGAAAGACAATGTCCGGTTCATCGACTATTTTAAGTTGAGGGCTTCATGGGGAAAGACGGGTAATGACCGGGTAGCGGGTTTTCAGTATCTAACGTCGTATCTATTCGGCAGCAGCTATTATAATGGTACCGGTCAGTACTACCCGTTCGTGGTTAACAATGCGGGCTCCATGAGTGAATTGCAAACGGTGTATGAAAGCGTGATTGCCAACCCGAATATCACCTGGGAGATTGCCAATCAAAGCGATGTGGGCTTCAATGCCAATTTCCTGGACAACAAGCTAACGGTTGAGGCGGATTATTTCTATTATAAACGAAGTAATATCCTGTGGCCGCAGAATGCCACGGTGCCATCTTCGGCGGGTTTGACCCTGCCCAGTGTCAACTATGGTAAAGTGCAGAATCAGGGCTTCGATTTCAGCGTCAGCTACGCCAGCTCGACCAGGGGCAAATTCAACTATAGTGTCTCCTTCAATGGAAGCTATGCGCAAAACAAGGTGGAACAATGGGGTGAGGCACCCGGTGCGCCGGTATGGCAGCGAACTACAGGACATCCCATGGGTTCGGGGTTATATTATGTCGCCAATGGCATCATCAAGAACTCCAAAGATTCCGCCGCTTATGCGAGCAGCTTCAATTCCTGGGGGCTTAGTACCCCGCCGGCGCCTGGCGACATCCGGTATGTGGATATTGCGCATAACGATACCATGGATTCACGGCAACAAACGAGGATCTACAAAAGCAGTATTCCCACCTTTACTTTTGGATCGTATATTAACCTGAGCTATAAAAATTTCGATCTGAACATTTTGTTGCAGGGGCAAACGGGGGCTGTCATGTATGTAAACTCCGATGGGGGTACGTTCACGAATTTCCGGCGGAGCCTGCTGGTAGGCCGCTGGTCGCCCACGAATCCCGATGGCAATATTCCGAGGACACCGAATCGCGGTAATTATTATTGGGATAATACCAGCAACACCTTTTTTCTGCATAAGACGGATTATGTTCGTCTGAGAACCTTGCAGTTCGGCTACACTATCGCTCCAAAAACCCTTGAGAAAGCAGGTTTCAGAAATATGCGGGTCTATCTCGCCGGGCAGAATTTGCTTACCTGGTGTCCCGGGCTGAAGGACTTCGATCCGGAACAAGGGTCGAGTGCCACGCCAAGCGATCTGAAAAATGCGATACCGAATAACTCTGGCGGCGGCTATCCGATCTCCAGGGTGGTGACAATGGGATTGACCTTAACCTTCTAAAAAAAAGTTATGCAAAAAAATATTGTTTGTTCGATCTTGTTCACGGCCGTTCTAATGGGCACCGGCCTATCATGCAATAAAAAAATACTGGATCAAACGCCCGTGGCCGCGGTTTCCGATGATGCCGTTTTTGCTTCGTCGGACCCCGGCTTGTTAACGGCGTATGTCAATAATATCTATCAGGGTTTGCCGCATGGTTTCGACTGGTCGATGCTGGCTTCGCTTACTGATGAGGCGTTTACACAGGCGGCCACCTGGGCGGGGCAGCAAATGGCTATGCTGAGCCAGATAACGCCCAGCAATTTGGGACCGTTCGCCAGTTCCAGCAGCAGCCCCGAGCTGCAGCATTTTACCTGGACGAATGAGTATTCGTTCATCCGGGCTACCAACTTGTTTTTCTCGAAGATCGGCTCATCGCCGATCGATACGGCTACCAAGCACGAGCTCATGGGCGAGGTCTATTTCCTGCGAGCTTATTTGTACCAGAACCTGGTATCCTTTTATGGTGGAGTACCCATTATCACAAAGGCATACACCTTAACGGATAGTTTCAGCGTCCCGAGAAATACGTATTCCGATTGTATCCAGTTCATTAGCGATCAATGCGATAGTGCCGCCCTATTCCTTCCTTTAACGCAGGCTCAGGTGGGCAGGGCCACGAAAGGTGCGGCGCTTGCGTTAAAATCGAGGGCCTTGTTGTTTGCCGCCAGTGATCTGTACAATGGGGGTAATGGTACGGTGCCGGATCCTTTTGCCAGCTATAGCAATCCCGAGCTTGTAAGGTACACGACTTTCTCGGCAAGCGACAGGCAGGCCCGGTGGCAGAAAGCAAAGGATGCGGCTTTGGCGGTCATCAACCTGGGGCAGTATTCGTTGTACATGCCGAATCCGGCGTCTCAGAGTGACGCGGCCACAAATTATGGCAACTTGTTTATCCAGATGAGTACGTCGGAGGACATTTTTGTAAAATATCTTTCTACGAATACGGTTGCGAACTGGAACGATTATGGGAAGACGTATGGTCCGGGGCTTTTCCATAATCCCAATGGGTTTTGGGGTTGGGGGGTGGATGCGCCGACGCAGCAATTTGTGGATGAGTATGAGATGAGCGATGGCACTACCTTTAGCTGGAGCAATCCGACGGAGGCTGCGGCGCCTTATGCGAACCGCGACCCGCGTTTTTATGGGACGGTGTTGTATGATGGAGCTCCCTGGCGTCAACGGACGGCGGACATTTTACCCGATGAACCTACGGGTAAGGTCCAAACGGGCTATCAGAATACGTCTTCGGCCAATCCCACGACCGATGACATTCAGTATGAAACGGGTGGTTTCGACACGCATAATCCGCCTACCGGAGCCAATATCTGGAACTGGTCGCCCACGGGGTACTATTTGAGGAAATGGACCGACCCCACCATCGATCCCTTGAAGACGTTACAGTCGACGCCTTGGCGTTATATGCGGTATACCGAGGTTTTGCTCAATTATGCGGAGGCTTGTCTGGGTTTGAATGATGCAGCGACGGCCACGACCTATATCAACATGATCAGGACGAGGGCAGGCATGCCGCCGATTGCCAGCGCCACGATGGCGAGTCTGCAGCATGAGCGAAAGATAGAATTGGCGTTTGAGGAGCTGCGTTATTTCGATATTCGCCGCTGGATGATCTGTGACCCGGCTGTGTATGGACAAAAGGCTGGTTTCAGCAATGTGTGGGCTATTCATATCTTTTATCCTTACAGTGGTTCTACGACCTATGGTTCGGGCACACCGGTCTATACGCCGGTAGCCGATGTGAGCGGGGCCGGCAACTATGCCAACCTGGATTATGCCGGCGGTAGAGCGTGGAGTCCCAGGTATTATTTCCTGCCGATCGCTTATGACGAGATGAATAAAAATTTGAAGCTTATTCAAAACCCTTTTTATTGATTACACAAGCAATCGTAATCAAAGGCTCCCTGTTTCTACGGGGAGCTATCTTTTATTTCGTGACCTGGCGGCACCTTAAGCGGGCTCCGCCCGAATGACATAGTTATGAAAAGATTTGGCGGTCTTCTATTCGTTCTATTTTTCGCGTGGGGGGTTGGCGGCTACGCACAGCAGCACCACAGTTTTGCGTTGGGCGATTCCGTGTTTTTGCTCGATAACAAGCCTTTCCAGATGATCAGCGGGGAAATGCATTATTCGCGTATCCCCCGTGAGGCATGGCGGCAGCGAATGCGAATGGCCAGAGCGATGGGGTTGAATACGATCGGCACCTATGTTTTCTGGAATGTACAGGAACCGGAAAGAGGTAAATTCGATTTTACGGGGAATAGCGATATTGCCGCATTTGTGCGGACGGCACAGGAAGAGGGTTTATGGGTTGTTTTGCGGCCGTCGCCTTATGTTTGCGCGGAATGGGAATTCGGCGGATATCCTTACTGGCTGCAAAACGAAAAGGGGCTTGTCGTCCGTAGCAGGGAAAAACAATACCTGCAGGAATACAAGCATTACCTGATGGCTTTGGGCAAGCAGCTTGCGCCGCTGCAGGTAAATCACGGCGGCAATATCTTAATGATCCAGGTGGAGAACGAATATGGCTCTTACGGTGACGACAAGGGATATCTTGCCATCAACCGGCAGATATTTCGGGAAGCGGGTTTCGATGGCCTGCTCTACACGTGCGATCCGCCAAACGATCTCGCAAAGGGCCATTTGCCCGGCTTGCTTCCCGCCGTAAACGGTCTTGACAATCCCCAGCAAATAAAACAACTGATCCGGAAATATAATAATGGCAAGGGCCCTTTTTATGTCGCCGAATGGTATCCCGCGTGGTTCGACTGGTGGGGCTCGCCGCATCATGTGGTTCCGCCGGAAAAATATTCCGCGTCGTTGGACAGCCTGCTCGCCGCCGGCATTTCTGTGAATATGTATATGTTCCATGGCGGAACTACCAGGGCCTTTATGAACGGGGCCAACTACAACAGCAAGAGCCCTTATGAGCCGGAGACCAGCAGCTACGACTACGATGCGCCGCTGGATGAGGCGGGCAACCCGACGCCGAAATTCATGGCTTTCCGGAGTGTCATCCAAAAGCATCTCCCCCCCGGGGAAACACTACCCGATGTGCCGCCCGTCAAGCCCGTGGTACCGATCAATGACATTCAATTCATAGAATCGACGAGCCTATTCAGCGTCCTTCCACCGCCGAAGGTAAGCCCACGGCTTCTGACTTTTGAAGACCTCGACCAGGCCTATGGCTTCGTGTTGTACAGAACATCGTTTACCGGGGGCAGCAGTGGGGAACTCGTGGTAAAGGGCCTGCGGGACTATGCGCTGGTGTTCATCAACGGCAAGCGGGCAGGCATTTTGGACCGGCGGCATGGGGACAGCAGCATCAATGTCGAAATGCCCCAGGGAAAGGTTACGCTCGACATCCTGGTTGAAAATCTCGGGCGGATAAATTTCGGCCCTTATCTTTTGGAAAACAAAAAAGGTATTACAGGGGAGGTCCTGTGTGCCGGCCAGGAGCTAAAGAACTGGCAAATGTACTCCCTGCCTTTCAGCGATATCAATGCCGTCAAAAGAACCGCGGGCAGCAGCAAGTATACGGAGGCACCCGTGATCCGCAGGGGCATCTTTTATCTAACCGAAGCAGGCGATGCCTACCTCGACATGAGCAAATGGGGCAAAGGCGTTGTCTGGGTGAATGGATATAATCTCGGGCGTTATTGGAATATCGGTCCCCAGCAAACGCTATATGTTCCGGGGGAATGGTTGAAGCCGGGCAATAATGAAATTGTCGTGCTCGAACTGACAAAGCCGCAGCAAGACGTATTAAGAGGGATCGACAGGCCACTGCTAGCCGATTACCGCAAGCGGGAAGCAGCCAAAAAATAGTATGGATATATCATAAATTAGGTATATTTAGGAGAGGTCTACTGCTACGCATGAGCGGTCTACTGCTACACATGAAATACGCCATTTGTTTATATCTCCTTTGCTGGGCGGGGAACTGCTTTGCCGCCGACACGTTATCTATCCGTTATTTGGGGATCGACCAGGGTCTTTCCAACAATGCCGTCACCTGCATCTATAAGGACCACCAGGGTTTCATGTGGTTCGGAACCTATGACGGGTTGAACAGGTATGACGGCTACTCCTTTCGCATTTTCAGGAATACACCAGGGGATTCAACCTCGCTTTGCGACAGCCATCTTTACTGTATCAACTCCGACAATGAAAATAAGATCTGGGTGGGAGCCGGAAAGGGGGTGAGCGTTTATGACCCGGGGCGGGGTAGTTTTTTTACTCCCCGCTACAGGAAAGCGGCGGAAAGTATTCCCATGAATGATGCAGCCTACGCGATAAAAAGCGCCGGCAACCTGATGTTGGTGGGCACGGCGCATAGCGGGCTCATCGTATTTACCGATTGCAGGGAGCCGGGTAGACAAATTGCACACCCCGGGGGAACCGACGCGTCGTACAGTGTTTCCGCTATAGCCTATGATTCCCTACGGCATGTGGCGTGGGTCTTTATTACCGATATCGGCTTGTTTAAATATGAGCTCAGAAGCGGGCGGCTGTCGCCCGTTGCTTCAGGGTTAACACAATGTAACGCCATTTTTGCCAGCGCGAACGGCGATCTGTTTATCGGAAACGATGCAGGCGTATTCAAGGTTTGCCAAAACGGCTTTAAACGATTCGATCCCGTCCCTGAAATGATCGTGAGAGATATCGCAGAAGACCCGAAGGGCGGGTTATGGATAGCCACCGACGGAAATGGAGTATGGCATCTACCGCCGGGAGGGACCAGGGCCCAGCCCGTTTCCACAGCGGCAGCGGCCATCAACAGCAATGCCATCTATGCCGTCTTCATCGATGTCGAAGGCCGCGAGTGGATCGGGACACTGAGAGGCGGAGTGAACATCCTGGAAAAGAATCCCAGCCTGTTCAGGACAATTTCCTATCACAAAGGCAGGACGGAGGATGTCAACGACTTTATCCTGTCCTTTTGCGAAGATGACTGGTCAAATCTATGGATCGGTACGGACGGGGCGGGATTGCGTTACTGGGACAAACAAAAGAACATTTTCACGAAATATATTCATTCGGCGGACCCGGGTTCCATCAGCAGCAATTTTATCACCTATATTACCAGGGACTTTAAAAACGATATCTGGATCTCCACGTGGTTCGGCGGGATAGACAAGCTAGATAGATCGAACAACAAATTCAGCCACTATACCTGTTATAACCCGGTTCAAAATATGGTCGAGCGGAACGTCTGGCAGATCTATGAAGACTGCAAGCGACGTTTATGGGCCTCGGCCAGCAGCGGAGGTCATTTGTATTTGTATAACAGGCCGGCCGATACCTTCGAGCTTTTCGACACTTCCCTTTACGATCTGCAGGTTTTGGCGGAAGACCGGCGGGGCAATTTATGGGGCGGCAATTACAATTCGTTAATAAAGATAGACCCGGAAAAGAGGACGCATCAAACATTCTTTGTCGGCTATCCTGTGAGAAGCATTCATGAGGATAAAGCTGGTAATTTTTGGGTGGGTACCGAAGGGGGAGGCTTATTGTTATTCGACCGGAAGACAGGGACCTACCGCCAATTTACCACAAAAGAGGGCCTGCCTAACAACGGGATATTGAGAATACTGGAGGACGATAAAGGCAATCTTTGGCTCAGCACGTACTATGGTTTGTGCCGGTACAATCCGGCTTCAAAGACGTATAGAAATTTTACGCAGGCCGATGGGTTGCAAAGCAACCAATTCAGCTTCAACGCCGCGATGATCGCCAAAAACGGGGAGTTTCTATTTGGCGGCATCAAGGGCTTTAACAGCTTTTACCCGGATAGCGTTTACGACAAGAGAACTATTCCCCGGCTGTTCCTCACGGAGATAAAGATCGACAACTCGCCCGTCGAAACGGACACGGCTTACGTTACCGCGCGCAATAAGGACATCATCACCAGCATAACCGTGCCATTCGATAAGGTAATCCTTTCTTTTGATTTTACCGCATTGCAGTATTCGAATTCAGACAACCTGAATTACGCTTATTATTTAAAAGGGTGGGATAAGGATTGGAGTGCTGCCAGCACTATAAGGACGGCCAATTACAGCCATTTGCGGGAGGGCTCGTATGAATTCTGTGTCCGGGTAATGAATGCAGATGGCATTTGGAATGAAGAGGTCCGGCTCGTGTCCATTACCGTGTTACCACCCTGGTACAGGACCTGGTGGGCGTATTTGCTTTATGCGGCTTTTGCCATCGGTGTTTTCTATGCGTTCCTGTATTATTACCGGCGTCAGGAACGAATGCGCTATAAGATGAGACTTGCCCTGGTTGAAAAGCAAAAGGAAAAGGAACTTACCGAAAGAAAGATCTCTTTTTTTACGGACATCTCGCATGAATTCAGGACGCCTCTTACCTTGATCGTAAGTCCTTTGAAGGACCTTATGGCGGAAACGACGTCCGGGCACATTCAAAACAAATTGTCGACCGTTCACCGAAATGCCCGGCGGCTGTTAAGCCTGGTCGACCAGCTCCTTTTGTTCAGGAAGGTCGAATCCATAGAGCAACAGCTCTATCTCGCCAATTTCGACATAAACGAAGCCTGCAACGAGGTCTTTCTGAGCTTTGTCCAACGGGCTGCATCCAAAAATATCCGTTTTGATTTCGACAGACCTGCGGGTGAACTATTGTATTGCGGGGACAAGGAGAAGATCGAAATAATTTTGTTCAACCTGCTTTCCAATGCGTTGAAGTATACTCCCGCAGGCGGAAAAGTGGAATTGTCGCTAACGGGCGAGGATGGGCAGGTATGTATCCTTGTCAAAGATACCGGGTGTGGGATTGCTGAAAATATCAGCAACCGGCTGTTTGACGCCTTTTACCAGAGCGCCAACACCGAAAAAGCGTCGCAATCCGGGTTTGGCATTGGGTTACATGTTTCACAGCGGCTTGCGGTTGCGCATGCAGGGTCGTTGTCTTATGTCAGCGGGGTTGGAAAGGGTAGCACCTTTACGCTGATCCTTCCCAGAAACAGGTTTGCGCCAACCGGGTATGCGAAGAGCGACCGTCCGAGCATCATTCATGAACTGGTTGAAGAATGTCGCGAAGATGGGGGCATGGACAATAAGTCGAAGGTTATCGACAAGGTCATCAGTGGCCTTCCGACGATGGTGATCGTTGACGATGATGCCGATATGAGAAATTACGTAAAGGAAATATTCATCGATCGGTTCAACATCCTTGAAACGGAAGATGGGGCGTCTGCTTTTGCTTTGATCAGCAAGGAATTGCCCGATATTGTCGTCAGCGATGTCGTAATGGGCAAGATGAATGGCATCGAGCTGTGCCGGAAGGTTAAAGAGAATGCGCAACTTGCGCATATTCCCATCCTATTGCTCACGGGGAGCTCATCGGAGAAATCGAAACTAATGGGACTGGAGTGTGGCGCTGAAGATTATGTGAGCAAGCCTTTCAGCAAAGAGCTGATCGTTGCGCGGGTTCAAAATATCCTGAGATCCAGGAGCAGGCTGCAGCAATATTTCTTCAATACGATCACGTTAAAGCCGACGTCCAGCATCGAGGCCGATCACAAGGAATTCCTGGAAAGGTGTATCGAGATCGTGGGCCAGCATATGGACAACCCGGATTTCGGCGTTCATTTCTTTTGCCAGGAGATCGGCATGAGCCATCCGGCACTATACAAAAGGATCAAGGCTATTTCGGGGTTGACGATAAATGTATTCATCCGGTTTATCCGGCTGAGGAAGGCGGCGGAGCTATTGATCAATACGAGCAAGACGGTGGTAGAGGTCACTTATACTACGGGTTTTAACGATCTTAAATATTTCAGGGAGCAATTCGCGAAATTGTTTGGAATGACGCCCAGTGAATATATCAGGCGTTACAGGAAGCCTTTGGGCAATAAAATTATGAAGTAGATGTCAAAAAGCACCGCAGCCAGGGACCAGGAGCAACGCATGATGCGGGTTCTCGACTATATCTTCGCCCATCCGGACGAGGACCTGTCCCGGCAGGCGCTTGGCCAGGTCGCAAATTATTCGCCCGAACATCTGCCGAAGCTCTTCAAGCAATTTATGGGGGAGACACCGAAGCAATACAGTGTGCGTCTCCGGCTTGAAAAGGCTTTTCACCTGCTGGTTATCCATCCTTATAGATCTGTTGCCGGGATCGGACTGGACTGCGGTTTCACCAGCCTCTCCGTGTTTTCCCGGGCCATGAAGGCTTATTTCCGTTACTCTCCGGAGGAGATACGTCGTTTGCCGCATGGCGGGCAGATGCGGTTGCTGCATGGTTCGGCGGCGGGCGGGGCTGTGGCCGCTGTTGTGTCGAATGCTGTGTCGGATGCCGGCCTTGTGTCGGATGCTGCGGCTGTGGCCGCTGTTGCCGCTGGGTCCGCGGCCGGCCTTGTGTCGGATGCCGGCCTTGTGTCGGATGCCGCGGCTGTGTCCGCTGCTGCTCCTGTGTCCGCTGCGGGCCCTGTGTCCGCTGCGGGCAGGCCTGCGCCTGGTGACCGTGGTGTGCGGTGGAGCGGGTCGCTGCCCGAGGTGTGCATTGTCCGCCGGCCGGCCATCCAGGGGATCTATGTGCCGGCGCCCTTCAACGTGCCGGAGAGGATCACGGAAGCCTTTGAAGCGCTTAGCGGGGTTTCCGGTGGTAAGCCTGGTGCTTTCTTCGGCGTCCTTACCCCACACCTTCGCAATACGTATCGGGCATTCCTTGCGCTTTCCCCTGATCGCGTTTCCGGCCTCCCCTATCCGACGACACTGATCGAAGGCGGCACCTATGCCCGCTTTACCGTCGCCGGCGATCTTCGCACGACCAATAAGGCCGCGCACTATTTCTACCGTCGATGGCTACCTGGGAGCGGTTATAAGATCTCCGGCATAGCCGGTTTCGAAAGCTTCGATCAAAGTCCGGCGAGTTGTCCCTACCTGGAACTAAAGCGGCATATTCATATCCCTATCGAGCGGGGACGTTAGCCTGGTGGGTCCTTTCGCGGCGAGCCGGGGCGTTAGCCTGGTGGGTCCTTTCGCGGTGAGCGGGGCGTTAGTCTGGTGGGTCCTTCCGCGGTGAGCCGGGGGCGTTAGCCTGGTGGGTCCTTCCGCGGCGAGCGGGGGGCGTTAGCCTGGTGGGTCCTTTCGCGGCGAGCGGGGCGTTAGCCTGGTGGGTCCGGGGCCGTCCAGCCGGAGCTTTGGCCGGGGCTAAATTCCCCGGTTTTGTCAAATGCCTATGGGGCAGCCTTCGCATCTTTACCGCCGAACAGAAACTTTTACCATGAACAAATCGAAAATGCCCTTATGGGTAAAAATATCGGGCCTGGGGGCCATCGTTGCGATCCTCGGCTTTCTCCTGTACCATCTCAGCGGCCACGGTTTTCATCACCATCATTCCTGACGCTCAACGTTTATGACCTTTAACCCGCCGCTTCGCAAGCTCGTCCTGCTGATACATGTTCTGAGCTCCGTGGGCTGGACCGGCGCCGTCGCCGCCTTCCTGGCGCTTGCGGTCACGGGTCTGAACGATCTGCACCCGCTGACGCTCCGTGCGGTCTATATCGCCATGCTTCCGATTACGTGGTGGGTCATTTTTCCGCTGGCCATCGGTTCGCTGGTTTCCGGCTTGTTCTTGTCGCTTTGTACGGTGTGGGGGCTGTTCCGGCACTACTGGGTCATCTTCAAACTGCTGATCAGCTGTATTTCCCTGCCGGTTCTCCTGCTGCATGCGGGCATCATCCGCCGGGTCGCGGCTGCTGCTATGAGCGCCAACGTTAATTTTCAGGAACTATACGCCGATCGCCAGCAGCTGGTGATCGCTTCTGCGGCTGCGCTGGCCGCGCTGGTGGTTGCGACGCTGCTGAGTGTTTATAAGCCGCGGGGGCGGACGCCGGACAGGCGGAAGTCGGACGCGCGCCCAAGAGAGAGGGGCGCAGGCGGGGACGCGGGGAGGGGCGCAGGCGGGCCGGCGGGAGCGGGTATGCGGCGGGACTAACGGGGTGGTGACGCATCGAGGGATTGCGTGCTAGGAGCCGGTGGCTTTAAGCTCGAAATAGCTGCCGACGGCGGCGGCGAGGGCGTGCCATTCCGTTTTGCTAACGGGCTTATCGAAATAATAATTGCAGCCCGTCGCAAGGCAGCGGTCCCAATCGACCGGAAGGATCAGGGTACTCCATACGGCTTTCACCATTTTTTCAAATTTTGGTTCCTTTTGGAGCGCATTTAGGACATCCGTTGCCGACATCATCGGCATGAGGTGGTCCAACAATAGAAAATCAGGGAGAGCATCTTCCGGGCAGTTCCTTAAGAAGTGGAGGATCTCGCGACCGTTGTCGAAGTGGACGATATTAACATGCGGGTAGCGGGGGGAGAAGACTTCTTTGAAGAACGCCACGTCGTCCTCGTCGTCTTCGCCGAGGAGAACATATCGTTTCATGGGTATCATATGTTCAATTTTATGGGGTTGAATTTCCATCCTGATAGAGAAAAGTGCAAAGGCTTTGCCATTTATTGCGCGGTTACATCAAATGATTTACATTATGTTATTAAGAAGGATGGCCGAAGATCCCGGGGAAAAGAATCCACACTTTTTTAGCCGGACGCGATGTTCTTAGAGGCCGCGTTCCCTGGCGAGTTCGGTTCCCGGGGGTGGCTGAACGGGATCGGTGACCAGCTGGAATTTGAACTGTTCGTTCTTTTTAAAAGCGATCATGACACCCTGGAAGGCAGGATACTTAGCGGCCTGATCGCCTTTTACCATCAGGTTCATGTGGGCGCCCTGGAAGGCGTCGACGGCGGCACGCACCCACTCGATGAGCTCGTTGTCCGTGCTATCCTTACAGGGGATGCCCTGCATGTTCACGGTCTTGAGCTGTTCCGCATCTTTATCCAGCAACGGTTTCAGATAGCCGAAGGGCACGCCGATATAGGCCGTGGGGTTGGCATAGAAATTCTTCATTTCGGCATCCGTGAGATGCAGACCTTTGGCAGTGTTGATAGTGGTGATGATCGCTTTTTTTTCATTGACGTTGGCTTCCGATACGCTTAAATATACCTTTGCATCCTTGTCGATGGTGATCAGCACGACGTTCTTCTCCGGGTTAGTGGTAGAAGACACCGAGGTCGGGGTTATTACATTGAGTGCTCCGGGAGGTTTGGGTCTCGCCACCAGGATGAAGAAGGACAGCAACAGGAAGGCTACGTCGCACATCGCGGTCATATCGACAACGGTGCTCTTGCGGGAGATCTTCGCTCTCGGCATATAAAATAATATTTATGGAATTTTGCATTAAGACACCGGAGCGGGAGGATTCCATAAATGGGGTATTCATGCGGCCCTGATAAAATAGTTTTGTATAATAGCAATTATGCTGGCTATGGTGGCGATTATTACGCCAATGGTCTGTATCCACAAGCCTACTGAATCCCCCAAATTACCGGGAGTATACAGGCGAACATATGCCCCGCTTGCAAATAGCCCCTGAAACAGAAATAATCCGGCAAGTGCAATGATTATTGAAGTCCAGCGCCAGCGTCCGAACAATACCAGGCCGGCCGGTATGAGCAAAATAAAAAATACAGGCGGCACCCTGGGATAAGGATGCCCTGCAATTATTTGAGCTGCAACTCCGATTGCTGCGGTAACCAGGCCAATTGTTGTCCACTTGGCAGCGGAGGATAATCGAGGTCTTTGTTTCATGATCTTTTTTACAAATTTGTCGCGAATATTACTATGAAAAAGGGGAGAGTAGACAGGATGGGTAATTGTTTCGACCAACGCATGAAAAGCGAAGACTTATCTTCCATCCTGCCTTTACTTAGTTTTTCTTCGGCCAGGTTCGGTGTAGGGGCAAGTGATCTCGTGCAGGAGAAAGATAGCCTGAAAAAAACTTACCTGGGTCTGCGCATGTTGCCCCGAGGGAAGTGATCCTGATAACCGGGTATACAAAAACCGCCCAAAAAAGGGCGGCTCTCTGTCCATTGGTGAAAATGCAAGGATCGCAGGTATAAAGGGCCTCGAGCCAGGACCGGATCACGTCCTGTCGCGAAGCGAAACCTCCATAGTGATCAACTCTAATATTTCCGTACGAGAGAGCTTACACAGATTCGCGATCAGGAAGAGCTCCCCGATCGTGAAATTCTCCAGATGTCTCAAACTCACGCTCAGTCGGGTGACCTTCTTACCGAGGTCCCGTGCTACCACCGTCCTTGGAACATACTTGAAAATATCCAGGAAGGTTTGGATCCTTCCCTCTTGTACCATAGGCTGAATGGTCTCATACCGAGGGTCCGTTTGACTCATAGGCAAATAAAAAGACTTTCATCGGTATAAAAAACAGCTGCGGTCTTTTAGGACCAATCTTGTCCCCAATAAAGGTACATATCCGTCAGTCCCAGCGGCGTCGCTGCTTCGCATCGCGAAGGTCGCCGAATTCTGATTCCAGTTCCCGCGCGTACCGTGAGGAATAATGCTTCGGCAGGTCCTGCGCATCCGCTCCGGCCCCGCTCCGGCTCCGGCCCCGTATGGTCCTTAAAGACCGTGAAAGTCAGGAACGGAACAGGCCTGGAGCCAGCACCCAAAATACCCCAAAAGGACATATTCGGTCTTTTTTATAGCTATTCCGTCCTTTTGGGTCATTCTGCGGTATTTGTTTAATTTCGGCATTGGTTGAGGTCGACAACAAAGCAAATTCTAACCATTCGTAGCACGGTGCTACAGTACTCGCGCAGCACGGGATTGCCGGAGCACTGTCGCACTTCTATTTTACTTTTACGCGATGTCCAAAGCTGAAAAGAGCATAAAAAAGAAATACTCTGCCTCCTACCGGATCGATTTTGATTTGTACGAAAAATGCCAGGAGAAATGCCATCTTCTGAGCATCGACAAAAAAGAAAGGATCACCCTTTCCGCGGTGGTCGAAGGACTCCTGAAAGAATGGGTCGTTAAAAAGTAACCTCCCGTATATTCTCTATCCCTTTTTTTGAAATTTGTCAAATTTTGGCGGGGAACTGCAAAAATCCCGCATGTAGCACCGTAGCACTGTAGCACATATATAGAAAAAACGCTACATTCGTCTAGTAACTTTCACAGCCTGCCTCCCCAGACGGCGCGGCGGTCTTTTCAAACTTATCCAAATGAACCCTAAACTACCGCTACACCAGCAAGTTTCCCCCGGCGATTACCTCACCGATCTAATCCTCGATCATAGCGAAGACATGCTGATCCTGGCCTATACTCTCACCAATAATGCCACCCGCGCCAACCAGATCGTTGCAAACGTCCTCCTCGATATTTATTTTCAGGACAATCCAACGGAACAGGAAGTCCCGTTGCATACCTGGTTGTACGACCTCGTGAAAGAAGCCTGCGATACCCACACGATCTCAACTAAATAATCCCTACATGAGAAAGCGCCTTGTCCTTGCCATCAGTACCGTCGCTGTGTTACTGCTGGTGTTCGTTGTCCTCCGCAGCATCCTTCCCGGCAAACAAGACGCGGAAAGATCCGCTTTATCACGCGTAACGAAACCAGATAATATAGATAGCCTAACGGCGTTGATCTTGAAGGATAAACATTACCATATCGAAGATGTCTACTTTGACCACGAAGACAATACCCTACTCATCACCATTAAAGGAGAAAAAACCACCGCCCGCCACTTTGATACCGTTTATCATATCTCCGCGTTACGCTCCATCGACCGCATAACGATAATCGACCCGCATAACCGCGTGTCAGACACGGAAAGCAAAAAGGGCGTCCGGCTGCTTGCCGCCTTCGAAGAAAAATGGTGTTCAGGAAATGACTGCCGGCCATTGACAACCCGCATCAAACAGGAACTCGCCGGAACGGCCAGCTACAAGTCCATTCAATTGTGGATCGACTGGCTGGCCGACAGTGCATTTATCGTCGTCGACTCCTTCCAGATGGTCGACGCTTCCGGCCATATTGCCCCCCAAAAGGTTATGGCGCAAATCGACATGCAAGGAAGGATATGGACATATGACGTCATAGCTGCCAGCAGTAGTATAAGTTGCCGCCGCACGCAGTTTGGAACCCGAGCGCGACATCTTCGTAGAAAGCCGGATCGAACTAATGATCCGGATAACCCGGATCTTCACGGTCAATTTTTAATGGTGAGCGGGAAGTAGCGGTCTGGCTGAGAAAGGTTTTTTTGTTCATGGTGCAGTCAAGCGGGGCGAAGTGTTCGCGCTGGTGTTCGACGGGTCTCTGGCATGCGTCAGAGCAAGGCTCCCGTCCCCGGCTGCGAGCAGAAGTCGTCGCGACTAGCGATAGGCAGATAAGACAGGCAGCGAGATGCTTTTTAATATTTGTCATAGTGTGTTTTTTGATCGTGAGCCAAAGGGGAACACGACTTTAAACGTGAAGTCGCGACCCATATTAAAGACCCCCTGCCGTTGATCGGTAACAGTAACCTGGTTGCCGTTTTGGGCGTAGAAATACTGCGCCAGATTCAGGTGATCGGCATAGGCGATATTCGTCAGGTTAGTACAGTTCACGAAAATCGAGCAAATGACCTTGCCAGTCTTGTGGTCCACAAATCGAGTACCGAGGCCAGCATCGACCAGCGTATAGGATGCGGATGGGATCTCTGTGTATAACGCGCTGTATATCTGGTTTTGCTCCCAATAGTGGGCTATGCCGATCTTGAAATAGGTTCCCGAAAGGAAAGAGCCGGGCTTATCGTCCAAATGGAATTTCAGCTCGCTATGGATATGGGGAGCAGGTGTCCAAGGTATATGTTGGGTGGAGTCGGTGGCGTGTGGTAACCAGGAATAGATATAAGAGAAGCGGTTATTCCACTGAAGCCATTTCGCTACGGAGGGGTGGACATCCAGGTACGCGTTGACGCCGGTGAGCACAGCCGTATTCGACGAGATGAATTCATAAACCGGGTATCCCTGAGAACCCGAATCAGTCCGGTCGGCAAAGATAAAATGACTGATATGGTTGTAGAACCCGTCAAGCTCAAAACTAAGGTCCTTTCCACGATACCCATAGGCAAGGTCGGCCTGATAACCTTCTTCGGCTTTCAAGTTGATGTTGCCCAATTGGAAGGCGTTGGAACCAATGTTCAGCCCATTGCTGGTTAGCTCGTTGATGGCCGGAGCCCGGAAGCTTTTTGCCACATTGAATTTAACATATTGGTCATGGGGCAACTGATAAGAGGCCCCGATACTGCCGGACCAGCCGGAATAAGTGTTATCGAAGCCGGTAAATTGAACCGATGACCCGGGTGCCCCTTCCGGAACAATGTTTCCCGATCGATCAAGCGACATGGCATCCCCAATAAAGTGGGTGATATCATAGCGTAGGCCACCGCTGATGGTAAGGGCGTCCATGGTCTTTTCCAGTATGGCAAAGCCACCTGCCTCGAAGTTTCGGTAGTTCGGAATTTCATAATCCGGCACATATGGCGTGGGTGGTGGAGGCAGGTTGTCCATGAACTCGTACGTGCCGTTCATACCCGTGGTGAGTTTAAGACTTTTGTTAGGGTCAAGAAGTTGGTATTTAACAGAATAAGGAATGTCGTAGACAACCATATTATTCTTGCCAACCGTGCCGGAATCGATGTCACGGTGTACGCTGGCGGTGAACCCAAGATCGATGCCGAGGCTGCCCTTGCCGGTCCGCAAGCTATTTTGCCACCAGGCCTGGTATTCGTCGAGGATCTTGTCACTGGCAATGGTAGCATTATAGGAGAGGAAATTGCTGAGGGTAGGGGCAACTTTTTCCCCTACAGGATTGCTGAACAGAAACCGCCCCGTGGCACTATCTCTATTCCCGTCCGGGACCTGAATTCTGCGGTAAAGGGCGCTCAGCGTCAGACGCGAATAGCCCCAAGGCTTGTCGAGACCAAGCGTCAGCCGGGCGTTGCCTTGATTCCAGGCCGAACCCCAAACATATCCATCCTTGGGATCCCAGTAGCTATGTGCCAATTCGCCGCCAGCACTTAGATCGTATACGAAACCGTCATGATTTTCCCCAAGGTGAAGAGAATTGCCGATGTAACCGTTATTGGCGTGGTATTCAGAAAGCCAGCTGCCTTGAAAGGTCCCATTCGGCAGGAACGGGGTCGATTTGAAATTCACGACACCCGCTTCGGCGCTGGCACCGTATTGGAGTGATGCCGGACCCCGGATGACCTCAGCGTCGTAAACGGCATAGGGGTCGATCAGGATGCCATGGTCGTCACCCCATTGGAAATCTTGCTGAGGCAAGCCATCTGTCAACACCAGGACCCGGTCGAAGCCAAGTCCGTTGATCTGGGGCTTGGTCGTGCCGACCCCTTCGGTGGTTTCGCTTACACCTGGTTCGGAGGCGATCAGGTCAACGGCGGTATTAGCGGCGCCTTCCAGGATCATCCGGTGCGTAACTACGGATACGGGGATGGGAGAGCGCTGGGTATTGGTCACATTCCCCAGGCTGGTGACCATGAGCGGTTTGAGGGAACTAAAGGAAACGGTAGCTACAAAATCAAGCGTAACGTTTCCACGAATGCTCACTTGCCGGAAAAGGGTGGCATATCCCATCGATTGAACCGATAGGTCATAGTTGCCTTTCGGTATGGCGCCGAGGTTGTAAAAGCCTTGCTTATCGGTGATGGCACTGACCTTGAGCTGGGGGATATATACCTGAGCACCTTCTACGGGTAGGTGGCTTGCGGAGTCGGTAATATGGCCGCTCAGGGATTGGGCGTTAGCCCCGAATGAAAATAGAAGTAGAACAGTAAGCAGATAAAAGATCGACTTTTTATGGGCTTGATTCATTTGATTCATTTTTGTCGAATGGACAAAATCTATCCATGCCGAAGACGCCGGTAGCTTTTGACATACCAGTGTCCCGACGAAAACGTTGCAGGTGTTACCGCATTTTCACACGAGTATCACCCTTGCGGAGAAAATCACTGTTTGCGGCTTACGCAAGCCGCATGTTGTTGGATATTAAAATGTCAGGGAGGAACTAAATTCTACGCCGGCGGATGAAAAATGTCCAGGGACCTGTCGACGGGCGATCCTTCTGAAACGGATCGATAAGGCTGAGTTACGCAGATGCGGAACGGGGATGTTGTGAGTTGTGCCGAGCTGCTTAAAAATAGCACTTCCTGTTTATTTTCGGCTTTCCGTTCCGGATTATCCTTATCCTGGTTGGCATCGTGAGCAAGCCGCTTGCGGAGCTGACAACGCCCATGACAATGGAGCATAGGCCTGCCCCGATTCTCGCAGAGGTTCTTTGCGATATAATCCTGGTTAGTGTAGAAGTCGACGATGATCACCGCCTTGCTGAAGGAGGAGGCCGCAAAGGCCAGCAGCATGAAAAGGGCAGTGAGTTGGCGGAGCATGCGTCGGCGAGACTTTTGGCAAAGGTAAGGGGATGTGGTGAATCATCCATCCGGTAAATTCTTCTTTTGACAAAGGCGGCGAACCGATTTATTGTCTTTGAAAACTACAAAACAGGAAATTCTGCGTTGTATTAAATGGAGTAAGATGATCTTCCGTAATACATTTAATTCTGTTGAAAGTCTTTTCAAAACGATATGACATTGACGCTTCTGTATATTGTTTAATCTCCAACCCACTACATTTTTTAGGGCCATTCTCCGAAAAAGTCCCTAAAACCAAATAACCGCCGGGATTAATACTACTTTCAGCAATCTGTACATACTTATCTATCCTGTCTTTAGTGGTAAGAAAATGAAAAGCTGCTCTATCATGCCAAAAATCAAACTGTTCTTCTGGAATAAATTCCGTTACATCAGAAACAATCCAATGGACAAATTTGGCTTTATTACCTAACCTTTGCTTTGCCCTATCTAAAGCTTTTGCTGAAATATCGAGAACATGAATGTTTTTGAATCCTTTTGCTATTAACACATCAACTAAATGACTGTCACCTCCACCAATATCAATAATATTAGCATCTAATGGCAGATTAAAAAGCTCTAAGAAATCAATGGATGTTTTGGGATAAGGTTGAAACCAGCTTACCTCATCTTCAGCCTTTGTCGCAAATACATTATCCCAATGTGATTTAGTATTACCCATAATCGCAATTATTATTTGTTTTTGCCTTTGTTGTGTCTTCCGACCAACAAAGATAATAAGATGCCGAAACGGATAGATCCTGAATCGAGTTCAGAATGACCCAGCCACTATCAATAAGCCACCAAAAATAACAGGCGGTGTAGGCAAGGTTCGGAATTAAATATAACTGATAATTGCCATAATCTCATGAATACGCTGGTCTCGATGGCCCGAAAGCGGTCCGAACAGATGGAGCCCTCGCTCATCAGTCTTTCCCGGCTCATGCGCTATATGACGATATCGAGATGCCAGGGCTCACGGGGCTGGAGGTGGTCGACTATCTCGTAAAACCGGTTCCTTTTTCCCGTTTTGCCCAGGCCGTTCAAGGCTTATCTCGACGACAGGAATCTTTAGAGGAGGAAAGCAAACCTGTGAATTATGCAACTTCCTTTTCCATATATGAGGAATGGCATTTGCATTACAATAAAAATGCTATAAGCCAGCCTGAACGCATAATCCAGCCTTTATTGTTGCATGATCCATCCTTTATTGTTGAATAGCTCACAGTGATAGTGGGGAATATATTGCCCATTATTGCGGTTATTCGTACACGTTAGTATCAAAAATAAATTTCAGACAATAAAACCAAATCAAAATTTTAATCGTAGCTAACTAAAATCAAACATATGGATACTCAAATTAAAACACAGAACATGCTGCAGAAAGCGCTGCAATCCCGCCTCGGGAGGAGAAAGATCTTGAAATACGGCCTGTTCTCGAGTGGCGCGATGGTGCTGGGTCTTGGTGCGTGTACGAAACACAATGGCGGGTCGTCCATGTCCGGGGCGATAGACGTGGGCGGAGGGGATACGGGAATACTCAATTTTGCCTATGCGCTGGAACAGCTGGAAGCGGCTTTCTATATACAGGTCAACGCCAAGTTCTATACGAATGCGACTTCAGCAGAGCAGGCCATCCTGGCGGATATCATGAACCATGAGATCGCTCACCGGGACTTCTTCAAGAATGCGCTGGGTTCGGCCGCCATTCCTGCGCTTACACCCGATTTCTCGTCGGTGGACTTTACGAGCAGGGCGAGTGTACTCGGAACGTCCAAAGCGCTGGAAGACACCGGCGTGTCCGCTTATAATGGAGCAGGGCAATATCTCTCCAGCGCCGACTATCTCACGGTTGCCGGCAAGATCGTTTCCGTCGAGGCGCGACATGCGGCCGCGATCCGCGATCTGCTGAACCCGAAATCAGCGGATTTTGCGGGGGATGACGTAGTGAATGCGAGCTCGGGGCTCGACTTTTCCCGGACACCCAACTCCACCACCGGCGGCCCCAGCATCGTAGCGACTGCCAACACCTTCCTCAAAACAAAGATCTCGGCCACACAACTTCCATAAACTTAAAATATACAGACATGAAAGCATTAACATTGATAGACGAAATATATGACGAAGCCGTCATCAAGAAGAATTTTTCGCGCCGGGAAACGCTCACCAAGGGTCTCGGGTTCGGACTCAAGGCCATGCTGGCGGCCGTTCCGCTGGGACTCATGGATGCCCTTGGAAACAAGGCGATGGCCGGCCCTTCCAATACGACCATCGTAGGCGTGCTGAATTTTGCACTGACGCTCGAATACCTGGAGTCCACCTTTTATACCATGGGTCTTGCCGCCTCCGGGTTGATCCCGTCTACGGATACGACCATCTTTATGCAGATCAGTAAACACGAGACCGATCACGTCAATACATTGACCACGACGATCACCTCGTTGCAGGGTACACCCGTGGCTAAACCTAATTTCGACTTTACAGCGGGGGGGACCTTTGCGGACGTATTTACCAACTACCAGACGTTTTTGGCCGTGAGCAACGCATTCGAGGACACCGGCGTCCGGGCCTATAAAGGTCAAGCGCCCGCGCTCCTGGGGGCAGGCGCTGTATTGACCGCGGCACTGGATATCCATTCCGTGGAAGCGCGGCATGCGTCCGAAGTCAGGCGGCTGAGGGGATTGAAAGGTTGGATCTCGAATGCCGAGGCCAATGGGGACCCGGCGGCGATCTATGCCGGTGAGGACAATACCACGCAGCTGAACATCAATGTCACCACCGTCACTGCGGTTCCGGCGGTATCCGTCACGGAGGCTTTCGACGAACCGTTGACGATGGCCCAGGTATTGGCCATCGCCGGGCCGTTTATCAAGAGTTAGCGATAATCGCTTGTAGTTGGTGTTTGGTGTTTGGTGGTTGGTGGTTGGTGGTTGGTCCAAGTGCTAGTCTTCATCATAAATATCCCTTTGCTGCACTATTTTGGAGCGATACTGTTCAAAAAGCCGGGTCCGGGATATGAAGCCAATATACTTGTTCTCTGCATCGATCACCGGGAGGAACCTAGCATTAGTAGCGTCGAATTCCTCCATGACTCTCGACATCCGCGTATCGATGAGCAGTATGGCCAGCGGCTCACGCATGATGTCCTTCAACAATGTCCCGGCATAAACCTCCGGTTGAAACATCATCCCGCGGATATCGTTCAATGCGATCACCCCTTCGAGGTGCTCTTTGGCGTCAACAACCGCGAAGACCTGCTTGTCCGTCTGTTGGACCAGCCGGAGAAGATCGCCAAACGTATCCCCGGGGTGCAGCACCCGGAGATCCCGCTCCATGAGAGCGGCAAGGCTGAGAGACGTTAAAATATTGCCTTCCCGGCGATGCGTGAATATCAGGCCATCCATCGCCAGCTGTTTGGTTTCCATATAATATGGCTCAAACGTCCTGGCAATAAAATAAGCGATGGTCGAAACGATCATCAGGGGAATGATCAATCCATATCCATTAGTGATCTCGGCGATCAGGAAGATGGCAGTCAACGGACAATACATGACGCCACTGAGTATGCCGGCCATCCCCACCAACGTAAAGTTGGTTTCGGGTATCCGGAGCCAGGGCCAGCAGGTAACATTCCACAAACGCGAGAAGAAGAAGCCCCAATACGCACCTACAAAAACCGACGGCGCGAAATTGCCGCCATTGCCACCCGAGCCAATGGTGATGGCAGCGGTAATTGGCTTGAGCAAGAGAATGAAACCTGTAAAAAGAATGAGGAACAGGTTCTGCGGCAGCTTCTGTATCCACAATGCTCCGGGAAGAATGCGGGTCGGCGTGTCATTGGCGAGCATCTTGACGCTTTCGTAACCTTCTCCATATAGCGGCGCAAAGACCAGGAAGAAAGCCGCAAGCATCAGCCCCCCGGCCAATGCCTTCGTGTAGGGGTTCGTCTTCCATGCATGCAATCGCTTATCGACACCAACGAAGGCCCTTGCATAGTATAAAGACAGGAATCCCGCACCTACTCCGGCCACCACATACATCGGCACATTCCTATAATCGAAGCTCTGCCTGATCTGAAAATGTAACATATTCGGTGCCCCAAAGTAAATTCTGGAGCATAGCACACCCATCACCGCTGCAATGATCAGCGGCACGAAATAGCTCACGACCGTGTCGGGCAGTAACACCACGACGGCAAACATGACGCCCGCGATAGGCGCATCGTACACCGCGGCTATACCCGCAGCTGCACCGCAACCGATCATCAGGGTTCGTTCGGCGTTGCTAAGCAACCCCAGCTTGGCCATCGTGGACCCAAGCGATGAGCCCGTGGCGATAATCGGTGATTCCAGCCCTGCCGATCCGCCGGACCCTACCGTTAGCGCGCTGGTAATAAAATGAAGGTAATTGTTGCGGGCAGGAATATCGGAAGACCGGCGGGAAATCGCTTTCAATACCATCGCAATCCCTTTCTCGATGTGTCCCCGGGCGAATCGCTGGATGACCCATGTCGTGAGCAGCAAGCCCGCGGCCGGGCATAGCAGGAAAAGATATTCTTTGTCGCTGAAATGCTGCACAAGTTTTTCAGCCTGCTGTACCAGCCGCTTCAGCAGCACCGCCATGACGCCGGAAACAAAACCAGTCAGCGTGGCGGCGATCATGATATACTGTATCCCGGAAACGCGTCTACGAACGAAGTGAGCCGCATTGTGACAGGCGCGCACAACCTTTGCCCTGAGCATTCGATTCCATGGATGCATGATACAAAAGTACGTAATGGCATTTCGCAGACCTTTTTCTAATCGATTTCTAATGCCCAAGACCTGGAAACGCGTCGTGCCTGCCTTGCTACCCGTCCCAT
>DASYZH010000071.1:0-11961 GCA_035946435.1 Puia sp. | reverse complement strand
ATTGAACGGACACTTCAAAAACCTATCTTCGTTCAAATTTGAGGACTAACCATGCCTACGACCACCCTTTGTTTTGACTTCGGCAATACCCGGATGAAATGCGCTGTCGTCGTCGATGGTGCAATAATAAAAGAAGAGGTGTTGACAGATGACAACGAAGAGACGATCCGCGCGCTTATCGATCAATATCACCCGGACCGGTCGATCCTCAGCAGCGTGATCAACCATAACCCCGTAATAGAAGATCTCCTGCGGCAGAAGACCGGCTTTCACAAGCTGGATCATCACTCCCGCGTTCCGGTCACCACGCCCGTAGGCAAACCCGAGACCATCGGCGCCGACCGCCTGGCCCTCGTGGTGGCCGCCGTGACCCTTTTCCCGGGAAAAAATAACCTGGTGATCGGCCTCGGGTCCGCCATCACGTATAACTATGTTAACAAATACAACGAGTTCGTCGGCGGGAGCATCTCTCCCGGCATGGAGATGCGATTCAAATCGCTCCAGGCCTTTACGGCGAAATTGCCGTTGGTCAGGGCGGACTGGAATTTTCCACTGGCAGGCTACGATACCAGGACCAATATCCTCAGCGGCGTGATCCTGGGCATGGCAAAAGAGGTTGACGGCATCATCGACGCTTACGAAGAGCGGTACGACAACTTTAACGTGCTCTTAAGCGGCGGAGACGCAGTATATTTTACCCGCCACCTAAAAAAGAAGATATTTGCTGATCCATATTTAATCTACAAAGGTTTGTATGCCATCAGTGCCTTTAATCAATAGGATCTTGCTGCTAGCGGCGGTCGCCTGCCTGGCAATGGCTTGCGAAGAAAAAAAGACAACGACAGTGCCCATAGGTCCGCGGAAGATCGTGCCCGAGGAGGTGGACAGTGTCGTGAGTATGCTCAGCGAGCCAAGCACGGACCCGAACAACAAACTCTCGGCCAAAGTCAAAGGGAAGCTCACAGCCCCCTTTATGCTCCGCTTCCCACGCCCCGATACGCCCTATGCAGAATTCCCCAGGACCCTGCACGTGGACTTCTACAACGATTCGATGCAGATCGAAAGTAGGGTGGACGCCCACTATGGCAAGTATTATATAAACCAGGACAAGGTATTTCTCAAAGACTCCGTGGTGGTCATGAACATCATCAAAAAAGACACCGTCCACTGCCGGACCCTCTGGTGGGACCAACGCACCGAAAGGTTTACCACGGATGACCCCGTTCGCATCTATACCCCCGACAAGATCCTCTATGGGAACGGCATGGAAGCCGACCAGAACTTCCGGTGGTATACGATCAAGCATATGACCGGCATGGTACTCACCGCCGGCTCCGGAATTCCGAAACAATAAGGCGACAAACCCCCAAAATCAAAACTATATGCAATATCGTCGTTCAGGAAGATCAGGTCTGCAGCTAAGCGCCCTTTCCTACGGGAGCTGGGTATCCTTTCATGGCCAGATCGAAGACGCACGGGCCGACGAGCTCATGGGCATCGCCTATGACAACGGCGTCAACTTTTTCGATAACGCCGAGACCTATGCGGACGGCGAGAGCGAGCTCATGATGGGGCGCGTGCTCAAAAAGAAAAATTGGGACCGGACCTCCTACACCGTTTCTTCCAAAGCCTATTTCGGCTCCCGGAAAAATCTCCTCCCCAACCAAACCGGCCTCAGCCGCAAACACCTGGTGGAGGCCTGTCATGAAGCGCTCCAGCGACTGCAGCTCGACTATCTCGATCTCTATTTCTGCCACCGCCCCGATCCCAATGTCCCCATCGACGAGATTGTGTGGACCATGCACAACCTGATCATCCAGGGAAAAATTCTTTATTGGGGAACTTCCCAATGGAGCGCCGCCGAGATCATGGAAGCGCACGCCGTCGCACGACAATACCGGCTCATCGGCCCAACGATGGAACAACCGCAATACAACATGTTCGAGCGCTATAAAATGGAACTGGAATACCCGCCGATCTTCCGCAATGTCGGCATGGGCACCACCATCTTCAGCCCCCTGGCGGCAGGGTTCCTCACCGGAAAATATCAGGGCGGCATCCCCGCCGGATCGAGGCTCTCCATGGGCGGCTTCGAATGGCTCAAAAAACGATGGTTACAAGAAGATCGCATCTACAAGGTCGAAAAGCTCAAAAGCGTCGCCACAAAACTCGATACCGCATTGAGCTCTCTCGCCATCGCTTGGACGATCGCCAACCCCAACGTCACCACGGCCATCCTCGGCGCTACCAAAAAGGAACAGCTGCTGGAAAATCTCAAAGCCATCGATCTGCTGCCCCGACTTACCCCCGAGGTGCTCACCGAGATTGAAAATATTCTTCAAAACAAACCATATTTCGATATGGCCTGATAATCAAAAAATTACGCGGTCGCCTTTACACTTGGCTGCCCATTTTTGCCCGCCCTCCGGCGGGTTTTTTTGTTAATTCTCAATTAAACGTTTGTTTAATTCAAACGTTTGTTTAACTTTGTGGGAGCAATTCAGAAATAGACATGGCAGCAGATAAAAGAGAACATATCCTTCTAACGGCAGAGCGGCTTTTTGGCGAGAAGGGATTTGACGGGACTTCGGTCCGCGACATCGCTCAGGCCGCCGGGGTCAACCTGGCCATGATCTCTTATTATTTTGGCTCTAAAGAGAAATTGCTGGAGGCCATGATCCAGTTCCGGAGCGAATACACGTTTGGTATCCTCGCGGAACTCAAAAAAGACCAGAGCCTGAGCCCCTGGGATAAGATCGACCGGCTCGTGGATTTCTATGTCGACCGGATCCTTACCAACCTGCCGTTCCATAATATCATGTTCCAGGAAGCCATCGCCTTCCGGAGCGAAGAGATCAAAGAGAAGATCATCGCCATGAAAATGCGCAACCTCGAACAGATCAACCAGATCATCGAGGACGGGCAGCAGAAGAAATTGTTTCGCCAGGTAGACATCCCCATGACGGTAGGTACCATCATCGGGACGATCTCTTCCTATACCCAATCCCGGGTCTATAGTTGTAACATTCTTGCCATACGAGAAGACGAAGACGACGAAGTATTTCGCGAAAAACTCTCCAAACGCCTCAAAATGCACCTTAAACATGTATTGAGGGCGCACCTGGATATCCGCAACGAGAGCGGACCCGTGGAAAGTTAGCTCGCGGAAAAAGAAAATCATTGAACCCGAAGTTTAAATACAAGCACAACATGGAAAAAAAGTTAGCAGGAGTCTTATGCTTCTTACTCTTTGCTGTTTTCGCAGCCAATGCCCAGCCCAGGACGCTGACCCTGAACGAAGCCGTACAATTGGGGTTGCAGAACAGCAAGCAATTGAAATTATCACAACAAAAGATCGAAGAGTCCCAGACGCGTCTGGCGCAGGCCAAGGATGCCTATCTGCCCAATGCGACAGTGAGCTTTCAATATCTTCATGCCCTGATGATGTCCCGCCTCATCGAGATCCCCGGGGTTACAAAAGAACCGATCAAACTGCCCTTCGATTTCCCGGCCTACCTGGGTACGCTCTCCGTGAGCGAGCCGATATGGGCCGGCAACAAGCTGAGATATGCCAAACAATCCGCCGATATCCTCGTGCAGATGAGCAAGATCGACGCGGACAAGGACAAAGAGGACGTCACCTACCTGGTGATCGCCGCCTATCTCAACTACGACGAGATCCTGGAGAACCAGCTCATCGTAGCACAGAACATGCAGGACGTGGAAAGCAAGCTCGAGCAAATCACCAAATACGAAAGCCAGGGCCTCGCCACACAAAACGACGTCCTCCGCTATCAACTGCAGAAATCCCAGCAGCAGATCACCGAAGTAGAGCTGGAGAGCAACCGGAAGGTGGCTAACTACGACCTGAACATCCTTTTGGGTCTGCCGGATAGCACCGAGATCATCCTGCCCACGTTGAACTACAGGACGGGCGAATCTTTTGCCCTGGGCGACCTGATGACCCAGGCCGAATCCAACCGCCGGGAGCTGCAGGACCTCTCCTACCAGACCAGGATCTCGGACATCAACGTGAAGAAACTGCACGATCAGCGGCTACCTACATTTTCGGCTACCGGCGGGATGTATTACATCAACCCCACCGGCGAGGTGATCCCGACGCATAACAACCTTATCGCCCCGATCACCCTGGGTGTCGGCGCCAGCTGGGATATCGGCACGCTTTACAAGAACAAGAACAAGGAACGCGAGGCCGAAGTCCAGCGCCGCGAGCTGAATACGCAGCGCGACCAGGCACTCGACGATATCCACGAAGACGTACACAAACAATTCGTGGCATACCAAACGGCCCAGGCCAGGCTAAAATTACTACAGGTCGCTGTAGACCAGGCCAAGGAGAACGAACGGATCACCGAATCGAAGTTTCAGAACAACCTGGTGACGACTACGGACCGGATCGATGCACAATCGCAGCTGTACCAGGCGCGCATCAACCTGCAGCTGGCACAGTCCGAAGCAACCATCGACTATTACAATGTATTGAGGTCAACCGGAAAGATCCATCTCTAAAACTAACTTCAAAAACCAGCTTTCAAAAACGTCTTAAAGTATATGGAACAAAATAACACACAGAAGAAAGGTCGCAAAAAACTTGTTTTCCCCATCATCCTGTCACTGGTATTGGTGGGCGCCCTGATCTTTGGTATCAAAGAATACGTCTACTATAGCGCACACGAGGTGACGGACAACGCGCAGGTCGATGCGGACATCAGCCCTGTAGTCGCCCGCGTAGGGGGATATGTCAAGGAGATCCGTTTTGAGGACAATCAGTACGTGCATGCCGGCGATACACTTGTTGTACTCGATGACCGCGATTACCAGGTCAAGTTGCAACAAGCGCTGGCGGCCTTGACCTCTACTAAGCAAACGGTGGACGTATCGGAGTTGCAGGTCAACGAAGCGAAGACCAATATCGCAACAGCACTCGCCAGCGTACAGCAGGCCAAAGTGGCTGTTTGGAAGGCAAACGAAGATTATACCCGTTATGAGAATCTGTATAATGACCATGCCATCACCAAGGCCCAGTTCGACGATGCCAAAGCTGCTAAGGAATCGGCTGAGGCTTCGCTGGCCATCGCCCAGAGCCAGGTGCCTACGCAGACAAAACGCGTCGACGTGAACCAACGCCAGGTAGGCGCTACCGCGTCCAACCTGGCCACACGCCAGGCGGATGTGGATTTCGCCAAGCTGCAGCTCTCCTATACGGTAATCACAGCTCCTGCGAGTGGGGTCGTTTCCAGACGGAATATCCAGCTGGGGCAACTCGTACAAGCCGGCCAAACCCTGTTTGCCGTCGTCAACGCGAAAGGCGTCTATGTCACCGCCAATTTCAAAGAGACGCAGATGGAGCCGCTCCGGATCGGCGAGAAAGTAGATATTACTGCCGACGCCTATTCGGATAGCACCTTCCATGGCGAGGTCGAATCGTTCTCGGGTGCCACCGGGGCAAAATTCTCGCTGCTGCCTCCGGACAACGCAACGGGTAATTTCGTAAAAGTCGTACAACGTGTGCCTGTACGGATCAAGATCAACGCGGATTCTTCCCTGATGCGCCTGCTGCGGCCCGGTATGAGTGTGTATGTTGTTGTTCATACCAAAGAAGGGAAAGACTAATCCGATTTTGAATTCAAAATATTTAGGATCATGGCTGAACATGGTTTAAGAAAATGGATCATCACCATTACGGTGATCGTCGCCTCGCTGCTGGAACTCATCGATACAACGATAGTGAACGTAGCACTTCCCCAGATAATGGGGAACCTGGGGGCGACGCTGGAAGATGCAGGCTGGATCATCACGGGTTACGCGGTGGCGAACGTGATCGTGCTTCCCATGTCCGGCTGGCTGGGTGACAAGTTCGGACGTAAGAATTATTTTATCACTTCTATCATCGCATTCACGATCACCTCGTTTCTTTGCGGGCATGCGACCAGCCTGGGCGAGCTGGTAACATTTCGGATATTTCAGGGTCTTGCCGGCGGCGGTCTGCTTTCTACCGCACAAGCCATATTGATGGAGACCTGGCCGCGCGAAGAGATCGGCATGGCCACGGCCTTGTTCGGTATGGGCGCGGTCGTGGGTCCTACCGTTGGCCCAACGATCGGTGGTTATATCACCGACCACTTTAACTGGCGCTGGATCTTCTATGTAAATATTCCGGTAGGAGCGATCGCCGCCTTTTGCGTATCGGTCTTCGTAAAGGAATCGCCGAAATATGCCAAAGGAAAGCCGGTGGACTGGTGGGGCATCCTGTTTCTCGCCCTCGGCGTCGGCAGCTTGCAGGTGGTGCTGGAAAAAGGGGAGTCGGAAGACTGGTTTTCAAAGACCTATATTACGGTCCTGGCCTTCACCACGATCATATCTGCTATCGTCTTTGTGTGGCGGGAGCTCAGCACCGACCATCCGGTAGTGAATTTCCGCATCCTGCGAAACCGAAGTTTCGCCGTGGGGATCTTGACCTCCTTTGTGCTCGGCTTTGCGCTATACGGCTCGGTGTTTATATTCCCTGTATTCTGTCAGAACCTGCTTGGCTTTTCGGCCCAGCAGACGGGTGAATTGTTATTCCCGGGCGGGATGGCCACCATCTGTATGATGCCGTTTGTCGGCACCATGCTAAAACGCGGAGTTCCCGGCCAGATCCTTGCCACCGGAGGATTCTTCCTGTTCTTCGTTTTTACCTGGATGTTGTCCAACTCGACGCTGGAATCGGGGATCAGCGACTTTTTCTGGCCCCTGATCGTACGCGGTGTTGGAATGTCCATCCTTTTCGTACCCCTGACGACCCTTGCGATCCAGGAACTGCATGGTCCCGAGATAGGGCAGGGTACCGGTTTGAACAATATGATGCGCCAGCTCGGTGGGTCCTTCGGCATCGCGATCCTGACCACCCTTATCCACCTGAAATCAGGCATCGTCCGGAATGACCTCGTATCCAATATTACCGCTTACAACCCTGCAGCGGTATCGCGCAGGACGGAGATCATCCACGGCTTCATGGGGAAGGGATATTCGCTATATGACGCCACCCAGATGGCTAACCACGCGCTGGAAGGAACGGTCGTCAGGCAGACCCTTTTGGTGACCTATGACAATTTATATCTGATCATAGGGGTGTTCGTGCTGTTCTGTATCCCTATCGTCTATCTGCAAAAATTCAAAACGAATGTAGCCATGCCCGTCGACGCCCATTAGGCGCCCGAGTGGCAGCCGGCCGCGGCGACATATACTTAAGAAAGGAAAAGAAACAATAGAAAGGCAAAACGAAACCGACAGACCGGACCTCACGTCCATGCAAAAAGAAAAGTCCTGAATCTCTTCAGGACTTTTCAAGCTTTTGTACTCGATACTTAACCAACATTTTCGTGGCCATCAATAGGTACAAATTTTAAGTCGATTCTTCTTAGGATTTGGATAAAACGTGGATTTTGGATTTCAGTTGAATAAGTTCAGATCGATCTGGGATTCCGGGTTCTTCTTGGATTTTTGGATTCTAACGGGTTTTTCAAGGATTTCAGTTCAATGGATGGTTTCTCTTCGGAAGTTGGATTCTTGGTTTTTTCATTGGATTTCATTCATTCATTCATTCTTTCAGTTTGGCTTTCGTTCGGACATTGGATTCGGAATCGCTTATCGGTCGTACTTAACAATACAAACATACAATTCACAAGTTTTTAACGCAAGCGCAGAAACGCTCGTTTTCGAAGTTGATGTTTTTACGGTCAAAATCGTAGATATACGAACACTCCATTCGTAAATGCTCAGGGGAGCAGACCCCCAGGGGATGCAATCGATTTTTGTTTCACCGAATTTTAGCCTATTTTACAGGTAATGAGAACGTTCGACAACAAAACGGTGCTGATCACCGGCGGCAGCCGGGGCATCGGAAAAGCCATTGCCATCCGCCTGGCCGCCGAGGGCGCGAACATCGCCTTTGCGGGCAAGACCGCCGAGCCCAATCCCAAGCTGGAAGGAACAATCTATACCGCCGCGGAAGAGATCGCCAAAGCGGGAAACGGCAGGGTACTCCCCATCCAGGGCGATATCCGCTTCGAAGAGAGTATCAAGGACATAGTAAAACGTACCGTCGAGACCTTTGGGGGCATCGATATCCTGATCAATAACGCCAGCGCGATCAACCTTGCGGCAACGGAACAGGTCGAACCCAAACGTTACGATCTGATGCATAATATAAATGTCAGGGGAACCTTTTTTATGAGCCAGGCCTGCATACCTTATCTTAAGCAGGCTCACAATCCGCATATCCTGAATCTTTCCCCACCGCTGAATCTGGACCCCCGCTGGTTCGGGCCCCATCTCGCCTATACGATGAGCAAATACGGCATGAGTATGATCGTCATCGGACTCGCCGAAGAACTGCGTGGGTACCGCATCGCCGCCAATGCGCTCTGGCCCCGAACGACCATTGCCACCGCCGCCGTCCGAAACGTACTCGGTGGGGACTTTCTGATACAGCGCAGCCGAACCCCCGAGATCGTCGCCGATGCAGCCTATTTCATCCTCCAGCGACCATCTTTCGAGACCTCAGGCAATTTTTTTATAGACGAAGACGTTCTTGGGCAGGAAGGGGTCACCGATTTTACGAAATATGCGATCAACCCCGACCAGAAGTTAATGAACGATCTGTTCCTTTAGTTCAATCTTTGTGACTCCTTTAGTCGCTTCTCTGCGGGCAACCGCACATAATAATCCTTGGGTAAAAGGCAACATCGTCCTCCCGTCTCGCGCGGGAGGTTTTTGTTTTGGGCCCTGCCCTTCCTCCACGCGCGAGTCCCCGCCATGTTGCGTTACTTTCGGTTGTTGTCGACGCATGGACGGCTCCGGCGTTTAAGTCGTTTTCGGCGCTCGGGCCGCGACCAGCAACGCCGCCGCGGCAAGCCCCGTATCCTTGATCATGTTCGTCAGCGGAAACCTCCGCGCGCCCATATCAGGAGCACTCAACACGGCCGGCAGATGCACTGTCAGCACGATCAGCAATAGAAACAAACACAAAAGAAAGCCCGCCAGACGGACCTGTTTGTTGATCAAAAAAGCAATGGCCGCAGCCACCAGGCACGCGCCGGTGATATACACCCAGAACACGCCGCCGGGAAGAAAGGTGGGGACCATTTTTTGCATACCGGTACCATTCAGGAAGTGATTAATGCCGAAGAAACCAACAACGAGGGCATAAAAGACCGTACCGATCTTAGAGATGGTTGCATTATCCATATGACAATCGTTTTTAGCTACTTCTAATATAACGAAAAAGAACGATACATCCCTGGATTATTTTGCACATATACTGCAGTGAAAGCATCTTACCCGCATGCCTGGACGAGGCCTGCGGTCGAATCCTGCTCGGCGCCGGCTATACAACTATAGATCCGCTTTAGGGTGCCCGGGCGCGTTTTCTGCGACTTTCTCCGGCCGCATCTGCGGGAACAGCAGTACATCCTGGATGCTGGATTGACCCGTGAGCAACATACAGATCCGGTCCAGACCGAACCCGATACCGGCCGTGGGTGGCATCCCATATTCCAGTGCGCGCAGGAAATCGTGGTCGATGAACATGGCCTCGTCGTCGCCCCGCTCCATCAGCTTCAGCTGAACCTCGAACCGCTCCCGCTGATCGATAGGTTCGTTGAGCTCGCTATAGGCGTTGGCGATCTCCTTCCCATTGGCCATGAGCTCAAAACGCTCGACCAGTCCGGGTTTGCTCCGATGCCGTTTGGTCAGCGGACTCATCTCCACCGGGTAATCGATAATGAACGTGGGTTGTATAAAGTGGCCTTCGCATTTGGCGCTGAAGATCTCGTCGATCAGCTTCCCCTTTCCCATCGAGGCATCGACATGGATGCCCAGCTTCCGGCAGACTTCCCGCAGATCCTCCTCTTCCATATTGCTGATATCGAAACCGGTGTGCTCCCTGATCGCGTCGTACATGGTGATCCGCCGGTAGGGCGCCTTGAAATCGAGGGTCTTCCCGTCGACTTCCACGGTGGTCGTGCCATTGGTAGCAATCGCCGCCCGTTCCAGCAGCTGCTCCGTGATATCCATCATCCACAAATAATCCTTATAGGCGACATAAAACTCGAGCACGGTGAACTCGGGGTTATGCGTCCTGTCCATCCCCTCGTTCCGGAAGTTGCGGGAGAACTCGTATACCCAGTCGAAACCGCCGACGATCAGACGTTTTAGATATAGCTCGTTGGCGATCCGCAGATAGAAAGGTACATCCAATGCATTATGATGTGTAACGAAGGGCCGTGCAGCCGCACCTCCGGGGATGCTTTGCAGCACGGGGGTATCCACCTCCAGCGCGCCCCGGTCGTTCAAAAAATTGCGGATGGCATTCATCATCTTCGTGCGCTTGACAAAGACCTCCTTGACCTGCGGGTTGACGATGAGATCGGCATACCGCTGCCGGTACCGGAATTCCGGGTCCGTGACGGCGTCGAAGGTCTCGCCCTCTTTTTCCTTTACCTGAGGTAGCGGTTTAAGCGCTTTCGCGAGCACGGTGAAATCCTTTGCGTGTACGGAGATCTCACCCATCTTGGTGGTAAAGACGTACCCCTTGACCCCAACAATATCGCCGAGATCAGTAAGACGTTTCCAAACCTGATCATAAAGGGTCTTATCTTCTCCGGGAGCAATCTCGTCGCGCTTGATATAGATCTGGATCCGGCCCGTACTATCTTGTAAGGCGGCAAAAGAAGCCTTGCCCATGTCGTTTCGCCTCATGATACGCCCGGCGACACAAACCTCCGCAAAGTCGGCGTTGTTCACGCCCTCTTTATAATTCTCTTTAATATAAGCCGCTGTGGTATTCACCGGGTACAATGCCGCCGGATAGGCATCGATGCCTAACTGCGCTATCTCCCCGAGTTTTTCGCGTCTGATGATCTCCTGCTCCGATAGATGTGATGTGCTCATAAAATTCCCGCGAAGATAAAGCAATTGAGGGGAGGAGCCAAGCCGCGGGCGGGGACTGCCGGGACCCGGGCCACCGCCCTAGTTCAGCGCCAGCAACACCTGCCACGCATCTTTCACGCGGCCGGCGTCGAGCAGACCAGCCGCATACCGGTGCAGCTCCGTTTCCATCTCTTCCGGGTTCACGGCATAATACTGAAAGATCTGTTTCAACCGCGCGTCGTCAAAAGCCGGATCGACCGTGGGCTGCTCGTGGACATTGGCCAGCTGGCCGAGATGGTTGCCGGTAAGGATACGGCTTTGCCGGATGGGCGCAGGCAGGGCGTCCATCCCGATCCCCAGCTTCGTATTGGGCTTCTCCACCTGGAAAAGATTGTCCGCGCCGACCCTGCAGTACCAATCACCGCCCAACCTGGCCACCAGGTGAAATCGCTGCTGATCGATGTGTTTCCCCGATGCATCCAGGACACAAGGGTCGATGTGCATCCGCAACGCCTCACAGATCACCAGGTTGCCGGAGCCGCCCTGATGACCCAGTACCTTGGTTTCCAGCACCCGGCATTCGATCCGCACCTTGCTTTCTTTTACCATGGGTGGCCGCACCAGCGTCGCCGGCTCGGGCGTGAACCCCGCCTTGACGAATTCATTGACGGCTTTGGGGAAGTCGCAGCTCGACAAGCTCACTTGCTGGACCATCTCATAATCCACGATGTTGATCACGACTTCCGGTATCCGGAGCACATTTTCCCAACTGTGTTTGGTGGTATTGTCACGAACGCGGCGATTCGGCGCAAAGATCAGGATAGGCGGCGTAGTGGAAAAGAGATTGAAGAAGCTAAAAGGACTCAGATTCACCTGCCCGTCCGTATCGATGGTGCTCGCAAAACAAATGGGCCGCGGCGCAATGGACGCATTCAAATAAGCCTGTCGTTCCACAGGCGTCAGTGCCGGCAGATCGATGATCATCGCGATTTCTTTTTCAAAGCCAAAAGAGAAAGCCCGCTATCCTCC
>DASYZH010000070.1:0-2066 GCA_035946435.1 Puia sp. | reverse complement strand
GATCCTGCTGCTGATCGACGAGCCGGCGGCCGGCCTCTCCGACCGCGAAACGGAAAAGACCGGCGAGCTGCTGCTGGAGCTGTCTCGTCAGCATGCTGTGATCGTGATCGAACATGACATGCATTTTGTCCGGCAGATCGCCCGGGGCCTCGTGAGCGTGCTGGTGAATGGTAAACTATTGATGGAAGACCGGTTCGAGGCCGTCCGGAATGACCAGCGGGTCATCGACTGTTATCTCGGCCGGGCCAATGCACAACTGGAAAAACTATGAGTAGCTTATTATCTGTCGAAGGCGTTACTGCCGCGTATGGCGAGAGCGCCGTGCTGCGGGGAGTCGATCTTTTCGTCCGCCGCGGCGCCGTCACCACCGTCATGGGCCGCAATGGCGTCGGCAAGTCCACGCTGCTGCGCGCGATCATGGGGTTGGTGCAGGTGCAAAGCGGGAAAATTTCCTTCGGAAATTTTCCCATTTCCAGGTTGTCGCCCTTCAGGATCGCGCGGGCGGGTATCGGGTACGTGCCGCAGGGCCGGGAGATCCTGCCGAAGCTTACGGTACAGGAGAATTTAAAGCTAGGGTTGGAAGCCGCTCCTGATCATAAGCCACGGATGTCGGAGGACGAGCTTTTCACCCTTTTTCCCATCCTGCGCGAATTTCGCCGCCGGCCGGGTGGGAATTTGAGCGGGGGACAACAGCAACAGCTGGCCATTGCCCGGGCCCTTATCAGCGGCCCTTCGCTGCTGTTGCTGGACGAGCCTACGGAAGGCATCCAGCCCTCGATCGCTATCGAGATCGGCGACATCGTCCGCCGGCTGGCCAAAGAACGGAATATCGGTGTCCTGCTGGTGGAACAAAAGATCGATTTCGCGCGGCATGTCACCGACCATTTCTATTGCATGGACCGGGGCAGGATGACGAAAGAAGGACCGGCGACGACATTCGACTTCTATGAACTACAACAACATATTGCAGTATAAAAAGTATAAACATGAAACTTTCACCCAAAGAAGTAGAAAAATTGCAGCTCCACCAGGCCGGCTTCGTGGCGCAAAAACGATATGCCCGGGGCCTCCTGCTGAACTACCCCGAGACGGTGGCGCTGATCGCCACGCAGCTGCTGGAGTTCATCCGGGAAGGAGAGACGGTAGCCAGGTTGATGCAAAAGGGGAGGCAGATCCTCGGCCATGACGACGTAATGGAAGGCGTAGCCGAACTACTGGATACGGTACAGGTTGAAGGTACCTTTCCGGATGGCACCAAGCTGGTTAGTGTACATCAGCCCATCTCGGAGCAGGGGCTCGACAACGGACTGGCCTTATATGGCAGCGGGCTGACCCGTGCCGCCCGGAGGACAGCCGTCGACAATACCAGCGAAGCCCGGCCGGGGGAGACCTTTATCGGCGCCGGCGACATCGAGCTCAACGCGGGCCGGGCCACAGTCACTTTAGATGTTTTGAATACCGGTGACCGTAGCATCCAGATCGGCTCGCACTATCCTTTCGCCGAAGCCAACAAGGCCCTCAGGTTCGATCGCGTGTCGGCGATAGGTTACCGGCTGGATATCCCCAGCGGGACGGCGATCCGCATCAAGCCCGGTGAAAAACGCAGCGTTCAGCTTGTGGCCATCGCCGGGGAAAAAAAGGTCTTTGGCGCCAATGCGCTGATCAATGGCCCCATCGAAGGCCGGTCAGCCGAAATTATCGCAAACATGAAACAACGGGAATTCATAAGCTAATTTTTTATGAGCTATACAATAAGCAAAGAGGCCTATGCCAAATATTTCGGTGTGACCACCGGCGACAAAGTCCGTTTGGGCGACACCAACCTGCTGGTGAAAGTAGAAAGAGACCTGACCGTCTATGGCGACGAATGCATCTTCGGAGGCGGAAAAAGCGTGCGGGACGGAATGGCCCAGGCGGCCGGCTTCGGTCCTGACGAAACGCTGGATATGATCATCACCAACGCCCTGATCGTCGACCATACCGGTATCTATAAAGCCGATATCGGCATCAAGAACAATTTCATCAAAGCCATCGGCAAAGGGGGAAACCCCCACACGATGGCAGGG
>DASYZH010000069.1:0-21964 GCA_035946435.1 Puia sp. | reverse complement strand
GTAATGAATTTTTTCCTTGCATATACTTCGGTTTTTGATAAACCGTAAATATATCCCTATCCCCTCAGTCCGATTTTAGACATCCCGGAGGGATACGGACATCGAACATAACAAGATCATCGGAATGATGGGCAAGAATGGCATCGATGTCCTGGCTCCTGACTGCTGCCGCCCAATTTTCGATCAACGCTTTTATCTGCTGTTCGTTTGTCATACCAATAGATTTTGGATGTTTGTTTGATTGATGATACAAAGATCAAACACGCCTTTCAAACTATTGCTGGGCTAAAGCGACAACCTTAGGGGTAAATTCTGCCAACCGGCTTTCGGGAGCCATCAGGTGCTGACGACAACGCTAATCCCTATTTACCAAAATTATCGACATCGACGACGGCGTCGGCAAAAGCCTTCGGCGCTTCCTGGGGCAGGTTGTGCCCGATGCCGCCGGTGATGAGGCGGTAATCATATTTGCCCGAGAACCTGTTGCGGTACGCCGCGCTGGGCGCGTGGATGGCTCCGTTGGAGTCGCCTTCCATGGTGATCGTGGGCACGGTGATGGGGGGAAGCGCGGCCAATTGCTTTTCAAGCTCGTCATATTTCGACTCGCCCTGGGCCAGACCAAGCCGCCAGCGATAGTCGTGTATAACGATGTCAACGTGGTCGGGGTTGCTGAAAGACGCCGCTGTTCGGTTGTAGGTAGCATCGTCGAAATTCCATTTTGGCGATGCCTGATGCCAGATGAACTTATTGAACTCGCTGGTGTATTTCGCATAGCCGGCCTTGCCCACCGGGGTGGCGAAATAGTACTGATACCAAAATAAGAACGCAGGCTCGGGTGGCCACGGCACCTGGTTGCCCGCCGGGCTGCTGATCAGATAGCCGCTGACGGAAACGATCCCCTTGCAGCGTTCCGGCCAGAGCGTCGCCATGACGTCCGCCGTACGCGCGCCCCAGTCAAAACCCGCGACGATAGCTTTCTGGATCTTCAGCGCGTCCATCAAAGCGATGATGTCGGAGGCGACGGCCGACTGTTGCGCGTTCCGCATCGTTTCGCCGGAGAGAAAGCGCGTCGTACCGTAACCACGCAGAAAGGGCACGATCACCCGGTAGCCCTTCGCCGCCAGCAAAGGGGTCGTATCGGCAAAGCTGTAAATATCATAGGGCCATCCATGGAGAAGGACCACCGCCGGACCGTCGGGGGGACCGTCTTCGGCATAGCCCACATTGAGGAGGCCGGCGTCGATCTGTTTCAGCGGGCCAAAGGAATTGGCCATACCCGCTGTGGGGCCCGCCGGACGCATAGGGTGTTCCGCACCTGCCGCTGCTTTTACGGATTCGAGCATGGCGAGCGGGCCGGCGGCAATAGTCATGGCCGTTGCGCCCAAAAAACGGCGGCGGTCAAATTTTGAGCTTTCTGACATTATTTTTGTTTTGTTGTGTTATAAGATCATTGCGCCGCTCACTGCCGAAGCGACCGGAATGCCTCGCGCATCTCGTTACAAAAAAGTTCAGGCTGTTCCCAGGCAGCGAAATGACCGCCCTTGTCCAGCTTGTTAAAATAGATCAGCTTTGGATAGGCGCGTACGGCCCAGCTTTTCGGCGCAGCATAAATTTCATCCGGGAAAACACTCACGGCAACCGGGATGGCGACACCGCGGGGATCGAAAAATCCACCTTTCGCCGTCAGCGCACCTTCCCAATAGAGGCGGGCGGCGGAGAGTCCCGTATTTGTAAGCCAGTACAAGGTGATATTGTCCAGAATATCATCCCGGGTAAGACCTTCTTTCTCCCCGTTAAAAACCCGGGCGATGAGCTTGTAGCTCGCAATATCATGGTCCAGCATCCAGGCCGCGAGCCCGATGGGTGAATCGTCGAGGCTATAAAGGGATTGTGGGCGGTTACTCATTTCGATCGCATAGCCAAGACCGTGTTTATTAAAATAGTCCAGCTGGTCGTATGCATTCTTTTCGTCGGGGGTAAGATCGGCCGGAACGATGCCTGCCGCCAGCGCTTTTTCGATCTCCGCGGGTTCGGTCGCGGGCATGTTGGTGTGGATGGCCAGCAATTCCGGCGGCGCGAGCAACGCCATGTTCTCCGAGACCGCATTACCCCAATCCCCACCCTGTGCTACAAATTTTTGGTAGCCAAGCCGCTTCATGAGCACGATCCAGGCCTTGGCGATGCGGATGGGATCCCAACCCAGTTCGGTAGGCTTGCCTGAAAAACCGTGGCCGGGTAGTGAAGGGATCACTATGTCAAAAGCATCTTCGGCCTTGCCGCCATAGGCGACAGGATCGGTGAGCGGGGCGATCACCTTCAGTTGCTCGATGATCGATCCGGGCCAGCCATGCGTAATGATCATCGGCAGCGCATTCTTTTGTTTTGAACGCACCCAGATAAAATGGATGTCCAGCCCGTCTATCGTGGTGATAAATTGGGGGACGGCATTCAGCCTCGCTTCCACTTTACGCCAGTCATATTCCGTCACCCAGTATTTGGCCAGCGCCTGCATGGTGGCCAATTGCACACCTTGTGTTTCATCATTGACGATCTCCCTATCGGGCCATTTTGTCGCCGAGATCCTGCGCTTGAGATCCGCAAGTTTTTCTTCCGGGATGTTGACGTGGAAGGGACGGATCTCCTCATTCGATAAGGAATTGGCGGACGGTCCGCTTTGTGCACTACCTACGGCACCCTGCATCACAAGGGCTCCTGCGACCAATGTATTTGCCAGGATGTTCTTGGTCTTTTCCATGGTATGAGTATTTTGGTGGTTGACTGGTTTCGGCGAAGTTATCCCCGGCCCAAGGCGGGTCCAACCACGAACCCGCGAAACGGACAAGGTCGGGCCTGAAACAGCCCTTTTCAAAGGCCAAAAATCCCGGAGAGATAAATAACGGTAGCCACAGAAAACATTTTTCGACAATGATTGTTGGTTCGAGCTGAATCCACTCCCCACCCCCCCTTCTCGCCGTAGGCAGATGCCAGTCGATCAGCCGATCCCATCCTCTGTGAATGATGATAATTCGATTCATTCATATTAAAATTTTATAATATGAGCGTGACAAGCAACCTTCCAGGTCTGGATGATCTGTTGACCAGGCTCTCGACGCCTGCGGGTAAGAAGAATTTCCTGGTCTATTCCAACAACAAGTACCGGAATGTGCCCACTGAAAGGATCGCCTATTTCTTTGTAAAATGCGAATCGTCGATGATCATGTGTTTTGATCAGCAGGAATTTTCCGTGAGCCATTCTTTGGATAAGATCCAGGACCTGTTGCCCGGCAGCCAGTTTTTCAGGGTAAGCAGACAATACCTGATCAATTTTAATGCAGTAAAGGAAGTGGAGCATTACTTCGCCCGCAAACTCCTGGTGAATCTTGTTATTCCCGTCCGGGACAAATTGCTCGTATCAAAAGAGAAGGTAAGCGGTTTTTTAGAGTGGCTCGATAACCGATAAACTGCAGGTCGGACTTTGCTCCCCGGAACAGATCGCGGGCGCGAAATGCCCGAATAAGCTTACCTTTAAAGGTCTTCCTAATTCAACATGTCAACGTCATTCATCCATAAATTTCGGATCAGCGGAATGAACAACAGTGCGGATGTTGTGGCCGTCAGAAGCAGGCTTGGGGTAATACCCGGCGTAGGTGCTGTCAGCGTCGACCTGCGAAAGATGCAGGTGGAGATCGCCGCCACCAGGGTCATAGAAGCGTCAGCGTTGAGGAATGCGCTTGGAAATGCGGATTTCGGGCTGTCCGAATTGGCCGTTACTGCGATAACCACCTCGGCCGGTGTAAGGGATGACGAGGAGGAAGAGTCGAAGCAAACCTAGCCGGTACAAACAATGGAGGCAATAGCCTCACCGTTATCGAGGTAGCGCATCAGGTGACACAGGAAGCGTTACAAATAGCCTTGAAAAGTTTGGTCGGTAGCGGCCGGTGAGTTTTCTAATCTCGTTCTAATGTCGACAGTTGGGAGAGAGGGAGCGGGATGACGTATCTTTATAGCATACCATCTTTCGATTATGAAAACTTACATCCCGGTCTTAGTGGCCTCCCTTTTTATTTACCTCCATGCGAGCGCCAAAAAATTCACCATTAGATTGAGCGGCCTGCCACCCGCACCCGTGACAATTTGTTATGAAACGTATGCAAATACACCCTCGGGAAGTGATCAATATACACAACTAAACCAGGACGATGAGCTGATCGTCGATATCCCAAAGAATGGCGCTATTCAATTGTACGGCTATGTCATGAGCAATCCGAAGCGGAGGTCCTATCTTTATACTTTACATTTTGATGCGCTGAGACGCAATAGAGGCAACCACTATGACCTTCCCCTCCGTTTCTACCAGGAAGTCGATCCATCTGACGCCGTCGGGCTCCCCGATTACTTTTCAACACTTACTGACAATTATTTTCATTCGAATATTCCAGCCGTATCCCAAGGATCGATCAATCGTCTTCTCTATGGCCTGGGCGAATATGTCATTTCCCTCGGTGATAACAACAGCCTGCCCTATCAGTCCATCGTCGTCTCCGACTCCGACCTGGTATTATTGGGAAGCGGACACTTTGTGTATGACAAATTTTTAAGCACGAAGAAGGGCATTGCCGGCGGCGTACAGATGCCTAATTTATTCTCTCAACTCCTTAGCATCAACCTCTCCGGCGGCGTTTCGGATACCGAGTATTTCGATCTCTCCGTAGAGGCAAAGAATCTCCGGGATGAAAAGCTTAAAGTCGACGACCCTTACCAGCTGTTCAATGACCAGGGAACAAGGGCAATGAACTTCAAGCGGAACCTGTATGCGCAGATCAGCAATTTGGCCGACAAATCGAAGATCAGGTGCTATTATATCACCGGCCGCAGAATTGCCGATTTTATTGCCGTACGAAAGGAGGCCTATACGCTGAAATTCGACTCCGCAAACGCTTCAGTCGGGGTAAAGAACGTCCTTAGCCTCGGGGTCGAGGGGAAGTTTTACGCAGACAACAGCACCACCTACGCCGATAGCCTGAAACACTTCGTCATTTCTTATTCAGCCTTTGACATTACGTCCTATTTACTTGCCGACTTCCAGCAATATGAGGTGCAGAATACCCAGGACGCCTGGCAGCAACAAATTCAAAATTATACGGATAGCCTTAATGACATCTTAGACCCCATAAAACAGGAATTTGCTCTTTTACAGAGAACTGATCCTGCCCAATTCCAAAACATTGACCCTTCTTCCATTACGCAGATCAGGATGACCTGCCTGGCCCTGGACTCCATACCCCTGGAGCCGCTGCAAAGAGATTCAACCGGCAAAGAGCTCCCCAATCAGGAAGCCATCGACGCTTATAACAGTTCTGTCCCCCTGGCCAATAAATATTTGGCCATACTTAAACAGAACATTGGCCTTTGCGATTATTATATTAAACAACGGCTCAATGCCTCCTCTGCCTTCACGCAATTGAAATATGGAGGGAAGCTCAACCAGGCAGGCCCTCCCCTGAGCCCGAAAGATGTACAGACTATCCCAAGTTGGACGATCGCATCAGTGGCTCACACGACCCCATTTTACGTACCTTCCGTTAAATAAACGATTGCCCGCTATGAAAAGACTCCTTTTCGCGGTCTCCTGCACCCTCCTCCTGGCTACCGGCAAAAGCCAGCCCCCGAGCCGCCGGGCCCCATGGCTGCGCCGGGCGAACATCTATGAAGTTAATGTCCGTCAGTATACGCCGGAAGGTACCTTCAAGGCCTTTGCCAGACACCTCGACCGGCTAAAGGCCATGGGCGTAGAGATCCTTTGGTTCATGCCCATCAATCCCATCAGCAGGGTGGACCGCAAAGGAACCCTGGGCAGCTACTATGCCGTCTCCGACTATACCTCCGTCAACCCCGAATTCGGCACGTTGGCGGATTTCCAGCAGCTGGTAAGAACCATTCATGCCAGGGGAATGAAGGTTATACTGGACTGGGTTCCTAATCACACCGGCGCCGACCACCGCTGGCTGAAAGCGCATCCTGATTTCTATAAGAAGGACAGCACGGGCAAGGCGGCCATTCCCTACGATTGGACCGATACCCGCCAGCTGAATTATGACAACCCCGAAATGCGCGACAGCATGATCGCCTCGATGCAGTACTGGATCAGGAACGCGGACATCGATGGGTTTCGCTGCGATGTAGCCTGGAATGTCCCCGGCGATTTCTGGAAGACCTGTATCGCCCGGCTGCAAAAGATAAAACCCCTGTTCATGCTCGCGGAAGGCGACAAACCCTACCTGGCCGAAAATGGCTTCGATGCCCTTTATCCCTGGGAGATGTTCCATATGATGGTCAAAGTAGCGAAAGGTGAACGCCCGGCCTTCGCCCTCGATAGCGTGCTCGACCAATACAACGCGATCTACCCCAAAGGGACCCTGGAGATGTATTTCACCAGCAATCACGACGAGAACAGCTGGAACGGCGCCGACTATCAAACTTTTCCCGGTGCGGCACACGCTCCTTTTGCCGTCCTGACACAAATGCTGCCTGCAACTATCCCGCTGATCTATAGCGGCCAGGAAGAACCTGTTCTCCGCGCATTGCCCTTCTTCGAAAAAGATTCCATCCGGTTCAAAGCCTTCAAACGCGCGAACTTCTACACGACCTTGCTTGCACTTCGCAAAAGGGATCCGGCCCTCGATGCCGATGCCTCATTCCAAAAGCTTGACGTCGGCGACAACGGCGCCGTGTATGCCTTTGTCCGCAAAAAGGGCCAAAAGAAGGTGCTGGTCGTGCTGAACCTGAGCCCACTTGCTCGGCAGATAAAGATCGATCAGGGGGCATTATGGACGTCTGCCAAAGACGTGTTTACAGGCAGGACCGTCAGGGTCACCGGCGACCAATGGACCCTCGGACCCTGGGGTTATCGGGTTTTCGAATATTAAAATCGCTTAACTTGTAGGGACAAGCTTTCCCCATGTTAGACGAAGTCTATCTCTACCCATTGATAGTCCCTAAAAGCTATTATGTAAAAGGCGTTTGGGACCTGCCCCATCACGCTTTCCCCGCCGAAGAGTTTATCCTGACCTGGGTCTTTTGTAAAAAAGCCAGCGGCTCCATGGGCTATCTTACCCGGGAACAATATGAAGCATTGGAAAAAGATAAACCCCGCTGGCAACAAACGGCTTTCGAGAACCTGCGCGGCAAGACCGGCGAATCGTCCAAGTTTTTTACCCATTACAAGTTAAGCGAGGATGAAAGCCGGATCATTTTTCTTGCCTTCACTAACGAGGACGGCGTGGGCTCGAGCCGCGTGCTGTGTTCACATGAGCTCTCCCGGGCCTTTCCCCAGGGCTACAGCATAGCCTTCCCGGACAGAAGCTGCGGTTTTGTGATCCCAAACGGCCTGCGTCCGGATGAGCTGGCCGACGTTCGGAAAATGTTGAATAAAACCCTGCGCGGCGCCTCGGTCCCGATGTCCGATGAATTATTTCAACCGGATCGGTTTGTATTGCCCCAATCCTGGCTTAAGCCCATGGACCTGGGCCATGCCAATAATGTGATCAAAAAAATATCCCTATTTTGTAAAAAATAACCTGACCGCGGCAAGACGATCCAATTAATTGGAGCAGCGGGTAGACGCTAACCCTTAAAAGCTTCCATAATCCACAGACCGCTATATCTTTGTCGTCGGCGCGCGCTGCATCGGGCGGCGCATGACCCTTAAAATCCAATCTCGAAATGAAAAATCGAACCCTTACCCGTTCGGCCTCCGGCGCAATTCCGCTCACGGGAGGCCCGCTCACCCTCCTAACCGGCCTGACCAACTCCTGTAAGATCAGACCGCCGGATAAGTGTTCTTATTAACAAGCAAATACAAAAAAAAGTAGATATTTATTGCTGTTAGCCTTAAACCTATGACCTGCCGTGAACAATCGATCTTGTTGACCTGCGTTTTTCTGTTCCATCTTTTATTGGCGAAGGGACAGCCCGGACCCCCTGACTATAGTATAACCAATTATAACAGCGACAACGCCCTACCCCAGAATAGCATCAACGATATGACCTTCGACCGTAATGGCTTTCTATGGCTGAATACGCAGATGGGCATCGTCCGCTTCGACGGCAGGAATTTCCGGGAATACAATACAAGAAACACCCCTGCGCTTTTCACAGACAGGTGCTCGCTGTTCAGCCTGGCGAGACCATCCGGCACGATATTGATCCAGCCGGCGATCGGCCTCCACCGATACCTCGAAGTTACCGACGACAACCAACTCAAAGAAGACAGCAACCTTTCGGCCAATCCATATCGATGTTTCCGAAATCATTACGTTTTTACCTACTCGAAGCTGTACCACAAGTGGGCGGCTCATGATACCGGGGCAGTCGGCAGACTCTTCAACAGGCTGGATGTAAACATCGACATGGTTGCGGTAAATGAAACGCAGGCCTACGTAAAAAGAGACCAGCATTATTTCTACCTCGATGAGAATACTGCCGGGGTCCGGCTGCTTGCCGGAATTACCGGCGATGCGTTAAAGCTGCATTTCATCATTGGCGATGTCTATGTCTTTATAGATCGGCACGATCGCCTTTATGCCTACAGGGCAGGGTTGCCCCAAAAGATCACCGGCAGCCCCCGGCTCATGGCCTTCCTGGCTAGGGTAGATGTCACCGGACCCTACCCGATACAGGCTGCGGTAAAAGTTTTATGCGATACCGGCAATACCTTCCTGGTCCTCAAGGGCGATATCCTCCGGCTTACCTTAAACCACGGAGTGCTGGATTTCGAAACGCTGGCCGCGAATACGCCGATAAGGAATGTCAATTGCCTCATGTATGACGAAAAATACAAGATCATCTATGCCGGAACGGCTACAAGCGGTTTGTATATTTTGAAAAAACAGGAATTCCGTCGGCTCTTCTTTTCGAGTGACAATTTCGTGATCAATAGCCTGTATGCACAGGTGGAGCTGCCAGGCGGGAAGATCCTGACCTCTTCGGGTGTCCTGGACGCAAAGAATAAAATAAATATCCCTTCACGGGGAAGCTACGATCGTCCGGCTTTCCTCCGGTCTTCGGATGGCCATATCTGGTATTCTTCCTATGGCTGGCTAAGACGCACCGACTCCGGCCTGCATACCGCTGAGAAGATCATCAACCTGGGTGATATTTCCGAGGTCGGCGTTTGGACCTCCGCCATAATCCAGGGTGCCAACGGAGACATCCTTTGCGGCACCAATACCCCGAGCAGGCTGTTTCGCATCAGGGGAAAAGAGGCTACCCTTTTGGTCGATGCCCGGACATCGCTGAACAACGCGGAGATCATGAGCCTCCTGCAGGTAGACACCACCCATCTTTGGATCGGCACCAGCGCGGGCATATACGGCTATGACCTGTCGACCGGCGTGCTCCGAAGCTTGCCGGGTTTGGAGCACGCCACTGTGAGAGCGATCTTTAAAGCCCGGGATGGAAGCCTATGGATCGGCACGTACGGACAGGGTTTCTATAAATATTACGCGGAGCATTTTGTCAAAATGCCCATGGATGCGATGGGCAACCTCGCCAGCGTCCATTGTTTTATGGAAGACAAGGAAGGCTATCTCTGGTTGCCTACCAATCGCGGGCTCTACAGGGTAGCTAAAAATGAACTCGACAGCTACGCGGCCGGGGGCAGGGACGAGATCTTCTATTACTATTTCGATAGGTCCTCCGGATTCAGCAGCAATGAATTCAATGGCGGTTGTACGCCGTGCGGCATCAAGACCGCCGATGGCCATTTTTCTTTACCGTCGCTGGATGGGCTGATCCAGTTTCAGCCGGACAGTATTACGATGATATCACCCGATCACCCTATTTTCATAGAACGCCAGGCGACGGATAAAAAAGTACTGCCGGCCGGTAATTTTGTGCAGGATCAGGATGCAGGGCCGCTGGTCTTTTCCATTTCTTCGCCCTATTACGGCAACTCCGCCAATCTGCACCTGGAATACTCCATTCCGGAACTGGACAAGGGATGGCATCCGGTGAGCCAGGGTGGCCTGCTAACGCTTACCGGGCTGGCTAAAGGCCGCTATACATTGATCATCCGGAAACAAGAGGGATATGCCCGGTATAGTTACAACACGGTCCGTTGGACCATCCTTCCATATTGGTATGAGACCATTTGGTTCCGTTCGTTGGTCGCGCTGGTGATCATCGGCGCCCTGCTGGCGGTCTTCTATCTGCGCTACACCCGCCAGGTGCGAAGGGCAGAAGAGCTTGAACAAAAGGTTGCGGAGCGCACAGCCGCTTTGTCCGAGAACAACCGGGTCAAGGAAAAAATGATCGCGATCATCCTGCATGACCTGCGTTCTCCCCTGCGCTTCCTGCATATGCTGGCTACTCATATCTATGAAGGGCACCGGACAGTGGCCGTCTCCGAACGGGAAGAGATGTTGCGGAAATTCCGGAATGCTACCCGTGATCTCTTCGAATTTACCCAGGATTTCGTCGTTTGGACCAGTGCCCAGAAAGAAGGATTTGTCATCCGGCAGGAGCCCATCGTTATCCGGGAGATCGTAAGCGAGATCATTTCGCTGTATGAACCCGGCGCCGACATCTATAACAATGTAGTATTGAATCAGGTACCGGGGGACATCGCCCTGGTATCCGATCCGCATATATTAAAGCTGCTTATCCGGAATCTTACGGACAATGCCACCAAGTATACTTCGAACGGTGAGATCCGCATCGAAGCATCGACGGATGCCTCATCCGTTCGTATCACGATAACGGATACGGGCCGAAGTATGGACAAAGCGTTGGTAACCAAAATTCTTAACAACACTTATCAGACCAGCAACGAGACACAGGGTTTTGGCTATAAGCTCATCCTCGAACTGCTTACGAAGCTGCAGGGGCGGCTGTCTATCGATAGGCCTGGTGAGACAGGCAACAGGATCACCCTGATCTTCGCCAATAATTATAAAAACAAAACAAACCTATATTATGCCAAAGATGCTGATCGCCGATGACCACTATATCGTAAGAACGGGCCTCGCCTTTCTTTTGAGAACAATGTTCCTGCAGGTCGAGATCGACGAGTGCCGTGATGGCCATGGCGTCTGGGAAAAGATACAGGCAAGCGATTATGATCTGCTGATCCTCGATATTTCGATGCCCTTCACGGACCTGTTCACCCTGATGAAACAAATACTTGCTGTCAGACCCAAACAAAAGATCCTTATCCTGACCATGAGCAGCGAGCAGATCTTTGCCAGGAAATACCTGCAGCTCGGTGCCAGGGGGTTCATCAACAAAGAAGCGCCGCCCACCGAGATCACCATGGCTATCACCAACGTTTTGAACAACCGCCGATACATCAGTTCGAGGATCAGGGATACGCTCACCTTGGAAATACTCGACAGCCCGGCAAAAAGCCTTTTCGACACGCTTTCCGAACGGGAACTGGAGATCATGAATTATCTGATCGATGGAAAAAACGTTTCGGAGATCGCCAAAATGCTTGCCATACATATTTCTACCGTGAGCACGCATAAAGCTAACATTCTGCAGAAGCTGGGCGTCCCCAATATCATCGAGCTGAGCAAGATGGTGCAGATGTACTGATATTTCGCCGAAAGGTTTGGGCATAATCCCTAATAATGCCTATATTTATAGGCATGCGGCATTGCCGTTAGTCAACCTGGTTCTATGAGCGAAAACGATGTCGACACCTCTACGCTGGCAAAGGAGATAATCGGTATGGTACCTCCCTGGATCACCCGTTGGGGAATCACGATGGTCTTTGTCATTCTCATCGGTTTAGCCCTGGTGCTGACCATTATAAAATACCCCATTTCCAGGCAGGCCTACGCTTTTATAACTTACGAGTCCCAACCGCTGGCACTTACCGTGCCGGAGAGTGCCATCCTGACGGCAGTCCATGTCAATGACACCGGTGATATTGGGAAAGGCAATTCGCTCATGACCTTCGAGAGCCCCGGGGGCAGGAAATATGCCGTCGAGGCGCCCGTCTCGGGACATTTTTTCCTGGCGGGTCCATTGAGGCCAGACGATTTTCTGCCCGCGGGGCAGGTCCTTGGCTATTTGATCCCCGATTCCGACGTGCGTATCATAAAACTTACCATGGACGCTGTCGATATAACGCATCTCAGGAAAGGCCAAAAGGTGGTCGTCAGGGTTGACAAGCCGGCGGGTATCAACCGCGATATCCCGGGATACATCGATTTTATCGGCCCGGCATTTCGGAACCAGGACCGCTTTCCTGTGCATATACGACTCGGGACGCCGGAAAGCACACAGTTATTCTCCTCGCTTTCCCTAACCTCCATAGATAGCCTGCATTGCGAAATTGACCTCACCGTCGACACGACAACCTATCTCAACTATATTTTTCATCGTCTTCGATAGTTTTATTAATGAATTTCAAGAACCTTTTCCATGAAAATCGTTTTGGCTCACCATCAGGACCCCGATGATATACATGCGTTTTCCGGCACCTCCTATCATATGACCCGCGCCCTCAGGGAGCACTTTGATGTCGTCGCGGAATACCGCTCGTTCGAGCCATACACTTTATTTGAAGAGGTGCTTAGAAAAGGCCTTCGCCCGGTGCTCGGACCCATTGGCCGGAAATTCTCCGACTACCTGCAATCCAACAACATCCAGGCGGATTTCGTGATCTGTCTCGGCGGTAACTCGAGCATTCCCTTCTATGATCATCCCACGCCAATCGTATTCTGGCACGATAGCACCTGGCATACTTTTCTGCAGTCGTATCAGGCGCCCGAGTATTTCAGAGAATTCCGAACCGCTGCGAAGAATCTTTATTTATGGGATAAAGCAGTTTTGGAAAAAGCGCATCTGCTGGCCTATTCTTCGCAATTCATCGCGGACGCCTGTATCAAAGACTATAAGACCCCCGGTAAAAAGATCAACGTCATCCCGTTCGGAGCCAATCTGCAGCACCCTCCTTCGCCCGCCGTCCTGAAAGAAGCACTCGAGCGCCGGCTGGCTTCCCCCTCCATCCAGCTTACCTTTTTAGGTAAGGACTGGAAAAGAAAGGGGCTCGACCTGGCGTATATGCTCACAAAGGATTTGAACCAGCAAGGCATTCCCATCTGGCTGAATACCATTGGGTGCGTTCCGGATTTCCCCGAATTATACGACTCGCCTTTTGTTACCAACTTCGGCTTGCTGGATAAATCGGTAAAAGAAGACATGTCGACCCTGGAACACGTGTTCAGGGATACGCATTTCCTGGTTCATCCGGCTTCCGCCGAGCCTTTTGGCATCGCATTATGCGAAGCGAATGCTTACGGCATTCCCGTGATCGGAACGGCGGTCGAGGGACTCGGCACGATTGTCAGGGACGGCGTCAATGGCTTTTTGTATGACCGGAATACCTGGCTCGCGGCTGCGCAGGAGCTGTTGAAGCGCCTGGCCGCAGATCTCGACAACACCTATCCTCCCTTGTTCAACGGTTCGCTGGAAGCCTACCGGTCCCGGCTCAACTGGCAAACGAATGTACTGCGGCTAAAGGATTTTTTGGCCGACTATAAAAACGCCTAGACCGCTGTCTTCTTTCCCCTGGAAGCCGGCTGGTGTTGTTTGTACCTGTTCACGGTGAAAAACCTGCCTAGCATGGCATAAAGCACCAGCTCGCTTTTGTTTGCATCGGAAGTGAACAGCCTATTGATGAACATGTGGATATAGCTGGACACCAGATCGTCGGGCTCCTTTTCACGGTGGAGCTGCACGCTTTGCAGAATAACGCTTGCAACGCGTTCCAGGTCGCCCTGCCTGTTTACAAGGATGCCCATGCTGTCCTGTAAGAGATCGGGCAATGGACTTGTGTCGCCGCCGGAAGCCAAAAGCCCGTTGATCTCTCTGGCATAGGTCTTATATTTTGAATTGATCTGCGTGAACGTCAGCTTTGTACCATTCAGGAGCTGTAAAAAGTATTGTTCCGATCTTGCCATCAGGTTTTGCTTTCTTTCCGGAGAATATTGGAATGCATCCAGGAACATGTCGATCGCTTTTAGGGCCCAGAGCCATCGCCCCTGCTGCTCTTCATAGTTATCCACGAGGTTGATGAACGCCAGGCAGGCAGTGCTGTCGATGGTGAAGATATCTTCCGATTCCTGCATGGTATAGGAGCCATAACGCTCTACCTCTCTTTCGTAGGTATCCAGCTGGAGCTTATACACCTGCTGTTTTTCCAGGAAATGATTGAAAACGGCCTGAGCCCGGTGTAACAGGTCGAGATAAGCATCCGTCCCGCCACTGGCTTTGAATCGTATCCGCAAATGAAAATCCGGATCGGCATAGCGGATAAAATGCCAGCCGGAGAGCGAACCGGCATCCTTCAATTCCCCGATAAGGTTCTGCATGAGTGGGCTGGCGAGGATCTTTTCGGCTCCCTGAACGCTGGTGTACAGTTTGAAATATATCCATTCGCTGCCCGGAGGAAACTTGCGCACTATATCCTGGAAATTCCCATTGGACAGCGGCCATCCCGCTCCGGGATTCTCCGCGGGGATCCTGACCACCGGGAACATCACTTCGTTGGGATAGCGGTGTCCGCTTGCGTCTTTGATCCAGCAATTGGTATCATCCTGCAGATATTCCTCCACCACGATTTTGCCGCATCTTTCAATCTCCCTTATCAGCAGGTTACAGCAGGTGAGATTACGCAGGTCGATCACAAACTCCTTGTCGAGCTCTTCCAGGTAGACGAGATCCCTGGGTATCGAATTGCGCAGCGCAAAATCCCGCAGCCGGCCTGCCGGATCGTTACCGGGCACCTTGTCGCTCGTGATGCCGATATCTTCTTTAGTGATGATCCATCTGGCGGTTTTAAGGATGATATTTTTATATTCGACGCGAGGGAGGAAACGTTGGTTCTTCAAATGATTCCAGTGCCAGGAAAGCCAGTCGCTGCCCTCCGATCGCTGTACTTCACCCAGGAATTTGTACACCGGGAGATGGGAATTGCTGAAAACATGAGCGGTGGTTAATCTGGGAATGATCTCCCGGTTGTATTTTTTCGACCGAAGCCGCACCCTGTTATCCTTTATCGAGACCATGATGTCGGTGATTGCCAGCTTGTGGGCGGCATCCAGATCCGAATTGCCCAGGTATTCGATTTCATATTCCCTAAGATGCGGTCTGAAGACGACATTGCCGACACGCGGATCGGTGAGGTGGACTATTTCGGCATAAATGGCTTCGGGTCTCAAGGCTTGTTCCAGTGAAGCACACGACCGAAGTTTTTCGGTTAATTTTGGTGAAGTATAAGCAAATCTTCCCAGGGTCAGGCAGGAAGGCGGCCCCGAGAGATTCCTGAGCTGGAATTTGAAACGGCCCGTGTCCAGGTCCTGCAGAGAATGGGCGAGAATAGATCCGTGAATGAAGAAATTTTCAGGCAGTTCCCTATCCAACCCTAACTCCCTTAGCCGCCCCAATTCAGCATCCGATAAAAAGATCGTGGAGCTTCCGTTTTGAATGCATTGAATGTATTTATCCGTCATGAATTCCGCCAGGCCATCGGATTTTACGTCGATAGGCTCTTGTGGCGTCTCCTGGCCGAATGGAATCGTCAGAATAAGGTCGTTGCCGCCATCCGGGGTATCGTATCCTATGCCGATCTCCGGGTCGAGCGCTTCGACCAGCGGAATTTCTTTCGTGTCATAGCGCGCCAGGAATCTGGCTTTGAATCTGGCTAACGCCGGGCGGCTCACACCAAATGCGAAGACGGACAGGTTTTGTATCTGCCCGGCGATGGCCTCGATGGTCTGCCTGTTAAGCAGATCTCCGGCAGTCGATGTCTCCAGGTCGACCTGGAGAATGCTCCAATGTGTCTTCGGTCCGGTAATGTTCTCGATCAGGCTCCGGATATTGTCCGCCTTTTCAATGGTGTACTGCTTTTCACGGAGCAGCGAGGCGGTATCTTTCAGGATGCCGGCATATAACTCATTCTGCCCGGTGTTTTCTATGATCTCTACGAGCCTGCTGAGATTGTCTTTACCCGCGACGATTGGTTCCAATTCGCTTATCAACAATTGCGAGTCGATAAGATGTCCAATATACTCGACCGCCTCCGATTCGCTGATCTCCGGATCATAGCCAAGTAGAACGGAGACCAGCTTGGGGGGCGTGCAGCCGCCCCGGGCGGTTTCGAGAACGAGTCCCAGATATTCTTCGAATGCCACCGCGGAATAGTTATATTTTCGTGTGCGCGTATCGGTGCTGTATTCGACATATTTTATAGTACCGTTGACCTTATATAAGGAGGTGTTGGGGAAATACCGCACGGCGTTCCTCATGGCGGAGTCCATCTTGAGTTTGTCGCAGATGTCCTGGATATAATCCATATCGAGTCGCTGATGAGCGATGTTGCCGGCGGCGTCGCCCAATTGGAATGTGGTTAGGTCCCCCAGTTCCGCAAGGGAAAATCCCGAGAACAGGCCGAATGGGACGCAACGGGTAGTCATCCTGACCAGGTAACGCAGCAGGGTCTCTTCCATTTTCTCGTTTTCCCGGGATGATTTCAGCCCTTTTGTCCATTTTATATATTCGGCATAAAGTTCCGGGGACGTGCTTCCGTGCAATGCCGTTTCTATACGCGCGTCGGCAAAGACTTCTTTGAGAACGGCGCCGTCGCCCTTGCCGCTTCGATTTTCGTGATCATATACCCGGGTGAGCAGACGCCTGGGAAAGGCTGGCGTCCGGACAAAACAAAAGTCGGCAATAGCATATTTCCTGATCGTATTCATATTCGGTTTATCATGTGTACTGGAGGTCGAAAGCTTTTTGGAGCAGACTGAGCCCGATCCTCCTGTCTTTTGGCTCTCTGGCCAGGTTCAAAAACGTGAATTCATCGTAGCCATATTGCTCCTGATACAAAAGCAGGGTATCCCGGAACCGTTCCATGGACCCGCAAACATTGATGCAGACGCCTTTGTAATCGGCCTTTTCTGCGATTTCCCTGGCCTTGCGGTCGGTGTGGTGACAACAGCCGGATATAGCCAGCGTTAGCCTGGGCTGGACGCCGTGGGCGGCAAAGAACGCTTGCCTGAACTCTTCCAGCTTCGAGCGGTGTGCCTCCCTGTCCGTACCATGAAACAAAGACCTGGAAAAATTCACCTTGTAGCGTATAACGTCTTCAAGGCGATTGTAATTTGTGCTCAACAGCCAGATGTCCGGAATGAAACCCCGAAAGGGAGGAATGATCACCTGGTGTTCCTCCACCAGCGCATCCTCCTCTTGCAACAGCCTGATAGCTTCCCTGGCTTTTTCCTGGGCATTGCCATAGTCCAGGCCAAGGAAGCCGAGGATATTTTTCTCCACGTTACCCGCCGCCAGGCCCAGATCGATCCGGCCGGGGAAAAGGTTCGCCAGCAATTTATAGTTGGTGGCGATGTGATAGGGGTTATGCAGGTTCAATTGGCTGCCGGCAATGCCGGTAATAAGTCGATTAGTCATTCCGGCAATGATCGGAATAAGGGGTAGGGGGTTGTACCAGGCCGCAACGGAGTCGGCAATATGATGCTCCGTGAGCCATAGCCGTTTGAATCCCATCCTGTCCGCCAGGCGGGCGTACTCCAGCACGTCCTCGATGATCATCATGCTGTTCAGGGATGAGCTCCGCAAACCGAAATCCAAAAGGCTCAATTCGATCTTGCCGTCGTTATTGTTGTTCATGGTCGCTGAGTTTCGAGACCTGTATCTTCCGGCGGCGCGCAGGCCTGCAGACGATCCCGGCTTTAAATGATTTCTTTATCGCTTTGGTCAGGTCTTGATGGCTTAGACTTAGATCGGCCAGAGACTGGTCGATCACTCCCTGGTTATGCAGGGCATGCAGCAATACGCGGATCCAATCGCGGTTTGCTTCATCGGTTTCCCTGATGATCTCGGCCAGCTCGTCGGATCTGAACAAGTACCAGGACCCGTTCATCTCGTTTAGTATGCGGACCTCATCTGCCAGGAGCAGCCCGGTGGGTGCGCCGTTCTTTGCGGCGCCGCTGTCCTCCTCTTTCATATAGTCACGGAAACCGTTGCGTCCGGCAGGTTCCGTATTGCTATAGGCCGGAACGGGTAATGTTATCTTTTTCACCACCGCGGCGTGATCGAATGTTATCTCGCCGGCCATCCTGCTGAGGATGCCCATATTGACCAGGTACCGCAGCTCATCCATCTCCCGGTAATGGGGATCGTTCCGCACCCTGTCCCAAAGTTTTCCGACCTGCGCGGCGTCGAGGATGTGTTTTGCCTGGTTGTCCTCCAGGGCATAGTGAAGCAGCTCTTCGTCGTTGGCCCCCAGGATACCCGTGAGCATCCTGCCTGAGCTATTGACCTTATTGTCGAAGATAAATGGCACTTTGGGCCGGTTGCAGAGGTCCGCAGGCAGCAGGCCCGCCATTGCCCTTCTCAGGATTTGCTTGTTCCAGAAAAGCTCCGGAAAATGCGCTTGCGGCACCCGCAGGATAAATTCCACGATCCGATGGTCGAGAAAAGGTACCCTGTTTTCGATGCCATTGGCCATGGCTGTGCGGTCTTCGTGCAGTAGCTGGTAAACCTGGAGATTTTTGGCATGCATTTGCAGATATCCGTACCAGGGATGCGGCGGCCGGGAGGACCCTTGCAGATCCGCCAGGTAGTCGCGGTCGATATAGCGCCGGAACCCATTCAACGCGTGGTTGTTTCCAGATAAAAGACCGGTGTGTTCCATGCCGGAGATGATCTGCTCGAACTCGCTCCACCTGTTGCGGAGCTCGGGATTTCCTTCACCCACATATTTATGCGCATACCCGCCATTGAATTCATCGCTGCCCTGGCCGATCAACACGACCTTGAGGTCGGGAAAGCATTGTTTAACGTAACGGTAAAGTTCATATTTGTACAGCTGTTCGGCCCCGCATTCATAGGTCTCGCATTGCCAAACAAGATTTTTCCAGTAAGCGGCATCATGACGCCCGGCGTCATACGCGATGCATACCTGGTGATTGGGAAGGCCGATGCAATCCGCGGCATTCCACGAATACCGGGCGTCACTGCACTCTATCGTATCCGGGTTCAGGACGCTGAACGTTCGGATACTGGTTTGCCTGGCGGCGAGCGCCGCGATAGCCGTGCTGTCGATGCCGCCGCTCAGGAAAAGACCTATCTCAACGTCTCCCAATAACATCAGCCGAACGGCGTCTGCCAGCAGCTCACGGTATTCCGCCACCAGTTGCGCCGCCGTCCGCCCGTCCGCGGCGGACGCTTCACAACTAAGGTCCTGCAGGGACCAATAGTTTTTTATCAGCGGGGCATCCGCGCCATCTTCCGTTATAAGGTATTCACCGCCTCTAAGCTGACGAATGCCCCGGAAGCAAGTCTCTACCTCATAATTGGCCGCGGCATAGGTTTTTCTTGTTCCGTCAAGGGCTTCCTGCCAATTGAATTCGCACGGGCAGTCGGGGAATGGAAATAAGGCCTTGATCTCGGAGCCAAACACCAGCCGCGACCGCGACAACGAATAGTACAGTGGTTTTATTCCCATCCTGTCCCGCGCCAGCAGGAAAATTTTTTTTCGGGAGTCGTACAGCGCAAGTGCAAACATGCCGTTGATACACCCGAGGAAATCGACGCCCCGCTCCTCATATAGATGGAGCAGGACCTCGCAGTCGGATCGGCTTTTAAAATGGTGGTCTCCCTTGAGACTCCTTGCCAGGTCCTTGAAGTTGTATATCTCGCCATTCACAACCAGGGTCACGGACCCGTCTTCGTTTGTCAATGGCTGTCTGCCTCCGTCGGGGTCGACGATGGAAAGGCGCCGGAATACAATGCCGGTCTCCGCCGAACAAAATAGCTGGTGGTCATCGGGGCCCCTGTGAGCAATCTGCTCGCCCATCCGATGCAGGATCGCAGCCTTGTCCAGGGGCAGGGATCGATCGTACAAAAAAAATCCGGCAAAACCGCACATAGTTTATAATAATAAAAATTTTCCCCAACCGGGATCTTCCTCTTCCAGGAAGGAGGCCAACGCCAGGTTTATTCCGGCAAGGCCCTCCAGGAAATTTGTCTCCAGGGCTTTTTCTTTATAAAAGGACTGCTCCATTTCAAGGTCCAGCGTTTCCAGCGTCTCCTTCAACCAGAACTCGCCAGCCTGCCGGTACGCCATCTTCCCGCTCACGCGGTAAAGGGTCTTGTACATATAGGCGAGGCCCGCGTGACCATGACAAAAATGAGCCGTCGACGAGCTTGTTTCTCCCATCGTTGTCCGCGGGATGACGTAGTTGCCGATCTCATCCGCCAGCTCCAGGAACCGGATGTCCCGCGTATATCGCCCGTACCGGTAGAAAAACAAAACCCAGCCGAGATCGCCATAGCACCAGGCCAGCCTCGAGGGCCCCCAGGACTTCGTTCGGGCGATCTCCCCGGGTCCGTTCTCCTTCCCAAGGTATATGGGGAAAGCGGCATACACGCCGTTGTTCCGGTCGACGGGCTTTTTCAAATCGAAAACGAATGCGGCTGCCTTTTCCAGATACGCGCGGATCTGATCCCCGTTGTGCACGTTGCCGGCTTCCAACACTGCCAGGAGCACTAACAGCACCCCGCAAAGGCCATGGGCCAGGCTGAGATCATAGTCGTCATTCTTATTCCAATGGAATTTCCCCCGGGGTATCCTTACACCCAGCGGATCCTTCCCGACCTGCTGAAGAATGGATGCAACAAGCTGCTCCTGATAGCGGACGATCCGGCTTTCCGGCCGGCGGCTGTGGAAATAATACAGGACTCCGCCGCCGCCGTGGAGGTATTCTACATACCCGTCCCCTATTGCGGCTAAAGACTTTTCGAAAATAAATTCGTCGATTACGGCGAAGTTCTCTTCCAGATCGAAGTCGATCTCGTCCTTCTCGATCAAAAATTGAATGACTGCGCCAAGCCCCGATAGCCCATTGGAATAAAGGCAGGTCTGTAACGTAGACTGCATGCTCTCTACCCGTTCGAGAATGTCTTCCATCAAAAGGGCGGTGTCCTGGATGGGGGCCCGCGTGTACCGGGCGATACAGGAATGATAAATGGCAAGTCCCAGATTCCCCGTCAGCAGCCCGTCTTCCGGAGCCCGCCGGCCTGCGATCATCGAGTGGACCCGGCTTATCGTATGTCCGATCCGTTGGTTTAGCTCCATATGTTCCTGGTTTGAGGAGACAAGCGATCCGTGAAGGACCGCTTGTCCGTTCAATGGCTAGCCGCAGCAAGCGGATACAGTCGTGGAACAGCAGGCCGATAGCGTCTCGGAGCAAGTACCGCCCGTTCCGGACGTGTAGCTCGTCGCGAACAGCATTCTGCCGCCCATGAAATGATTCAGCTGCTCTTCATTGAGCTTGTTCAGCTTTTCTTTGCTAAGGGAAAGTTTCTTCCCAAGGTTGACCTTCTTTTTCATGTAATGGATGTTTATGGTTAAAAAAAGATTGCGACTTAACCGCAGCAGGCCGATACAGTCGTGGAACAGCAAGCCGATTGGGTCTCGGAGCAGGTACCGCCCGATCCTGACGTATACCCGCTTGCGAAGAGCAAACGGCCGCCCATAAAGTGGGCCAGCTGTTCTTCATTGAGCTTGTTGAGCTTTTCTTTGCTGAGGGAAAGCTTCTTCCCCAAATTGATTTTCTTTTTCATGTTGATTTATAATTGGTGAGAAAATAAAAATGATCAGCAACACATGGTGTTCCAGGTAGAGCAGCATTCGGTTACCGCCGAGGAACATGCGAAGGCGATGGCCGTGTAACCCGTGGAGGCGGCCATCCGGCCTCCCAGAAAATGCGTCAATTGCGCTTCATTCAACTGGTTGAGTTTTTCTTTGCTCAGGGAAAGCTTTTTCCCGGCTTTGATTTTCTTTTTCATGACGAAAGGTTGAAATTTTTAAAAAATGATACAGAAAGACAATTCTTAGCAGCAAGCCGTTCCGGAAGTCGAGCAGCAGCTGCTT
>DASYZH010000068.1:0-3054 GCA_035946435.1 Puia sp. | reverse complement strand
AATTTCTGGAGCACGAGGATCACGAGATAGAAGCGGAAAGAGGAGCCGATGGTCCGGCTGACCAGAAAGATGCCGGCAGCCGTCTTGTAGCTCCAGCGGCCGAGCGATCTTTCGATATACTCGTAGATCGAGGTCACATTGAGCCGGTAGTACAGGGGGAGCAGCACGAGGGCGATGATGATGAAGCCGGCGGCGTTCCCCAGGATGAACTGGAAATAGGAGAACTGGTCGCCGGCGGGCGCGCCTACTTTCCCCGGAACGGAGATATAGGTTACGCCGCTGAGCGTGGTACCGATCATGCCGAAGGCGACGAGCCACCATTTCGAGTTGCGGTTGGCCAGAAAGAAACTGGAGTCATCGGCAGGCTTCCGCGAGGTGAGGAAGGAGATGCCGATGAGCACCGTAAAATAGCTGATGATAAACAGCAGGAGCAGCAGTGGGGACATCGGTTATCGGGTCTTGGTTAGTTCAAGGACCTTGCGGATACTGCCGTATTTCCTCAGGAGGGCTTCGGCCTGTCTTTCGTCGATACCGGTCTCGCGGACGATGATCCTGATGCCGCGCCGGTAGAGCTTGCTATTGGTCAGCTGCATGTCCACCATCTTGTTGCCTTTGACCTTTCCAAGGCGGATCATGGCGGCGGTAGTGAGCATATTCAGTACCATTTTTTGCGCGGTCCCCGCTTTCATCCGGGTGGAGCCTGTGAGGAATTCAGGACCGACGACGACTTCGACGGGATAGCGGGCGGCTTTGGCGACGGGGCTATCCGTATTGCAGACGATGCAGCCGGTGGTGATGTTGTGTTCCCCGGCGATCTTGAGGCCACCGAGCACATAGGGTGTGGTGCCGGAGGCGGCGATGCCTACGAGCACATCCTTTTCGTCGATATGGTATTGTTGCAAGTCTGTCCATGCCTGAATGAGATCGTCCTCCGCATTTTCGACGGCTTTTTTGATTGCCGTGTCGCCGCCGGCGATGAGACCGATGACCAGGTCATAGGACACGCCAAAGGTCGGCGGACATTCGGAGGCGTCGAGGATGCCAAGGCGGCCACTGGTTCCGGCGCCGATGTAAAAGAGACGACCGCCCTGGCTCATTTTTTCGACGACAGCGGCTGCCAGGGCATTTATCTGCGGCAGCGCTTTGGCAACGGCGAGCGGGACGGTTTGATCTTCTTTGTTGATGCTGGATAAGATCTCTTCGAGCGAAAGTTCCTGTAAATTCTTGTAATAGGATTCTGTTTCCGTGATTAGTTCCATGAAAATGTATTGAAAAAAGTATTAGTGAACCGCTGCGACGGCGTCATAAAAGGCTTTCAGGGCCAGCGGCCGGATATTGACCTTTGAGACGCCGAAGGTCTTGCCATCGTCCGGATAGACCCGGTTTGTCAGGCAGATATAGATGATGTTGTATTTGGGATCGACCCAGACATAGGTCCCGGTGTAGCCCGAATGGCCGAAAGCCTGGTCGGACTCATGATCCCCGGGTTGCAGCCTGGCGGGGTTCGTACGGTCGAAGCCGAGGCCACGATAGGTCGTTTTGGATTGCCGCGAGGTGAAATAGCTCACCGTGGCGCTGTCGAAATATTTTTTTCCGCCATAGCTGCCTTTGTTCAGCAGCATCTGGTAGTAGATGGCAAGGTCGTTGGCATCGGCGAAGAGGCCTGCGTGTCCTTCTACGCCACCGGCCATTGCGGCTCCTGGGTCGTCGACATAGCCCTGGACGGGCATGTTGCGGAACCAATTGTCGTTTTCTGTAGTGGGTATGATGCGCGACTTCGGGAAGCGGTTCCTGGGCAGGTAGCCGGTGGATTGCATGCCGAGGGGCAGGTAGAGGTCATGGAGGACATATTCGTCGAGGCTCCGGTGGGATATGTTTTCGAAGACCTCTTTCATCATGTACATGCTCAGGTCGCTATAGACGTATTTTCCGCGCGTCAGCACCGGCGAGGCGAGTGTAACGGGCCACATCACTTCGTTGAAATAGTTGGCGCGAAGGTAGTAGTGGTCGGCGACCGGAGTAGGATAAGCGGCGGAGGAGTCAGTGCTTAGGTCCTTTGGCGTGAGCTTCTCGTAGAATTTTATATAAGGGGTAAAGCCGGCTTCGTGGAGAAGCGCTTCGCGGACGCGGATATCCTTTTTGTCGGGAAAATCTCTAAGCGCGGCGACGTATTTGCTGATGGGGCTGTCGAGATCGAGCTGGTGGGTTTCATAGAGATGCATGATGGCGGGCGTGGTGGCGGTCACCTTGGTACAGGAGGCCATGTCGAAGATGTCGTCCAGCCGGGTGGTGTCATTGCCCCAGTAGGTATGTTTACCGAAGGCCTTGTTGTAGATGACCTGGCCGTCCCTGGCAAGCAGGATGACGACGGCGGGGGCGTTATGTGCCGCGATGCCGGCAATGGCGATGGAGTCTATCTTATTCAGGTCTTCGGTGTTCACGCCAACGGCTTCGGGAACGGAGTAGCCGAGCCGGGTTTTAGCGGTCGTATAGCCGGCGCCTTTGCGATAGCGGGCGCTAAAAGTTTCTTTGAGCCGGTTCTCTTGCGGGATGGCGACTCCGCCGAAGATGGCCTGGGCGGCCAGCGCAGCGCCGGCGTTGTTGTCGTCGGGATACCAGACGATGGGAGCGGTGAGGTGATCGAGCGCCGCGAGGGATGTTCCGGGGCCGGAAAGGGCGATGATGAGCAGGGTGCGGGTTTGGAGGTCCCGGATGAGATCGGTGAGCGGGGCTGCGGGTGGGCCGGACAGTTCGAGGATGACGAGGTTGAAGAGCTTCAGCCGGTCGTGCAAGGTATTCAGGTTGGCAACGGTGTCGCCGTCGAAGGGGGTGACCTTCCAGTACTTTCCCGCGAGGCTGTCGAACGGTCTATAATGATCGAAATGGAAGCGGACGGCGGCGATCGAGCAACCGGGCAGGTCTTTGATCGGCAGCGTTCCTGCGGCGTTGTTGAGCAATACGATGTCGCGGGCGGCGGCATGGGTCTGTGCCAAAACCTGCAGGTTGTCGTTATGGTCCTGGGCCCGGGCGATGGTGCAGAGGGCGAGCAGGGCG
>DASYZH010000067.1:0-5616 GCA_035946435.1 Puia sp. | reverse complement strand
TCTCGGGCGGCATGCCTTCCCCTACGGCCCCCGTCCGGCTTCCACCCATCCGCCGCCGCCACCTATTGCTCCAGTCCTCCCGAAGCCTGCCGGAACCCTGCGTCCCCAGCCGGTAGTACTTGGAGATGCCCTCGACCTTTATCATTAGCTGACTCATACAATATCGTTGACACTCACCTCATGCCGTTTGAAAAATGCGACCCCCAGCCCGAGCACCACCAGCACCCCTGCGCCGGCCGCCCAAAAATAACCCACGTGGTCCATCTCCCGCCGGAAACACAATATCCGGAACGCCTCTATCAACGGCGTCATCGGATTCAACCATAAAAAAAAGCCGAACTTTCCCGATAACAGCTGGGCAGGATAGAACACCGGGCTGGCAAACATCCATAGCCGGAGGATGAATTGCAAACTATAGTCCAGATCCCGGTACCTGGCCGTCAAAATACTCAACAATAGCCCGACCCCCAATCCGAACAACCCGATCCACAATACCACCACCGGCAGCAAAAGCCAGCCCACACCGGGAGCCGGAACCTCACCCCGGAAATAGAAGATGCCATATAATAAAAAGAAAAGTACCAGCTGCACCAGCATGCGCACGCCATGTGCCAACACCACGCTCATCGGGATCAGCAGCCGCGGAAACCACACCTTGCTGAAGACGGCCGAATTGTGGATGAAGGTATACATCGTCCCGCTGAGACAATCGGAAAAGAAATTCCAGCAAATGATCCCGGAAAGATAAAATGCCAGCGGTGGTATCCCATTGGTAGAGACTTTCACGATCCTGCCGAAGATCACCCAGTAAAGCAACATCGTCAGCACCGGCTGCAAGATGATCCAAAAAGGGCCCAGGATCGTCTGCTGATAATTAGCCAGCAGATCACGCCTCACCAATCGGAACAAGAGGTCCTTGTACTGGGGAATGGCCCCCAGCTCCCACTTGAACCAATGATACCGCGGATCGATCTCCCAGTCCCAATCCTCCATTTTGGCCAAATGAAATTATTTTGAGCCGTCAAATTAGCTAAAAAAAAAGGGCCGTCCCATTTTTTTTGGACGACCCTGTGAACGTTACGCTTAAACAAGGGATTTTCCTAGAGAAAATACTCAATAACCCGGGTTCTGATACATCTTCGTCGGGTTAATGGTATACTCACTATAAGGTATTGGATAATATTCATCTTTTGTACTGAAATTGGCCAGCTGCGCCAACCCGAAATTCGCCTGGTTCTTCGAGTGCATATAGGTCACCAGGTCGCTGATATCGAAGAAACGCAGCAGGTCGAACCACCGGTGATGCTCGAACGCCAGCTCGCTCCGCCGCTCATGCAGGATCGCCAATTTGAGCGTAGGGAAGTTCTGCATATACACCGGATCAGTCGTGCTCGATGTTTCATACGTCGGCAGCCCCGCACGGGTCCGCACCATATCGATATACGCAATAGCCTGCGCCGTATTGCCCTGGTACATGTTCACCTCGGCCAGCATGAGGATCACATCGGCATAACGCATCAGGATCCAGTCGTTGCCGCCATAACCATTTTTCCCGGCCGTCGAGCTCGTATCCCGATACTTGGAGACAAACCAGTCGCGTATCGAGGAACTGGTGTCATAAGTGATGCTAAAAGCCGCCCGGGGATCGTTGGCCTCGTATTCATTCACCAGGTCATGCGTAACATTGTAGCCCACACCGGAATTAGGCTTCAGGGAATTCGTGTAGAAATTTAGTGCCTGCGCACCGGCGGCAATGTTCGAATGATAGTTGATATCTCCCTGAATAAATACAATGTCGAGGATATTCTCAGGACAGGTTGTCTTTTTGGCTACACTGAACACATCGGTATAAGGAATGCTCGACAGATTAGTAAAGGTCCGTTCATTATAACAGTTGGTCAGGTAGTAGTTCGCGCTGTCCAGATCGGAATTGGACGCGGCCCCGCCGTTGCCGCCATCCAGCGTGGCAAAACGCGTGAGATAAACCTGGCCGAGCAGGAAATTCACCGCCTGCTGGGAGGCATGCCCGCGATTGCCTGAGGGCTGAACCACCGGCAGACCGCCATTGGACGCATTGACCAGGTCGGCGATGATCTGCTGGTATACCTGCTTCTGCGGTACCCGGAACGTAGAGTCCGCGATCTGGCTCTTCGTAGTCAGGGGAACCGTCGACATGGGGATATCCCCCCATTCCCGTACAAGATCAAATAACAGCATCGCCCGCAGAAATTTGGCTTCGGCCGTGTATTGTCCCTTAAGGCTATCGGTAAACTTTACCTGATTGATTCCCGCCAATACCGAATTGCACTGTGCAATCGCCTGGTACATGGCGGACCAATGATTCTCGAGATATACATTCGTGGGGTCTATCGAATAATTACCAAATTGAAAAGGCTGACCGCCATTGGACTGGTTATCATTGGTGCCCGTATCGTCACTCCGCTGGTCGGTAAACAGATCACTTTCCTCACCCATGGCATTGTTGTTCCGCATCAGGTTATAGGCCCCGTTGAGCGCCAACAGTACGTCTCCTTCCGAAGTATACAACTGCGCCGGCGTTGTCGCGTACGGGTTCGACTGTGTGATAAGGCCCTTTCCGCAAGAACAGAACAAGATCGTCATCATGCACAACCCTTGTAAGAATTTATATTTCATCGTATTCAGTTTTGAAGATAGTTTAGAAAATCACGTGTACACCGAAATCGAAGCTCCGTACCAGCGGATAGACACCATAATCCACACCCGGCGTCAGGTTGCTGGCAGTCGAGCCATTGACACTGTAGTTATAATCCACTTCGGGGTTGTAACCCTTATACTTCGTTATGGTAAAAGCATTGTTCATCGAAGCGAACACCCGGAGCCCCGTGATACCGGCCTTCTTCAAAGCCATATAGGAAGGCATATTGAATCCGAGTCCGATATTGGTGCACCGGAAGAAGCTGCCGTCCTGCAGATAGAAGGTCGACAACCGGGTGCTGTTGCTCTGCGTTCCCGCCCGCGACGCCCTATAAACATGTCCGTTACCAGGCTGCGATTCCGAGCGGTAACGTTGCGATACCACTTCATACTGGTTACCCGACCCCTCCATATTGAACAAATAATAGTCTTGTCCATCCATCACCTGGTTGCCATAAGATCCATTAAAAGAAGCCGAGATATCCACCGGTCCGTAATTGGCGCTCAGGTTGAACCCGTAGGTGAACTTCGGATAAGGCGTACCGATAATGCTCAGATCCTTGCTGTTGACGACCCCATCGCCATTCACGTCCTTGAAATACAGATCGCCGGGACGCAACGGATTGGTTTGCGCGGTAGAACGGGGGGGCCCCTTCAGCACATATCCTTTGGGGAACGATTGCGTTGCCGCATTGTAGTTCTGGTTGTCGATGTTGATATTGGCCGTGTCCTTCACGCGTACCATCCCGGCCACCTTATAACCATAGAACATCCCGATAGGCTGCCCTTGCTCCGTAATATGCGTGATATACTGCCGCTCCGCACCATCGCTGATAATGGGACCCAGACCACCCAAATTCGCCACCTTATTGCGATTGATCGAGATATTGCCCGCAAAATTGAGATTGAACTTGTTCGTCCTTACAACCTTGGCGTCCACCTGGAAGTCGAAGCCTTTGTTCTGGATCCGGGTATTACGCAGGTTCGTCAGAATGCTCGTTGAACCGGAAACAGCCGAGACCGGCTGGCTTACCAGCAGATTGAATGTCCGGCTGTCATAATAGTTGGCGATCAGCGAGATGCGGTCATGGAACAAGCCGAGGTCCACGCCCACATTGTATTGAGAGGTGGATTCCCAACCCAGATTGGCATCGGCGACGTTACCCAGTTGGTAGGAGGCTGCCGTGGTCCCCGTGCCGAACACCGTGGCCGTGGGACTGTTGAACACCTGCACCGATTTATAGTCCCCGATATTGTTGTTGCCACTCAAACCCCAGCTGCCCCTGAGCCGCAGCGTAGTATTATCTTCCAGCCAGCCCTTATAAAAAGGCTCCTTGGAGATATTCCATCCCGCAGAGACACTGGGAAAGGTACCCCATTTATCATTGGCGCCAAACCGCGACGAACCATCGGTGCGCAATGAACCGGCCAAATAATATTTCCCGGCGTAGTTATATTGTAACCTGCCGAAATAAGACTCCAGCGTGGTCGTGATAACCTCCGTGGGGAGCGTCCCCTGATTATTCCCGGAGTTCGTATTGACCGTCACATCACCGACGAGCCCTGCCGTGATCTGCGGGATCAGATCATTCTGGAATCCCTTGGCAGTGATATTCTCGGCGTCAGTATTGGTATACTGCACGGAATATCCACCCAGAAGATCGAAGTGGTGCTCACCGAATGTCTTGCTATACGTCCCCGTGAACTCACCCAGCTCGTCCCTGAAATTCACAGTCTGTGTCTGCGCATAGGCCGCGGCTACACTCTGCGGGGAATAAGGCGGATTCGTGCCGCTGCTCAGACTCGAAGGCAGATAATAATTGTATTTTTCGCTATAGATCTGCATACCGAGATTGGCCTTGAGCACCAGGTGCGGTATCACCTCATAGGAAGCAAAGCTATTGAAGGTGCTCCGGTTGCCCTGCCGGGTGATCTGCGTACGCTCCGCGGTAGCAATGGGATTTTCGATCGACTGATAACCGAATTGCGAGGACTCCGCATCGGCGAGATACGTGGCAACGCTGCCATCGGCATTGTACGCCGGGAACACCGGCATATAGATCAACGCCCCGAAGACCGGGCTGTGATCCCAGCGACCTTCCTGCGTCTCGTGATTGATATTATTCGTATAGGAAATGTTGGCGCCCACCTTTATCTTATCGTTGATATCTCCATCGACATTCGCCCGGAAATTTGTCCGTTTCTGGCTGGTGTTCAGCAAAATACCTGCCTGGTCCTGGAAGTCGCCGCTGAGCATATAACGCACCGTCTTCGAACCGCCTGAGAAATTCAAATTATGCTTGATGTAACCCGCGTGCCGGAACACCTGATCCTGCCAGTCCGTATTATACGCCGGCGGGATCACCGTTTGCGTCTGGAAATTGTACAGCTCCGTGGGAATGCTGACGCTCGAGCCATTGCCTACGCGCTGCACCCGAAGGGTATTGTTATCGGAATACATCGCATCGTTCCATACCAGACCCTGGTTTTGCACCAAATCCTTATAACTATCATTATGTCCGTCCACCGTGAGCTGCGCGAACTGTGCAGCGTTCAACAGCTTGACCTTATGAGCCAATTGGTCATTTCCATACTGCACATCATATTCCAGCTTAGGCTTTCCTTCCTTACCGCGCTTCGTCGTGATCAACACGACGCCACCGGAAGCCCTTGACCCATAGATCGCAGCCGAAGCAGCATCTTTCAGGATGTCGATAGACTCGATATCGCTGGGATTGATGTACAGATCATTGCCGGCGGGATAACCGTCGATCACATACAACGGATCGGTGGCTGCATTGAACGAGCCTACCCCCCGCACCCGGATCTTCGGGCTGGCATAGGGCGAACCATCCGTCTGCGACACGACCACGCCGGCGACCTTACCCACCAGACCCTGACCTACCGTGGGCGCGGTGACATTCAACTCATCGGATTTGA
>DASYZH010000066.1:0-2630 GCA_035946435.1 Puia sp. | reverse complement strand
GGATAATGGTGATGGTTCCCATGCATCACGTAGATGACCTTTTGGGCCCTTGGGCTTTCGGCCACCCAATGGAACACGAACCGGTGCATAATGTATTCAAAGAAGGTCCAGGAGAACATCCCCACGAAAAAGAGCAAAAGGATATGCGGAATAGTATAGCCATATTTTGCTCCGCTGTAATATAAGGAGAAGCCGATGATCGGCACATACATGCCCCAGATCACCAGCGGATGGGTCTTCGTCAACATCTCAAGATATTGATTCTTAAACAACTGTGCCTGCCCTTTATTATGGATCTTTTCGAATTTCATGATTGCCCCCTATTGACGCCACAAAAATACGAAAACGGCCGGAACCGCGATCAATCGTATGTCATGTGAAAGTCATGAAGATCAGGGTGGTATTTCCGGGGGCGGTTGAGCTCATACCGGTAAATAATATCCCCTATCTCCTTGAAGAACGGGTAGCCGATCGCGTCATAGTCGTATTTATCGTCGTTGAGGACGCCATCGCTATTGGTATAGATCGTACCGGTGAGCATAAATTCCACCTCATGGCGAAAATCCACGATATAAGCGATATCGGTGAGAAAGCCATAGGACCAGCCGGGTTTATTGAAGATGCGGATATAAGGGGGGATGGGGGTGTGGCCATCGGCCTTAAACAGCCAGAATTTGGTATAGGCGTCGAAGAATTCCGTAGTGTCGTAGTGCGGATGGGCCGATTCATGCGGAAATTCGGACATATACTGGTACAGGAGGCGGTAGTCATCCGGGCTCAGCCGGAAACGTTGGGATTCCGGGACGCTCTGGGGGAAAAGCACGCTCTGCAACATCCGCTGCGCGTCCTCCAGCGGGAAGTTGTTGTGTCGGGTAAAGTCCATCGGCGCATGGATCAGCGAGTCGTGGCGATCGTAGTAGGCGTTGCCGTAGAAATAAGGGTGACTGAAGTCGAAGACGAAATCGCTGGTCCGTGCGGGTTGCCGGTAGAGGGTTTGACCATCGCGCTGGAACCGGATGGGGTTGGTATGGCGGTTCTCGTCCTCGTTCATGGGGACGAAGCGGCGGGTGATGCGGATATCGGGATAACCCAACTGGTGCAGCCGGGTATTGATGTATGCCTGCCCAAGGAATTCATACAGCCGGGTGTAAGCATCGTTGTCGCTGACCAAAAAGATCTTGCGGATATACTGTGCGATCGAGGGAAGGCCGTTTGTCGCGCTGGTATCGGTCCAGGCCGTGCTCTGGCCCGGGTAGGCGCTGTCGGTGAGCATGGGCGTGAATTTGTCGATGCCGTAGCGTTCGAGGCTGTGGACCTTTTCGAGGGCGAGAAGCGATAGCGGCAACTTGACCGTCGACGCGGGGTTGAAATAATCCAGCGCGTTCACATGCAGGTAATAATTATGAAAATGGGGCCGGTTGCGGCGATCGCGGTCGATCCGGGTATAGATCACCTGGTAGTGAAAGCTATCGGGCTTATCCAGCACGTTTTTTAGCGCCGGGGACGCCTGGCTGCGGATCAGGTCCTCCAGGAAGGCATCGGTCCGGGTCTGGGCGGATACGGGCATGAGCCGGACAAATAGCAGACAATAAAGGATAAACCGTTGCATTTGGGAAAGGTAAGTGAATTATCTTTGGCCACCGTGAAAACGGACGCAATACCATGAAACTCGTGAGCTACCTTAAAGACGAAAACGAACAGCTTGGCCTTCTGATCGACGACCGGATCTACGAAGTAGAATTGATCCATCCGGATATTCCCAATACGATGAATATGTTCCTGAACTATTGGGAGGAGCTGTATCCTATAATGCAGGCCGGGGAGCTGGCGATCCGGGAGCGGGAGTCGCATTCCAGCAAATCGATCCCGCTGGAGTCGGTGGCGCTGCTGGCGCCGGTGCCGCTTCCTGCCTCCTGCAGGGATGGTTATGCCTTCCGGCAGCATGTGGCGGCGGCGAGACGCAACCGCAAGGTGCCGATGATCCCGGAGTTCGACCAGTATCCCGTATTCTATTTCACGAATCATCATGGCATCCAGGGGCCGGGCGACGTCCGGTGTATGCCGGACCATTTCGAGCGGCTGGATTTCGAGCTGGAGGTGGCCATCGTCATCGCGAAACATGGCAGGAATATCCCCGCGGCGGAAGCTGACGACTATATCGCGGGGTTGATGATCATGAACGATCTCAGCGCGCGAACGCTTCAGGCAGAGGAGATGCTGTTGAACCTGGGACCCGCCAAAGGAAAGGATTTTGCCACCGCCATCGGGCCGTGGCTGGTAACCCTCGATGAGCTGGCCGAATATGAAGTTCCATGTAAAGAAGGACATACGGGCAAAAACTGGAGTCTTCGCATGCAATGCCGAGTTAACGAGGTTCAGGTAAGCGACGGCAATCTGGCCGATATGGACTGGACGTTTGCCGAGCTGATCGAGCGGGCTTCCTATGGCGTCGACCTGTATCCCGGCGATGTGATCGGCAGCGGGACCGTGGGGACGGGATGTTTCCTGGAGCTCAACGGCACAGGTAAACTTGGCAATCCCGACTATGCCGAACAGTGGCTCCGCGAAAACGATGTGGTAGAGCTGGAGGTCGACGGTCTCGGAATGCTGAGCAATACCATCGTCCGGGA
>DASYZH010000065.1:0-1931 GCA_035946435.1 Puia sp. | reverse complement strand
CTTGGGGCCTTTGTCGATATAGAAAGTGAGGATCTCGGAGTTCTGGACCACGGGATCGCGCACTTCGCTGGTACGGACCTTGGCGTCCTGGTGACCTTTCTCGGCGTAGTATTTTTTGATGGCCTGAACTGCGGAACGCTTCAAGTTCTCGTTGATCACGCGTCCTTTGATGAGGCCGGTCTTTGTGGTCAGGTCGTCGGTCTCGCCTTTTTTAACGCCGGGGCCTTTAAAATAGAAATTACCCAGACGCGGCCTTTCGCTAACGTCGATCTCGACATAGACGCCGTTGCCTACTACCCGGGTAAAGTAGATGGCGACATTGGCGAACAAATTTTGTTTCCAGAGGTTTTGAATAGCCTTGCTGAAGTTATCACCACCGGGGATGGTCACTTTGTCACCGACCGTGAGGCCGGAGATGGAGGTCAGCAGGGATTCGTCGAGATATTTTGTGCCGGCGATTTTGATACCGGCGATCGTATATTCTCTGGGGGGTGTCTTGGGATTGGCGAGGATCAGTAGTTCGGGGTCGACGGAAACCGGATGCGAGGTGTCGGCCTGGGCCTTGGTGCTGTCGGTTAAAGCGGGTTTGGTGGTATCGGATGCAACCTTTTTTGTAGAATCGTTCACCTGAGCCTGAGTGCCGATCGAGTACAGTAAGCAGTAAGTGGTCAATAAAATCACGCAAAACAGCGATCTTCGTTGCATCCAGTCGGTTTTTTAATAATTCAAACGCCACCTCACGGCGACTTTGGGCGGCAAATTAAGGGGATTTATACAAAGTGTTTGTTAAAAAGTGGGCCCACCAGCCGTCAAATCTTGTTGAATCTGAGCACTCGTCTTGCCAAATCTTCTTTCTCTGGCCTGAAAATCCAATATGGCTTCGTAGAGATCCTTCTTGCGGAAGTCGGGCCAGCGAACATTAGTGAAGTACAATTCGGCATATGCTAGTTGATATAACAGGAAATTACTAATACGATATTCTCCGCTGGTGCGGATCATGAGCTCCGGATCGGGGAAGTCCCGCGTGGACAGGTAATGCTGCAGGGTGTCTTGTGTGATCGCTGCGGGGTCGAGCCTGCCTTGCCGGACATCCAGGGCCAGGTTGCGCACGGCTTCGGTGAGCTCCCAGCGGCTGCTGTAGCTCAGGGCCATGACCAGGTTGAGGCCGGTGTTGGCCGCTGTAAGCTCGAGCGCTTCGTTGAGCTCGGCCTGGGCATAATCCGGCAGCATCTTCATGTCACCGATGACATGCAGGCGAATATTGTTCTTGTTGAGCGTTTCAACCTCTTTCCGGATCGTGTCGACGAGCAGCTCCATGAGGCCGGTGACCTCATAGGCCGGGCGGTCCCAGTTCTCCGTCGAAAAGGCATAGAGGGTCAGGTAGCCGATCTCCAATTCCGCACAGCCTTCCACGATATCACGCACACTCTCTACGCCATGAAAATGGCCAAACAATCTATCCTGGCCTTTTTCCTGAGCCCACCGGCCGTTCCCATCCATGATGATGGCGATATGGCGGGGCAGCCTTTTCAGATCAATATTTTCCCTCGACGCACCCATAAAAGGCAAATTTGGGGCACAAAGATAGGAGTTTTCAAGGCTTACCGCGCTTTCAGGCGTCCCTACTTAGTTTGCGCTGGGGCATTTATAGCCGAAAAGGTTGAAGGATACGGTGAACTGACCGGTGATGTAGCTGTCATTCTGATTGGAATAGCCGCGTTGGCGACCCTGGATGCCGATGGGCGTGCCGGTCTCATAGGACCGGTCCTGCAGGGCGTACCAAAGGGTGGGTTGGCCGTTAGGCAGGTATTGAAGTTGCGCGTTGGGCGCATAGGTGGTGCTGACATCGTCGATATAGTCGGTGGTCGTGAACCGGTAAAGGACTTCGAAGCCGATGTTGACCATTCGGTTCAGGCTGTATTTGACGCCAA
>DASYZH010000064.1:0-6240 GCA_035946435.1 Puia sp. | reverse complement strand
CCTCCACCTGCTTGATCTTGCCGGCGACGAGCTCCAGGTATTCTTTTTCCTGCGTAAGGCTCAGATCGCCTTTCTTGAGAAGTAACGTCTCCGAATAACCGCGGGCGATAGACAGCGGCGTCCGCAGGTCATGGGATAGGTTGACCATGAAATCCCCTTCGCGAAACCGCTTGCCCATGACATTCACCAGCTCGTCGAACCGCAACCGCATGCGCTTAAGATAAAGCAGGGTGGCCAGGAGCGAGATGGCCAGGATCGCGGCGACGGCGCCCAGCACAGTAGGCGTGATCTCGCTATTATAAAGCATCTGCGTGACGCTCCGATACTGCGCGCTGCCCAGGATCACATAGATATAGCCCAGCCTGCCGGAGTCGCCTTCCACCGCGGCGGCGGAAAAGATCTTGGGATGCGCCGGGTCACGGGGATCAGGCCCGCTGATGTGTTGCGTGCCGTCCGAGGCAAGATAGCGGATGATATGATCCAGCGGGATGCGGCGGCTCTTGATCTCCGCGGGCTGTCCGTGGAAATAGATCACCTGGCCGGCGGTATCCAGAAAATAAACCTCGGCGCTGGGACTTATCACCATGGCCTCGTAAAAAACACTATCGGCCTTCTGCCGGTCAAAACCCTCCCGGCCATAGGGCGAGGTGAATTTCGCGATATGTGCCGCCACGTCTTTATTGAGGAGCTGGGTGCTCATCTCGTAGAAATTGGTGGTGGCCATATAGGTGATGGCCGTGAAGATCACCACGAGCAGGGCGATCAGCAGAAAGATCACGATGTAGATCCGCCGGAAGATGGTAAATGACGAGTTCCTCATTCTGCAAACCGGTAGCCGGCTCCCCAGGTGGTGAGTATGTATTCGGGTTTATTCAGGTTGGGCTCGATCTTGATGCGCAGGCGGTTGATATGCGACGTCACCGTATGCTCATATTCTTCGAAGGCAAAGCCCCAGATTATCTCCAGCAGCTCATGCCGGCTGAACGTCTTGCCCGGATGCGTGGCGAGCAGCCACAGCAGGTCGAACTCTTTCGGCGTCAGCTCCAGCCGGCGCCCGCGCATCGTCACCTTCTTTTTCTCCTTATCGACCGTCAACTCGCGAAAAACGACTTTCCCCCCTTCCCCGCGCAAATCCGCGCCGGCCTCTGCGCCAGCCCCTGACGATGCAAGCCCCCTGATCGCCTCCGGCGCCGGCGACCCCACGCGCCGCAAAAGCGCCCGCACCCTCGCCATCAGCTCCGCCACCCCAAAAGGTTTCGTTAGATAATCATCCGCCCCCAATTCCAACGCCCGCACCTTGTCCAGCTCCTCCCCAAGCGCACTCAGCATCAATATCGGCGTCTTCCCATCCACCGCCCGCACCCGCCGGCAAAGCTCGAAACCATTGGAATCCGGCAACATGATGTCCAGGATGATCAGGTCAAACGCCTCCTGCGCCAACCGCTCCAGCGCCCGCGCCCCCCTGTCACAGGCCACCAGCCCGAACGCCGGCGCCTGAAAATGCAGACTCAGCAGATTGGTGATCTCCGGATCATCCTCCACCAACAGTATACGATTCATTATCGCAAAAGTATCAAACCCCTTCCACACCAAATCTCATAAATTCCTCACGCCGCGGCGCCTCCGGCGCCGCGGCCCCAAAGCCCGAACCCCAAAACCCCAACCCCAGACCCCAGGGACCTTTTACTTACGAACATTAGTTAATCTGGCGAAAGCTCCGTAGAAGGTTACAATGAATTCGACTTTCTGAAAGACTTACTACTAATTTACGTAGTAATTAATACGTACCCTACCGGCAGAGATGCCAAAAATACCATAATTGAATAAGATCTTTTTGACGTTTGGGACTGTCTTAAAACAATTTAGTTATGGTAAACACTTTAGCCCTTATCGATTTAGGCAAGTTTAGGGATGGCGATGAAGCCGTTCTTAAAGACTTGATGGGCATAATCGAAGAACCGCTGTACAGCTATTCCAAACGCCAGCTCCGTGACCCCAATGATGCAAACGATATCGTCGCAGAAACCATAGTAGCACTCTGGAACTATCGGCTGAAGATCAAAGATCATCTGCACATCGTGAACTATGTTTACAAGGTCGCGAGGCGTAAGATCAAGCATTTTATTAAAAAATACCCCGATCGTTTAACGCCTTCTTATTATCGATCACCTTCCCTCATCACAGACCCCCACTTGTCCAGAGTGGAAGACGAACTCGCCAAAGCCTGGTGGGCCCGACGGGCCCAGCAGATCATCGACAGCTCACCACACGAATACGCCGAGGTTTTCCGGCTCCATCAGCAAGGAAAAAGCAACAAAGAAATTGCGGCAGAACTGGGCAAAAGCCCCCATACAGTACGGAACCAAATCGGCTCGATGAGAAACAAAGTAGCGCAAATGCTTCTGGAAGAAGGGTTTCCGCGCGACCTGCTGATGGTATTCTTCCTCTATTTCCTATCCTGAAAAAAAAAAGTTTCCAATTTCCTGGTCAAAAATGCAAAATGGCCCTATATACCTTATACAGCCCCACGTCTAAAAAGATCGTTTCATAAAAGCGACATTTCTATGGCCGACGAAAAAAGAATCGCAGAACTTATCATCCGCCACGTCCGGCGGACCCTATCCCTGGCGGAAAAGGAAGAGCTGGAAGCATGGCTCACCTCCTCGCCAAAACACAGACGCTTCCTCGAGACCCGGGTGACGCCCCAGATCATAGCCGAAAATCTGCAGAACCTCACAGATCTCGACAAAGAAGCGCTGGAAGAAAAGGTATGGGACCGGCTTAGAAATTCCGCCCCGCCAACCCCTCGACCCCAAACCCAAAAGGTTCTCTGGATCACGATCATATCCGTCCTCGCCGCGGCAACGCTTGCCTGGATATTCTTCAGACCGCTATCCCTACCTGCCCAATCCGATTTTACACCTTATCACGCATCCATCTGGAATAGCCAATCCCCAGCCATGAGCAAAAAGGTAAAAAGACCCACCCTTACGATGTCGGACTCCTCTTTTTATCTCGACTCGCTGCCCATCGGCCGGCTCGCATGGCTGGGGAATTGGCTAATCCTTAAAAGGGACAGCCATTATATAGCTTATATGCAGATGCGGTCCCTCAGAAATAACACGCCCGACTCCGCATTCAATAGGATCGCGATCCCACCAGACGACACCAGCTGGAAAGTGACCCTGCCCGATGGCTCGATCATTGCGCTAACGCCGGGATCATCGTATGCCTTCGTCGTACACCTTTCCGGATTATCATCGTCCACCCGGCTGGCCGTTTTGACCGGGAAGGCTATGATCCGCGCCTTTCACAACGACCAGATCCCCCTTTACCTGGAAACCAGCAGGTCCGAGATCACCATCCACGGAACAGCCCTCTCCGTTCGGGATTTTCCGGCCGAAGAGACCTCCAATATCCTGCTCTATAACGGAAGCGTCAAGGTAAGCAATGGCTGGAACCATATCCTGTTGGATACCGGTCAGCAGGCAACCATCAAGACCGGCAATCACGCTATTGACACAACCACCCTGGCATCCCTACCCAATCAGGACCAGCTCAAAGACGAAGAATTTGACTTCTCACATATTACACTGGATAGCGCCTTGCGAAAATTGGCCCAATGGTACGGCATCTCCCATGTTTATGTTGACCACGACCTGTATACCGATTCCCTTAAAAGACTAAGCCTGGGACATATAGGAAAGGACCTATCCCTTTCCCAGCTGGTCACCGTACTGCAAATGACAACCAGGACCATGCATTTCAGCGCCGATATTGATGCCCTCAGGGTCTCCAAACAAACGTCTTCAGGCCCGGATCAAAGCCGCTATTGATCTCCCGGCCTGCCATGATCATTAAACACTCTCCATCCTGTTTAGCCGGTCCGGACAGTTGTCCGGACCGGATTTACCACCGTTAAGCCTTCGTCCGCAAACCAATACTTACATGCCAACCAAACAAAAACGTGGCCTTAAAGCCGTGTGCCTGACTGCCACTACCATGATCGCTCTATTATTATGCCTCGACACCCATGCCCAGGATCCAATGATCAACCTCATCCACGGGAACATGCGGGCCAAGGCATATATCGACTCCATCGAAAAAGAAATAAAGGTGGGCTACGGCGCGGAACAAATAGACACCGCCGCGTATATCCATGCACCCGGTCCCGTCCGCCTTAGCATAGCGCTGCAACTGCTTATGGAAAAGTTCCACCTGAGGGACACCTTCATGGGCAATCCCCGGCAGGTCTACCTGCGATTCCTGCCCGCCGAAACCAAAACGCCCCCACCTCCCGTTTCCTATCCAACGCACCTGACCCTCACCGTTACCGACGAATATGGCCGGCCACTGCCATCCGCCAACCTCAAAGACTCCTTGTCGGATTTTACATACCATACATCGGAAAACGGTACCGTGCTTATCAAAAGCAGCCAAAAACAGGTATTCCTCATCGTCACCTATGTCGGCATGAATCCCCAGAGAGTCATGGTCCGCGGGCACGTGTCGAGGACGATCCGCCTGCACGACGGAAGTTCCATCATGGACGAAAAGATCGTCACCAACTATGGCATGGGTACAAGACGCAACTCCACCACCGACATCACCACGGCTCCCCGAAACCTCATCGACGCCGTCTCCACGCTGACACCGCAAACCGGCCTGGAAGGCATCGTTCCCGGCCTGCTGGTCACCCGGACAAGCGGCGTGCCCGGAGCCTCGGTCTTTTTGACCATCAGGGGACAAAACTCCATTTACAACAATTGCGATCCCCTCTACGTGATTGACGGCGTGATCTTCGCAACGGGAAATCAAAGCATGCTCAACCTGTCCGTAGGAAATTCAGGCGGCTCACTTAGCCCCTTCTCTTTTATACCTCCATCCGAAATAGAAAAGATCGACGTACTCAAAGACGCCGATGCCACAGCCATCTACGGTTCCAGGGGCGCCAATGGCGTCATCCTGATCACTACGCGGCGCTATAGATCATCAAGACCACGTTTCACGCTACAGTATGCCTCCGGAATAGGCGCCGTGGCAAATCCGATCAAACTCCTGAATACATCGCAATATCTCCGGATGCGGCATGATGCATTCAATTACGACGCACCATACGGCGACTCCATAACACCTGCCACCGCACCCGACCTGCTCTCCTTGGATACTACCCGGTATACTAATTGGGTAAAGAACCTCCTGGGCGGCGTGGGCCACACCAACAATATCCAGCTGGCATTCAACCAGGCATCCGAACTCGACACCTGGTATCTCGACCTCACCGGTTTTCGCGAGACCGGCGTCTTTCCCACCGCCCCCGTTCACGCCCGGGCAAACACCTGTTTCAACTTCGACCACCACAACCAAAAAAATACCTGGAACATCCATCTTACGGGCCTCGGAGGCATCGACGACAACGAGCAGTTCATTCTTTTGGACCCCACAAATTTTATTTTTCTCGCGCCCGATGCGCCACCCCTGCGGAATCCCGACGGCAGCCTGAACTTCAATCCCTATTTTTTAAATCCGCTCTCTATCCTCCAACAAACGTACAAGGCCACTTCCTACAATTATCTTGGATCGGCACAGTTTAAATACAACCCTTTCTCCTGGCTTACACTGAGAACGGAGTTGGGTCTCAATAGTATCGGCAACCATGAAACCGGTCAAATACCCATCAGCGCACAAGACCCGGTGATACAACATGCCGCCACCGGCTATTTTGCCTGTACCTCCTACACCAGCCGGATCATCGAACCGCAGGCCGAAGCAAAACAACAATGGGGAAGACTGGCCACCGGATTCCTTCTGGGATACAGCTGGCAGGACGAGAGGGCGGCGTTGGATACCCACACCGACACCAACTACAAACAAGAAACGGATAGCACGTATCCGTCCATGGACTATCAGTACCGCGCCTGGTTCGCCAGGCTGAATTTCAACTATGACGATATCTTTATCCTCAACCTCACCGGACGGCAGGATGGATCGAGCCGCTTTGGCCCCGGGATACATTACGCCGATTTTTACGCGGTCGGCGCGGCTTTCCTCTTTTCCCGTTTGGAAGCCGTGCGTAACACGCTACCCTGGTTAAGCCTCGGCAAATTGCGTGGCAGCATCGGCGTTACCGGAAACGATCAGATCGGCGACCATCGACTGCAGGGATATACCCCCGTCAACGAACCTTCCTTCGATAATATTCCCGGCTACTTCTCCTCCAGCCAGGTGGCCGTCGGCACC
>DASYZH010000063.1:0-21442 GCA_035946435.1 Puia sp. | reverse complement strand
GATCCCGGTAAGATAGAAGCCGCGGACAGGCTGATCCTGCCGGGGGTAGGCCATTTTAAAAAAGGGATGGAGAATCTGCATGGCAGCGGGATGAAGGCGCTGCTCGATCGCCTGGTGTTGGAACAGCGAAGGCCGATCCTGGGTATCTGTCTCGGCGCCCAGCTGATGACGGGGCATAGCGAGGAGGGGAATGCCGAAGGATTGGGCTGGGTAGATGCGGTCACGGTGAAATTTGCCGCCGAAAAGCTCAATGGCCTGAAGATACCACATATGGGATGGCGCGAGATCGTCGTTACGGGCGAAAATCCGCTTTGGACCGGGCTGCCCGCAGAACCCCGCTTTTATTTCGTCCACTCCTACCATTTTAAATTCCAACAGCCGCAGGAAGTGGCAGCCACGGCGCTGTATGGGTATGAGTTTGCCTGTGCGTTCCGAAAGGATAATATTTACGGCACCCAGTTCCATCCCGAAAAAAGCCATAAGTTCGGAATGAAGGTGCTGGAAAACTTTTTACGTTTGTAGATGAGCCAGGTGCGAATCATACCGGTGTTACTGCTAAAGGATGGCGGTCTTTACAAGACCATCAGGTTCAAGCAGGCCAACTATGTGGGCGATCCCATCAATACCGTCAAGCTCTTCAACGAAAAAGAGGCCGATGAGCTCGTCTTGCTGGACTATAATGCAACCCTTGAAAAAAGGGAGCCGGACTTTAAAAAGATCGCGGAAATAGCGGGAGAGGCCTTTATGCCGATGGCTTATGGCGGCGGGATAAAAAATCTGGACCAGGCAAAAAAAGTCTTCGACGGCGGATTTGAAAAAGTGGTCCTGAATTCCGTGCTCTTCGACAATCTTTCCCTGATCGAAGAGATTGCCAATATTTACGGCGCCCAGGCCGTTGTAGGAAGCATCGATGTAAAAAAGGATCTCTTCGGCCGCCAGAAGGTCTATGGGACCTCGGGGACAAGGAAGTTCGGCTTCGACCCGGTGGATTGGGCGAAAACGCTGGAAAAGGCCGGCGCCGGTGAAATCTTTCTGAATGCGATCGACAGGGACGGAACCTGGGAAGGATACGACATTCCGCTGATCAAAATGGTGAGCGAAAATGTCGACATCCCGGTGATCGCCTGTGGCGGGGCCGGCAGCCTCGCGGATTTCGAAAAGGCCGTAAGAGACGGAGGCGCATCTGCCGTAGCTGCCGGGAGTATGTTCGTTTACCAGCGCAAGGGTATGGGCGTGCTCGTCAATTTCCCGGCAGTAAAGATCAAGATCTGATAGAACAATTACACAGAATAAATATGAGTGCTCTAAAATTCGGTATCGTAGGCTGCGGGAGGATAGCTCAAAGACATGCGGAACATATCCAAAAGACGGGAAAGCTGGTTGCCGTGTGTGACATCGAGGAAAAAAAGGCCAAAGAACTGGGTGGGAAATATGCCGCAAATGCATATGGGTCGGTCGCGGAAATGCTTGCGGCTCACCCCGAGATGGACGTCGTCGCCATTTGCTCTCCTAATGGGCTCCACGCCACCCATTCCATCCAGTCGCTAAAGGCCGGCTTCCACGTGCTTTGTGAGAAACCCATGGCCCTGAGTGTGCAGGATTGCGGTGATATGATCAATACCGCGGAAAAATCCAATAAAAGACTTTTTATCGTTAAGCAAAATCGCTTCAACCCCCCCGTCGCCGCCGTTAAGCAGCTCATCGAGGAGAACAGGCTTGGGAGGATCTACAGCGTCCAGCTCAACTGCTTCTGGAACCGCAACGAAGAATATTACAAAAACTCCTGGAAAGGGACCAAAGATCTCGATGGCGGCACGCTTTACACCCAGTTCAGTCACTTTATCGACCTGCTGTACTGGCTCATAGGCGATGTAAAGGAAGTACAGGCATTTACCGGCAACTTTCATCACCAGGGCATCATTGAGTTTGAGGACACCGGCTGTATCAGCATGCGGTTTTATAATGGCGCCATCGGAACCATCAACTATACCGTGAACAGCTTCGGAAAGAATATGGAAGGCTCGCTCACCATTTTCGGTGAAAAAGGAACCATCAAGATCGGCGGACAATATCTCAATGAGCTGGAATACCAGCGCATCGATGGTTACGAGATAAAGGATCTGCCGCCGGGCAATCCCCCGAATAATTATGGCCAGTACCAGGGCTCGATGAGCAACCACGATAAGGTCTATCGGAATGTGGCCGAGGTGTTGACCAATGGCGGCGTGATCGCCACCAATGGCTTCGAAGGATTGAAGACAGTCGAGATCATCGACAAGATCTACTCAGCACAAAGAATGGCCTGATCATGGTTAACCCCGTTATCTTTCAATCGCACATAAAAGAGGACGTCGTATTCGGTGAAAGGGTCCGGGTAGTCGCGCCGGTGAATCTCTATGGCTGCTCCATCGGTGACGACAGCTTCATCGGGCCTTTCGTCGAGATCCAAAAGGATGTCGTCATAGGAAGGAGCTGCAGGGTGCAATCGCATACCTTCATCTGCGAGCTGGTGACCATCGGCGACGGATGTTTCGTGGGCCACGGCGTAATGTTCATCAACGATCTCTTTGCGATCGGCGGCCCTGCCGGCGGGGATAAGACCCAATGGAAAAGAACAGCGATAGGGAATCATGTTTCCATCGGTTCCAATGCGACTATTCTGCCGGTGACGATCTGCGATAACGTGGTGATTGGCGCGGGTTCGGTAGTGACAAAAAATATTTCCAAACCGGGTATCTATGCCGGAAATCCGGCGCGCTTTCTTCGTAGCATTTAATACGAAAACGTATGCTGTTCAATTCCCTGGAATTTGCCCTGTTCTTCCCCGTAGTAACGATCCTGTTCTTCATACTACCCCACAGGTTCAGGTGGATGCTGCTGCTGGCGGCCAGCTGCTTTTTCTATATGTTCTTCAAGCCGATTTACATCCTGATCCTGTTCTTTACTATCCTCATAGATTATTTTGCAGGGATCTGGATCGCGGGCGAGCACAACCGGCGGAAAAAGAAGCTGTTGCTGATTCTGAGCATTACCTCCAATGTAGGCGTGCTCGCGGCATTCAAATACTATAACTTTATCGCAATCAATATCAATGAGGTCCTCGGCTGGATGCATCACCGGGGTCCCTTGCCGTTGTTGAGCATTCTTTTGCCGATAGGCCTTTCGTTTCACACCTTCCAGGCAATGAGCTATACGATAGAGGTCTATCGGGGGCATCAGGCGCCGGAAAGACATCTGGGTATCTATGCCCTTTACGTCATGTTCTATCCGCAATTGGTCGCGGGCCCTATCGAACGCCCGCAGAATATCCTGCACCAGTTCCATGAGGTAAAGCATTTCGACTATGAGAACATGCGGGCCGGATTGATCCAAATGGCCTGGGGGCTTTTCAAAAAGGTCGTCATTGCCGACAGGCTCGCCTTATTCGTCAACCAGGTTTACACGAACCCTTCGCACTATACCGGGCTGCCACTGATCATTGCAACCGTCTTTTTCGCCTTTCAGATCTATTGCGATTTTTCCGGCTATTCGGACATTGCCATCGGGAGCGCCCGCTGCATGGGTTATACCCTGATGACCAATTTCAATAAGCCTTACCGGGCTACCGGCATAGGGGAGTTCTGGCAGAGATGGCATATCTCGCTTTCTACCTGGTTTCGGGATTATTTGTATATCCCACTCGGCGGTAACCGGGTGTCCTGGGCGCGGTGGTGTTTGAATATCCTGATCGTGTTTGTTTTGAGCGGGGTCTGGCATGGGGCTAACTGGACCTTTGTCATCTGGGGGGCTCTTCACGGCGCCTATCTGATCGGCGAAAGAAGCTTTAACAGGATGGCCGGCCGCGGGGCCGAAAAACGACCGGTCGGGGGCCTCACGGTCTTCCTGCGAAGAACAATCGTATTTGCCCTTGTGACATTCGCCTGGATCTTCTTCCGGGCGCAGGATCTGAGCCAGGCATCTTATATTATCCGGCATCTTTTTGTAGGGGTACCGGACCAGTTGCGGGAGATATTGGCGAATACACATTTTGCCCGGCTGCAGCTGCTTTACCTGAACCAATCCTTAGGCAGCCTCGTCGCCGCGCTCCTCGTATTGGGCTCCCTCCTCCTCATCCAGTCTTTGCAAAGAGAACAGTCGATAGATAATTGGCTTGGGGCAAAGTCCCGCTCATTCCGCTGGACCTTTTATTATAGCCTCATCCTTTGTTTTATCAGCCTGGGTATTTTTAACGGATCGGAATTCATTTACTTTCAGTTTTGATGAAAAAATTCCTGCTAAATCTTTTACTGATCATTGCCCCCATGGGCCTTTTGGTGGTGCTCACCAATTATTTCATCGACCCGGCCAATGTTTTTACCGGGGAACAGTATGTCTCCGGCATGTCGGATATCCTCGTGAAGGGGCATAACCTGGATAATGTTGCCAATTACGACGAGAGGGCGCTGCAGGAACAAATGGTCAGAAAGCTGCCCTACAAACCGGACGTTGTGGTCCTGGGGTCCAGCCGGATCATGGAACTGGGGGGAGATTTCTTTCCCGGTAAAAAGGTCCTGAATTGCGGCGTCTCCCATGGCAATATCAATGACCTCATGGCGATCACCGGGCTTCTGGACAGCATGGGTAAATTACCGGAAGAAATGGTGATCAACCTCGATCCGCATCTGGTGAGTCTCGGCGGAACTTCCGAATGGCAAACCCTTTATCCATACTATAGCTCTTTCGTTCATACGATCCATTTTCCCGACGTGAACCCCGGCCAGCCGCTCATCTTAAAGAAGCTTATTAACCTGTTCTCGTTTGAATATTTCGAGAGATCGCTGGCCTTTGTCGCCGGTCATAAGTCGAAACATTACCGGGACGTCGGCAGTGAACGGCCGGTGGTCTATGGACGCTTCTCAGACGGCACCATTTGCTATCCTGCTTCCTACGCTTACCCCGATACCCTGAAAATAGCCGCCGATGCGAGAGCGGTCGGTAACCGGGAAATGACTACGCTGGATCCGGAAAGGATTCGCCAGCTCGATGCCCTGCTCGATTTCCTGGCTGCCCGAAAGATAAAAGTGATACTCGTAATGCTGCCCTATCACTTACAGTATTATCATATGATGAACCGCCGGTTCAATGACATGTTCCAGAGTTACGATAAGCTTTTTCGGAATATAGCCGCAAAGAGAAATATTCCTGTCGAGGGAGGATTCGATGCCGCCCGGCTGGGAATACCGGAAAATGAGTTTTATGATTCCTATCACTGTTCCAAAGAAGCGATCAAAAAAATCTTTAATAACCAATGACAATGAAAGTCCCTTTCGTAGATCTTTACGCTCAATATCAAAGCATCAGTGAAGAAATTGATGGCGCCATCGTCAAAACGATCAGAGATTCTTCTTATATCGGCGGCCAGGCGGTCAAGGATTTCGAGACTGCATTTGCCGCCTATCTGGGTATCGATAATGTGATCGCCTGCGCGAACGGGACCGATTCCATCGAGATTTTGTTAAAGGCCTACGGCATCGGCCAGGGCGACGAGGTCATCGTGCCCGCCATCAGCTGGATCTCTACCTCCGAAGCCGTTAGCTCGGTGGGCGCTACGCCCGTGTTTGTGGATATCGAAAAGGACTATGTGACGATAAATGCCTCGCTTATCGAAAAGGCCGTCACAAGAAGGACCCGGGCGATCATCCCCGTTCATCTGTATGGTCAGCCCGCGGATATGCCTGCGATCATGGAAATCGCCAGAAAACATAACCTCGTGGTCATCGAAGACTGCGCCCAGGCGCATGGAGCGCGGATCGGCGGGCGCACCACCGGGACTATCGGGCATGCGTCGAGCTATAGCTTCTATCCCGGAAAGAATCTTGGGGCTTACGGCGATGCGGGCTGCATGGCGACCAACGATCCCGCCATCGCGGAAAAGGCCAGGATGATCGCGCAGCATGGACAAAAAGGCAAACACAACCACATCATAGAAGGCCGCAACAGCCGGCTCGACGGTCTGCAGGCCGCTATCCTGCTGGCGAAGCTGCCGCACCTGGAGAAATGGACCGAAGCCCGGATCGCCAATGCGGCCCGATATACCAGCCTGCTGAAAGACGCCGGGGTTGACACGCCTGCCGTCCGGAAAGACGCGCGGCATGTATTTCATCTCTACGTGATCAGGACCGAAGGCCGCGACAAGCTCAAGAAATCGCTGGAAAGCGCCGGCGTGGAAACGGCTATACACTACCCGTCACCGTTACCGTTCATGCCCTGCTATAAGGACAGGGATTTCCGTCGCGAGGATTTTCCGGTGGCGGCCGGATATCAAACGCGCATCCTCTCTATCCCGCTGTTCCCCGAACTTAGTGAAGACTGCATCTGGTACGTTTCCTCACTTATAAAAACGGCACAGGGTGAGTAACGACAGCCGGAAAACGACCCTCATCCTTTCCACGGAGCCATGGGGGAAAATGCTGGTGTCGAAGATGCATTATGCCATCGCGCTTGCGCAAAAAGGACATAAGGTGTACTTCGTGAACCCGCCACGTAAGCTCGATGGCAAGTCGCTCGCAACGGTTGTGGAACAAAAGGAAGCAGGCAACCTAACGGTGATCGACATCGACGAGACGCCCGGAAGCCTGTTCCTGCGTCATAAGCTGCCTTTCCTGTACCCCCTGGTCACCCGGCGCTATGTCAGGGCGATAAAAAAGATCACGGGCACACAAGTCGACCAGGTCTGGTGTTTCAATCCCAACCTCTTCGTAGACCTTCGCGTTTTCGACGCCCGCCGATCCATCCTGTTGCTCTATGATTTTTACCGGGGCAGCCATATCTTCAAGGCGGCGCATTCGGCCGATGCCCTCATTTCCATTTCCCAGGTGATCATGGATTTCTATGCGGCTACTCCGCCCCCAAAGCTGCTGCTGCAGCATGGGCTGGGTGGAGCTTTTGCCGACCGTGCGCAAAAAAAGCTGGCTTCCGGCGAGTTCGATTCGCAGGCGCCGCGGACTGGCGCCAGGGTCAGGATCGGCTATGTGGGCAATCTGCTGCGGACCGGCATGAATACCGAAATAGCCAGAGCCGTCATAACGGCGCACCCCGATGCCGAGTTCCATTTTTGGGGACCGCATTCGCTCACCGGCAATAACGTGACGCCGGCCGACGCCGAAATACCGGCTGAGCTGCTCGACTTTGTAGATTTCCTCAAGGGCCGCGAAAATGTCATTCTCCATGGCATCGCCGACCAGGAAACATTGGCGGAAGGGTTGTTTAAAATGGATATGTTCCTCTTCATGTATTCGCCAAAAAAAGAAATGAATGCCGCTTCCAATGCGCACAAGCTGCTGGAATACCTGAGCACAGGGAAAGTAGTCGTATCGACGCACGTTTCCAATTACGCCGGTACCAGTTTGCTGGCCATGTGTGAAAAAGAGAAGGAAGAGGACCTGCCCGTCATCTTCGACGCGGTAATTGGTGATCTTTCCAGATACAATCACCCCGATGAACAAAAACGGCGCATCTCCTTTGCGCTCGATAATACGTATGTCCGGCAGACGGATCGTATTTTGGAATTTGTAGAAAAATGATGAGAGGAGAAAAGATCTGTATTGTCACGACCAGGCATATCAGCTACAACCCCCGTGTGCTTAAAGAGGCCGATGCCTTGTGCGCGGCCGGATACGAAGTGGTCGTCGTGGCCGTCGACAATAACCTGCAGCAACATGCCTTCGACGTGGAGCTCATGGCTCCGAGGAAATGGACACTGAAGACGGTCGACTTCCGAAAGACAGGCGGAATACAAGGCGTGCGCTGGATCGGCTACACGATCAGACAAAAGCTCTGCTCCGCGTTGACGAAACTTAGCTTCCGTTACGGCATCGCCGAACGGGCCGGAGAAAAAGGCTTCGATGGGCTCACGCGCCTGGCGAAAGCACAAAAGGCCGATCTCTATATAGTACACCACGCCGAAGCGCTGGGAGCCGGCGCCGCAGCCGCCCGGCACAACAAAACCGATCTTGGCTTCGACGCCGAGGATTTCCATAGGGGGATGAATGGCATGGATGCCCGGGCCGTCGCAATGATCGGTTTTCTTGAAGCCAAATACCTGCCCCATTGTATTTATGTTTCGGCTGCATCCCGTGGTATCGCCGAAGGCTACCGGCGGGAGTATGGCATAAAGGATCCGCTGACCCTGCTGAATGTCTTCCCCCTGGAGCCTATCGACGCGATCCGGCTGGGTACGCCGCCCCGGTTCTATTGGTATTCCCAGGTGATCGGGCCACACAGGGGACTCGAGGGGCTCATGGAAGCCGCCGGCCGGTTGACGGCGCCATTCGAAGTGCATCTGCGGGGAACCATGCAGCAGGGATACAGGCCGGTGATGGACGAGCTCATCCAACGGCACAGACTCGAAGGAAAGATCTTTTTCCATGACCCCATACTGGCCGCCGGCCTGATCCCCGAAGCAAGCCGGTATGACGTGGGGCTCGCGCTGGAAATGAACACTTCCGAGAATGCGATGGTGGCCGTCTCCAACAAATTATTTTCTTATCTCGTCTCCGGTCTTGCGGTGATCGCAACGGATACCGACGGACAAAAAGATATCCTGCGCAGCTTTCCCGACGCCGGCATCCTATGCAAAATGGACGATCCGCAAAGCCTCGCCGCCACTATGCAATGCTATCTCGACGATCCTGACCGTCTCCTGGGTACCAGGATGGCAGCACGCTCGGCCGCGGAGAACGGCTTCAACTGGGAAAAAGAATCGGGCAAACTGGTCGCCTGTGTCGAAAGAATTCTGGGGAAAAAAAATCATGAGTAATTCCGAGCTTAAAAAGATATTGATCATCGCGCCCCATTTTCCGCCATCGAACCTGGCGGCGGTCCATCGGTCGCGGCTTTTTGCGCAGCACCTACCCGCCTTTGGCTGGGAGCCGCTGGTCCTCACGGTGGATGAATCCTTCTACGAAGAACAACCGGATCCTCATCTCTCCGGACTGCTACCCGCCGGCCTGCGCATCGAAAAGGCAAAGGCCTTCCCGGTCACCCGGCCCAGGCTGATAGGCGACATCGGGCTAAGAGCTTTTTTCCAGCTGTATCGCAAAGCGAAGCAATTGATCAGGAAGGAAAAGCTCGATTTTTTATACATCCCCATCCCATCTTTCTACACAGCCTTGCTGGGCAGACTACTGCACCGGTCCACAGGGATCGCTTATGGCATCGACTATATCGATCCCTGGGTGCACCGTTTTCCGGGCAGCGACAGGATCTTTTCCAGGCACTGGTTCAGCTGGAAATTGTCGTCCTTTCTTGAACCCATCGCCATCCGCAAAGCTTCACTCATCACCGGCGTGGCGGAAGGTTACTATAGGGGCGTGCAGGAGCGCAACCCGGTCCTGGCCAAAACAAGCCTCTTCGGGGCCATGCCTTATGGCGGAGAGGCAAAAGATCATGAAAAAGTGAGGGAGCTTGGACTAAAACCCTATCTTTTTGCCCCACGGCCGGGTAAACAGGTGCTGATCTATGCCGGGGCGATGCTTCCTAAAGCCTACGCTCCGCTGGAAGCCATGATGGGGGCAATGGCCAAAGACAAGCAGCAATTCCGGGACCTGGAGATCCATTTTATTGGGACAGGCAAGACCGTCAATGATCCGGAAGGATATAACATAAAGCCGATGGCGGAGAGGTACGGCCTTTGGCAGGAGCAGATCTTCGAATATCCCGCACGTATCCCCTACCTGGATGTCCTGACGCACCTGGAAGCCGCATCCGGGGTTTTTATACTCGGCAGCACGGAAGTGCATTACACGCCTTCGAAGGTCTACCAGGGCGTGCTGAGCGGGAAACCGATATGGGCCCTGCTGCATGCCCGGAGCACGGCCTGCGAAGTGATCCGTTCAACAGGCGCCGGCGTCGTGCTGGCATTCGATGGGGAAGCCGGTGTCGACACCATTATGACCGATTTTACTCCCGCCTATCGACAATTTAAGGAATTTTTGGAATCCTTTTCTCCCGCAAACGTCGACTATGCGGCATTCGACAGGTTCTCCGCCCGGGAGGTGACCCGGCAGCTGGCCGCTCTGCTCGACAGGATCATCCCCGGCAAAACGCAAGTGACGACACCATGAAAAGAGGGAAGGTATACGTACAATTTCCCCGAACCGGCCTCGGCAATATGCTGCTGGTCTGGTCTCGGGCATTTGTCTTTTCCCGACTCAACGGGCTTCCGCTGGTCACGACTTCCTGGGGCCGCATCCAATGGGGCGCATGGTTGAGATGGGAAAGAAAGAAAAGGGCCTACTGGGGCTATTTCCGGGAAGACGGCTGGTGGCGGCGATGGAGCACCGCCTTTGAGAAGAAACGTCTTGCCGTTGTCACCGAGCCGGAGGTAAAACCATGGCCCGGCACCGATGAGACCATTTTCCTTTTTGATCAGGTATCACCTGAAAAAGACCTGTTCGGTCCTTTCAGGGCTCACCGGGACATGGTAAAAGAAGGCATTCTCGACCTGCTTTCGCCACGCATGCGGGCTGCGCTTGACACCTACGCCCCTCCGGTGATCGCGATTCATATCCGCCGGGGCGATTTTAAATATGGGAACCCGCTAACACCGACCCTTTTTTTCATCGAGGCCATCCGCCTGACCCGCGAAGCGGCAGGTGAGCAGTGGCCGGTGACGGTATTTACGGATGCCGCCCCCGGTGAGATCGGGGACGTGCTGGCTTTGCCCGGCGTCCGGCTGGCCGAAGACAAACCCGATATACTGGATATTTTGCTGATGAGCAGGAGCCGGGTTCTGGTGCTTTCCCGGAGCAGCACCTTCAGCTATTGGGGAGCCTTTCTCTCGGATGCCATTATCATAAAGCCCGAAGGCGACTGGCAGGACGATCTCCGCCCCATGGAGATCAATCATCGTATCTTTGAGGGGAAAGTGGATTTTGACGACCCGGCGTCGGTACGGCGTTTAGAGGAGGGGTTTAAGGTCCTGCGTAACTGATCTTTATTTGCGAATCATGGGCAAGCACGATCTTATTTTTTTGGTGGTGGCCGGCGTTTTCGCCTATGTGGTGGGCATCACTACCGATTTGACCTTATATGAAGGGTTGTCGGTTGCCTTGCTCGTCTTCAGCTTATTTAGCTTCCTATATAACCTGGGTAAGAAAGTAGTCGTACTTGACATTGCTGTGATCCTGGCCAGCTTTACCTGGCTGGTAATGCCCGTGATCTTTTATCACAATTATACCCGGCAGGACAGGGTGGCATATATATTCAATAAATATATGCCGATCTCTTCCGACGAGTATTTTTCTTATGCGTTTCCCGGCACCCTCGCCATGATGATCGGCCTTAAGATTAGGCTGGCCAGGCTGCAGATCAACGAGAATTCACAGGAATACAAGGAGCGTATCCGGCGTTTTTTTTCCGGCAAAGAGAAGATAAGGATCGGATTTATACTCATTGGACTTAGCCTCACCTCCGGCGTGCTACGATACGTGGTCCCATCGTCTATCGGCCGGGTAGTGTACCTGCTGGAGCATCTTTCCATGGTGGGCGTATTCTACATCTTTTTTTCGGATCACAAGCGAAAGAATCTCATTCTGGCGGGGGTTATCGGGCTTACCCTGTTGAATTCGATCCGCACCGGGTTGTTCGGTGAGCTCGTCTATTCGATGGCGCTCTTCTACATTTTGGTGGCGTTATATATGAAGCCGATCTCCTTCTTCAGAAAGCTCATCGTGTTCATATGCGGCATTTTCATGGTCTTCACGTTGCAGAGCGTGAAATCGGCCTATAGAGCCGTAGCCTGGACACATGGCGCCGACCCCTCCTATTTTGGCAAGCTCATAGTCGACAGGCTGACAGATCCTTCATCGCTGATCCAAAAGGACGAGCTCTTCGCCATAGCCGTCCGGATGAACCAGGGGTGGCTCATCGGCGTAACCATGGACAGGGTACCGAGGCGCTTCCCTTATGCGAACGGCGAGACCATCGCGACATCCATAGCCGCCGCTTTTATCCCTCGTGTCGTATGGCCCGATAAACCTGAAGCCGGCGGCAAATACAATCTCAAACGTTTCTGGGGATATAATCTGCACGGATATAGCATGAATATCGGCTCGATAGGCGAAGCCTATGGCAACTTCGGCAAGACCGGTGGCGTTATCTTCATGTTCTTTTATGGACTCTTTTTCAATTTTGTCCTGACAAAGCTGTTGAAATGGAGTGAAAGGCGGCCTTCCATTCTTTGCTGGATACCCTTCCTCTTTTTCTATGCCGTCGTGGTGGAAACGGATGTATTGACTACCTTCAGCTCCATCGTTACCGGGGTAATCTTTATGCTGCTCTTTATCCGGGTGTTCAAAAGAGTAACAGGATATGCATTATGACAATAGCCTTTATTTTCAGAAAGCCGCACCGGACCTTTTTTAGCATCGAACGGGTCTTTTACAGCATCATCGCGGACATGAAGCGCACCGGGATGAGAACGGAGAAATGTTATGTGCCCCGAAGCGGTCCTGCGCCTGCCAATTTCAGGACTGCTATCGGCCGCTTTGGTGGTAAAAAGGCGGACATCTATCATATCACGGGCGACATTCACTATACTGCCTTGGTGCTTCCCCGCGATCGAACCGTGCTGACCATTCATGACTGCGTATTTCTTTACCATACGCAGGGAATAAAAAGGTGGATCTTAAAGCAACTATACCTGGACCGGCCTGTTAGCCGCTGCCGGATGGTGACAACGATCTCCGAAGCAACAAAAAAGGATATCGTGCGGTTTACCGGCTGCAACCCGGACAAAATAAAGGTGATCCCTAACCCCGTGAGAGAAAACATCCGGTTTGTCGAACAACCTTTCCAGCGGCATAAGCCACGGATACTTTTTGTAGGCGTTACGCCGAACAAAAATCTGCATCGGGCGATCAAGGCACTGGCGGGTCTGGCCTGCCATCTCCGCATTGTCGGGATTGCCCCCCCGGATGCTGTTACCGCTCTGCAAGAGCAAAAAATTGAACATAGCATCGTGTCCGGCCTCACCGATGATGAGATGGCCGCCGAGTACGTAAAGGCGGACATCCTGCTTTTCCCTTCACTTTATGAAGGATTCGGTTTGCCGGTCGTAGAAGCACAAAAGACGGGGCGGGTGGTCGTTACCAGCAACCGGAGCCCCATGAAGGAGGTAGCGGGTGAAGGCGCCTGCCTGGTGGATCCTGAATCGGTGGAGGCCATCCGTGCGGGCGTCACAAAGGTCACGGAAGATGAGGCATACCGGCAAGGGCTTATAGCGGCCGGATTCAAAAATGCCGAACGGTTCGATACCCGGGCTATCACAGGGCAATATCTCGCCTGCTACAGGGAGTTGCTCAACGGCAGCCGGCATTTATAAATTTTTACCCTTTCCCTAATGTGCGGCATCGCAGGCTTATACTATTTCAGAGATCAGGCGATTGAGCCGAAGACCATTCGAGGCATGACCGGTGCGTTAGCTCACCGCGGACCGGATGCAGATGGCTTCTATGACGGATCACAGGTGGCGTTCGGCCACCGGCGCTTATCCATTCTAGATCTTTCGTCGGCGGCCAATCAACCCTTTTTTGACAGATCCGGCCGGTATGTAATGGTATTCAATGGTGAATTGTACAATTACGAAGAAGTAAAGGTTAGGATACCGGAGTATGATTTCCAAACGACCGGTGACACGGAAGTGCTGATCGCCGCCTATGCCAAATGGGGGCCCGAATGTATCCATCAATTCAGGGGGATGTTCGCCTTCGCCATTTGGGATCACCAGGAAAAGGAGTTGTTTGTTGCCCGCGACAGGATGGGCGTGAAGCCCTTCTATTATTATCTGGACGGGGAGAAATTCCTCTTCGCTTCCGAGATCAGGTCTATCCTTGCTTCCGGGGTCGTGCGAACGGTGATGGAGCCCGCTGCGCTGCTGGATTATTTCAGCTACCAATCCATAGGTTTCCCGCACACGATGATCAGGAATATCCGGCAGCTGGAAGCCGGCAGCTGGATGAAGATCAGGGACGGGAGAACGGAAACCAACATCTATTGGAAGGTGACCCGCACATTGCCGGCAGCCGACTATAGCGATCCGGGCCGGGTCCGGAAAAGGATCCATGAGTTATTATTGCAGTCGGTACAACGGCGGCTTATCAGCGATGTGCCTGTAGGCGCGTTTCTGTCCGGCGGCATAGATTCCAGCGCCGTCGTCGGCCTGATGGCGGAGGTAGGATCAGGCAAGCCCAATACCTTCAACATCTCTTTCGATGAAAAGGAGTACGACGAGTCGGAATATGCAGAGATAGTGGCACGCAAGTTCAATACGCGGCACACGCGTATCCTGCTGAGACCGGATAATTTCCTCGATGAGCTCCCCCATGCCCTCAATGCCATGGATACGCCCAGCGGCGACGGGATAAATACTTATGTGGTATCCAAGGCTATCCGTCAGCAGGGGATCGTGGTTGCGCTTTCGGGAGTAGGGGGTGACGAGCTGTTTGCCGGCTATCCCTTTTTTATGCAGTATCTGCAGCTGAGATCGAGGGCCTGGCTTTGGAGCCTGCCTTCCCCGGTGCGCAGCCTGGCGGCCTTTTCACAATCCGGATCCCGGAGGCTACGATTGCAGCAGCTGCTGAAAACGGATGACTATACGATCGATAAGGTCTACCCCGTCTTTAGACAGGTCATCCCCCCGGATAACCTGATGGAGCTGACGACGCTGAACCCGGAGCTCCCCAGCGATCTGCAGACCTGCCTTGCGTCCGCCCGTGCGGAGCTGGAGCGGTTGCCTTTGCTGAGCCAGGTTTCCGCCGCGGAATACATGGGCTATACACAGCACACCCTGTTAAAAGATACCGATCAGATGAGCATGGCCGTCTCCCTGGAAGTGCGCGAGCCATTTTTCGACCATGACCTTGTAGAATTCGTGATGGGAATACCGGACGAAATCAAAAAACCCGTCTATGCGAAGAGCCTGATGGTGGAATCCCTGAAACCACTGCTCCCCGATGAAGTGGTGTTCCGGAAAAAGCAGGGCTTCGTGTTCCCCTGGGAGCTGTGGATGAAAAGGGAGCTACGTTCCTTTTGCAACGAAAAGATCAGGAATATCGCGCTCCGCCCTTTTGTACGGGAGAAGGAGCTCATCGGCCGGTGGGAACGATTCCAGGCCGGCGATCCGCAGGTGCGATGGTCCGAGATCTGGTTATTCGTCGTGCTCGAACATTGGCTGGAGAATAACAACGTCACATGCTAACGATCTTTTTATTTGCAGACTGGTATGAGCCGGGCTACCGCGCGGGGGGACCCATCCGCTCCTGCGTGAACTTCGTCAATTCGATGCAGGCCAGCTACCGGGTATATGTATTTACCCGGGACAGGGACCTGGCAGCAACGGAATCCTATGCCGGTATCGTCCCGGACACCTGGAGCGGTCCGGAGACCGGTACCCGGGTGTACTATTGCTCACCCGGATCGCTTACATGGTCCAGGATCAGGCAGCTGCTGCAGGAAATAAAGCCGGATTTCATTTACCTCAACAGCATGTTCTCCACGAAGTTTACGATCTATCCCTTGCTGATCAGCCGTCTGACCTCCCTGGAGACGCGCATCGTGCTGTCGCCACGGGGAATGCTACGCGCCAGCGCCATAAATTTTAAACCCCTTAAAAAGAGGCTGTTCCTGAAATTCTTCCGATGGTCCGGGCTGCAAAAAAACATCTCCTTCCACGCGTCCGACGAAACAGAGGTGGTGGACATTCGCAGGCACTTCGGCAACATCCCCGACGTCATCCAAATACCCAATTTTCCCGCAACGCTCTCGACGACCCCGCCGTATATCGAAAAGAAAGCCGGATCCTTATCCATTATTTTTATAGGCCGGATACATCCCATTAAGAACCTGGACTTTTTGCTGGTCAGCCTGGCGGCGGCGCGAAGAAAGATCAGGCTCACGATCGTGGGTAGTATAGAAGACGCTGCTTATTGGACGAAATGTGAAGACCTCATCGGGCGATTGCCCGACCATCTTGGCGTCCATTACGCGGGTGAGCTGCCGAACCGGGAACTGCCTGCGCTTACCGCCGCTCACCACCTGTTCGTACTCCCTACCCGCGGCGAGAATTTCGGGCATGCGATCTTCGAGGCGTTGGCCTGCGGCAGACCGGTGCTGATCAGCGATCAAACGCCATGGAGGGAACTGTATACCGCAAAAGCCGGATGGGACTTGCCTTTGGGTGATGAAGCGGCATTCACCGGGGCGCTCGATACGATGGCCGGTTTCAACCAGGAAGAATATGACGCCTGGAGCGGTGGCGCCCTGCGATTTGTAAAGGGGTTTGTAGGAAAGATGAATCTTACGGAAGAGTATACCAAGCTGTTCAGTCAGCCTGTCCCATGAAAAAGATCGCTATTGTAAGCACGCATCCCATCCAGTACAATGCACCGTTGTTCCGGCTTCTGCACGAAAGCGGGGTGGTAAAGAGCAGGGTGTTCTACACCTGGGAACAGTCAGCGCGCGGCGCCAAATATGATCCGGATTTTGGCCGTGAGATCGAATGGAATATTCCGCTGCTGGAGGGCTACGATTATACATTCGTGAAAAATATCGCCGCGGAACCGGGCAGTCATCATTTCAAAGGGATGATCAATCCATCACTGAATGAAGAGATCGAAGCCTGGAGTCCCGACGCCGTCCTGGTCTTCGGCTGGAGCTATGACAGCCATCTTCGATGCATGCGCCATTTTCATGGGAAGATCCCGGTGTTGTTCAGGGGCGATTCCACCTTGCTGGACGAGCAGGCGGGTTTCAAGCGAATACTGCGACGCCTCTTTCTCCGCTGGATCTATAGCCATGTGGATGTCGCACTTTATGTGGGACGCAACAACAAAGAATATTTTAGAAAACATGGATTGCGGGAAGCTCAGCTGATACCAGCGCCCCACGCCATCGATAATACCCGTTTTGCCGGTCCGGATGGAGGTTACACCGGGCAGGCTAAAAGCTGGCGGATGTCACTGGGCATCGCCGAAACGGATCTGGTACTGCTTTTCGCCGGAAAGCTGGAGGGAAAAAAAGATCCTCTTTTCCTCGTCCGGTTGGCGAACGAGATCACTGACGCGCGGCTCAAGCTGATCTTTGTAGGAAACGGCTCGATGGAGGACACCATAAGACAGACCACGGCCACCGACTCCCGATTCCGGCTCCTGGAATTTCAAAACCAGCAGCTTATGCCGGTGGTCTATCGCCTGGCGGATATCTTCATCCTGCCTTCCAGGGGGCCGGGCGAGACCTGGGGACTCGGCGCAAACGAAGCCATGGCCAGCGGGTGCGCGGTGATGCTATCGGATAAGGTAGGAGGCGCCGTCGATCTTGTAAGAGCAGGGCAGAATGGTCTCGTTTTTCCTTGCGGAGATGTCGAAGAGGCAGCCCGCTTCATCAGACGGTTGCTCGATGGTACGGAAGACCTGGCGAAAATGAAAGCCGCTTCGCAGCGGATCATACAGGATTTTTCTTACGAAAAGATCATCTCCGCTATCCAAAAAGCAGCATCATGGACGCGCAAAAAAAAGTAGATCTTTCACTATACCGTACGACGCTGGTCATCGGGGCTTCCCGTACGAAACAGATCTTATGGTATTTCGTGAATATCCTTTTCTTCAAGAATCCCCTCAACATAATTTCGGGCAGCAAGGTTTTTTTGTTAAAGCTGTTCGGGGCCACGGTGGGCAAGGGAGTGGTGATCAAACCTTCAGTGAATATCAAATTTCCCTGGAAACTCGCTATCGGTGACCATTCGTGGATAGGAGAACACGTATGGATCGATAATTTGTCGAATGTCACCATCGGCGAAAACGTCGTCCTTTCTCAGGGCTGCCTGCTGGTTAGCGGAAGCCATGACTACCGGAAGACGACATTTGATTTCCTTTCATCGCCCATCCTGCTGGAAGAAGGGGTCTGGATATGTGCCAGGGCCGTCGTTCTCGGCGGCGCAATATGCCGCTCGCACAGCATGCTGACTGCAGGTTCGGTCTCCGGCAGGGAGCTGCAGCCTTATACCGTCTATACAGGTAATCCTGCTACCGCGGTCAAAACCAGAACCATCTCGTGAGAATTTCAATTATTACAGCTACATTCAACAGCGGCGCCACCATAAGAGATACGCTCGAATGTATCCGGCAGCAGGCTTATCCCGACATCGAACACATCATCGTCGACGGGGGATCCCATGACAATACCCTCGACATCGTCCGGCAATTCCCACATGTCGCCAGAGTCCTGTCGGAAAAGGACAACGGCATATACGATGCGATGAACAAAGGCATCGGTATGGCCACGGGCGATGTAGTCGGTATCCTCAATTCGGACGATGTGTATACGGGCAGCACCGTGCTTTCCGATATCGCCCGTGTGTTCGCCGATCCCGCCGTGATGACGGCTTATGCCGATCTGCAATATGTGGATGCTGCCGACCTGGAAAAGATTCGCCGCCGTTGGATTTCCGGCCCTTTCAAACCGGGAAATTTCTATTTTGGGTGGATGCCGCCCCATCCCACCTTCTTCGTTCGCCGGGAAGTTTATGAACGTGCTGGTTTGTTCCATCCCGAAATGCGATCCGCGGCCGATTATGAGTTTATGCTTCGTATCTTGCTGAAGCTGCGACTGCCTGCACACTATATTCCCCAGGTGATCGTTAAGATGCGGACCGGCGGGATATCCAATGCCAGCCTGCTAAACAGGCTCCTTGCCAATAAAGAGGACCGGTTGGCATGGAAGTTGAACGGGCTAAAGCCTTATTTTTTTACTTTGTATCTGAAACCCCTGAGAAAGATCCATCAGTTTATATTTAAATAAAATTAAAAATCATAAGACTTAATGGCTAAAACGGCTTTGATAACCGGCGTCACCGGCCAGGACGGTGCTTACTTAAGCGAGCTTTTATTGAAAAAAGGGTATATCGTCCATGGTATCAAAAGGAGAAGTTCTCTCTTCAATACGGATCGGATCGACCATCTTTATCAGGACCCACATGAGAGCGATGTACGTTTCAAGCTGCACTACGGCGATCTCACGGACTCGACGAACCTCATCCGGATCATTCAGGAGACCCAGCCCGATGAGATCTATAACCTCGCAGCCATGAGCCATGTGCATGTGAGCTTCGACATGCCGGAATATACTGCCAATGCGGATGGTATCGGCACGTTGCGTATCCTGGAAGCCGTCAGGCTGCTGGGATTGACCACGAAGACCAAGGTTTACCAGGCTTCGACCTCGGAGTTGTACGGTCTTGTCCAGGCCGTGCCCCAAAGCGAGACGACACCCTTCTATCCCCGCAGCCCTTACGCCGTTGCCAAATTATATGGTTACTGGATCACCGTGAACTACCGCGAGGCCTATGGCATGTATGCCTGCAACGGCATCCTTTTCAACCACGAGTCGCCGCTTCGCGGCGAGACCTTCGTGACCCGCAAGATCACCCGCGGCGTCGCCAAGATCGGGCTCGGGCTGCAGGACAAGATCTATCTCGGCAACCTGGATGCCCGCCGCGACTGGGGTCATGCCAAAGACTATGTGGAAGCCATGTGGCGCATCCTTCAGCAGCCGCAGGCCGAGGACTATGTGATCGCCACCGGCGTGACCACCCCCGTGAGAGAATTCGTGCGCATGGCTTTTGCAGAGATCGGCGTGGAGCTGGAATTCAAGGGAAAAGCGGATAAAGAGATCGGGGTCGTCGCCAGCAGCAACAACCCGGACTTTGTGGTGCCTGTGGGTAAGGAGGTGATTGCCGTAGACCCCAAATATTATCGCCCCACGGAAGTCGACCTGCTTATAGGCGATCCCACGAAGGCGCAGACAAAGCTGGGTTGGAAACCTACCTATGATCTCCCGATGCTTGTCAAGGATATGATGGATGCCGACATCCAGTTGTTCCGCAGGGAGCGGACGCTGAAAGACTCGGGATTTTACGTCAAGAACCAGTACGAATAATATGCAAGCTACAGACAAGATCTACGTTGCCGGCCATCGCGGGATGGTCGGCTCGGCCATCACCCGCAAGCTCCAAAAGGAAGGCTTTACCAACCTGCTTACCCGCACCTCCGGTGAGCTCGATCTCAAGAACCAGGCAGCCGTGCAGGCCTTTTTTGCAGCGGAGCGACCGGACTATGTGTTCCTTGCCGCCGCCAAGGTCGGCGGGATCATGGCAAATAACACCTACCGGGGAGAGTTTTTGTATGACAACCTGATGATCCAGAACAATACCATCGACGCTGCCTATCGCAACGGGGTGAAGAAGCTGATGTTCCTGGGCTCATCCTGCATCTACCCAAAATTAGCCCCACAGCCCCTGAAAGAAGACTATCTACTCACGGGGCTGCTCGAAGAGACCAACGAGCCGTATGCTATCGCCAAGATCGCCGGCATAAAACTATGCGATGCGTACAGGTCCCAATATGGCTGCAACTTTATCAGCGTGATGCCGACCAATTTGTATGGTCCCAATGACAACTATGATCTGAATACTTCTCATGTGCTGCCGGCGCTGATCCGGAAATTTCACGAGGCTCAAAAGTCTTCGGCGCCGTCGGTGACGATCTGGGGCTCGGGCAAACCTCGCCGCGAGTTCCTGCATGCCGACGATCTGGCGGATGCCTGCTTCTACCTGATGCAGAACTACAACGAGCCGGGGCTGGTCAACATCGGTACCGGTGAGGACCTCGAGATCGGCGAGCTGGCCTTGCTGGTCAAAGAGACCGTAGGCTATACCGGCGAGATCGTGCACGACCGGAGCAAGCCCGACGGCACCCCCAGGAAGCTCATGGATGTCTCCAAATTGCATAGCTTTGGCTGGAAACATCAGATCCCACTGGAGGACGGCCTTCGGCGGGTCTATGAGGAATATAAAGGACACCACTGACGCAGTGACTTACCGACGCTGACGCCTGTAAAAAAGAGCCACCGACCATTGTTCTCGTTTTTTAAAAAGAAGCCCCGGCCCGGCCCCAAGCTGGAAAGCATTGGCTGTGACATCCACTCCCACCTCATCCCCGGGATCGACGATGGCTCGCCCGATATGGAGACCTCCATGCTGCTGATCCGTGGGCTGGTCGACCTGGGCTACCGCAAGCTCATCACGACGCCGCATGTCAACAGCGATCACTTCCGGAATACGCCGGAGATCATCCTTGGCGGCCGCGATCACGTCATTGCGGAGATCCGGCGCCAGGGCCTCGAGGTGGAATTTGCCGCCGCCGCGGAATATCTCATCGACGATGGGTTCATGGACAAGTTGGCCCGCGCCGCGGCCTTCCAGCCGTTTCAGGGCGACCCGCTGTCCTCATCCACCTCCCAGGCGCGCCAGGGTGACCCACTGTCCTTATCCACCTCTGGGGCACGCCAGGGTGACCCGCCCGGCGAAAGCCCCGCCCGCCCCGCAACAATCCCAACCATACTCCCACTC
>DASYZH010000062.1:0-13415 GCA_035946435.1 Puia sp. | reverse complement strand
CATGTTGCCATTGGCATCGTAGCCGATGCCGCTCACCGTAAAGTCTACGTAGCTGTTGTCCCAGGAACTGGCCGACGAGTTCTGGAGGAAGGCCGCGCCCGTAAGCCTGCTGAGGTTGTCGTAGCTGAAATCGTATTTGCGGTTGATGCCGTCGCCCTTGGTCTTCCAGACATTACCACTGATACTGCCGTTGAAGATGGGGTTAAGGAAGCTATTGCCGGGTGCGACGGAGGTGGATTTGTCATAGCCTAGCTCGAGACCGAAATAATTGGAGGTGCTGCCGGAGATGTAGCCCTGGTTGATGCCGCGGAGCCATCCTCTGACATTGTAGCTATAGGTGAGGCTTTCGAGGTTGTCACCCAAGGTGGTCTTCTGGAGCCGGCTGAGCTCATCGTATTGATGGGTGGCAATGGTGGTGGTGGGCGAGCCCACAGCAACGCCATTGACGGTGCTGTTGATAGTTTTTTTTATGGTGAGGACCCGGCCTATAGCGTCATAGGTCATAGCGGTCGCGACAAGATGCGTCTGGGGGTTAGTGCTGCTGGAATAGGTTTGCGCTTCCAGGGTGGTAAGGGGCTCGCCGATCCAATTGTACTGCGTCGTCCCGATGTCTTTGCCGGATGTGACGTTGATACTTTGTGTTTGGATGACCCTGCCTTTTTCGTCATAGAAGTTCACCGTAGGGATATACTGGGCATTGGCGGTCGCAAGCACTTCGGCATTTGTTCCGGTGACCAGGCCCTGTGTCATTGCGCTTTGGGTGATAGGCTGGGCGTAGGATGGTGTGAGGTTAAATCCTGTGGTGAAGGCGCTATTGGCGGTACCACTGGTCGAAGGGTCGATGGTTTTGGAAAGGGTGGATGGGATGTTATTGTAATTGTCGTACCAGATCTGCGACAGGATCTCGGTGCCGGTGTAGGAGCTAAGGACGGGCCAGGCGGAGACGCCGGAGGAATTGTTGCCACTGGTGGCGGCGCCGTTGACGTGATATGCCAGGTTGCTGTAGTCGCCGGGGTCGTTGATGAGACCCTGTGCGATGGGCCGGTCGAGGTTGTCGTATTGGACATAAAGCCATTGTTTGGCGGCGCGCTGGTTGCCGTCCTGTTGCATCACAAGGCGGTGACGTTGGTCATAGACCATCCATACCTCGCCTGTGTTGCCGGTAGGTGTGCCTGGGGTCTTTTTGACGATCATCTGGCCCAGCTGGTCGTACTCGAAACGGTAGCAGAGCTCATCGGCCTGGGTCTGGCTGATGCTCCACGATGATGCGGTCACCATTTGTGCGACGACATTGGGGGTGATGATAAAGCGGATGGCGCCGTGGTCGTCATAAACATAGTAGGTGCAAAGCCAGCCGGTATAGCCACTGCCGCTGCCGTTGTCGAGGGGTGTCGAGGGATTTTGGACCTGTTGTTTGCGCAGAATGACCTGGTCGTATTGGTCGCGGAATTCGATGGTCTGCAGACCTTGCTCGTCGGTGGCGATAGTCTTGTACAGCGTCCCGGCCGCATAGGCGCCGCCGTTCGTTGGGATGATGCTGGAGAGGAGTTCGGGGTTGGTGATATTCCAGCCGGGGATATTCCAGATCTGGACGTTGTCGGTGGTGGTATTGACGAGAAATTCCTGTGTGGTGTTGTGGCCGGGGGTGGTCGGGGTTTGGCTGCCGACCCAGGAGCTGCCGGGTGTATAGTTGGTAAGGGGCCGCGCGAGCGGTGAGGCTTCATAGTTGGTTTGATCATAGGCCCAGTTTGCCCCGCCCGTGCCCACATTAGTCTCGCCCGTTTGGCCGCTGAGATAGGTATTGTAAAAAGCGGTTTGCTGCTGGAAGGCGTCGGTCTTGAAGTTGCCATCATTCGTGACGTCACCGGTGGTGGCGACGTTGGCGGTAAAGGCAAGATAGCGGAAAAGCTCGAGGCCGGAAGTGGGATCATAGCAGTGTGCGACGACCATATCGTTCCCGGCGGGGCTGGCTGCTTTTCGTACGGACTGGAGAGGGCGGCCGAATCCGTCGCTGTAGTCGGTGACCTGTTTCACATCCGTGAGCGGTCGGATGAGGAGGTTGGCCGGGTTTTGTTCCGGGGCGGAAGGCGTCCAGACGCGGGTATAGTTGACGGTGGAAGCGGAATGGGCGGAAGGGACGGGATTCGGGGTTTGGGCTTTGGCCGGGCCTGTCGCGAGGATGGAGGATAGCAGGACCGGGAGGAGGAGGTTAACGATTCTCATATGCAAAGGTTTTTATGGACTTAGTGGCAGGTTACCGTGGTAGAGGTGACGGTGTTACCGCTGAGTTGATAAATATAGTTGCTGGTGTTATTGTTATATGGAAAGATGAAGGTCATACCTGTAAGTGGTTGGGTCAGGGCCGCGTCGGTATAGAGCAGGGAGCCGGGGCCGATGGTTGGCGTATTGGAATATACCGTGGAGGTGTATTGACAGCCGTGGCAACAGAAACCGGAAGGTGAGGGGTTCTGGTTAGTGAGGTTGACTGCCTGGCCTGCCGCGCTGCCCGTGGTCACGGTAACCGGGGAACTGCCCGGATCGCTTCCGCAGAGGGAAAGCACGGAGACCGTATAGGTGGTGCTGTACGCAAGACCCGAGCTTATTGTGAGGGGCGACCCGACGCCATAGTTGTCATAGACGGTAGTGCCGGCCGAGTTCCTGACGTAGACGGCATAGGCGTTGGTGCCTACCCCGGGTGGGTAGGTCCAGGTCACCGTGACGGTGGCGGCATTGGCGGAGGCGGCGACATTTATGGGGGCGACACAAGGTGCGGTGGCGGAGCAGGAACCGTTGGCGTTAGCGTAATTCTGTCCGTTATAGGCGATATCGTTTGCGGCGAGCTGGTCGGCGGCAGCCGCAGTACAGGCGGTATATTTTCCTGCAGCGACATTGTACGTCACTTCCGAGCCGTAGGGTGTGCTGCCGGAGCAGTTGTTGCGGAAATAGGATTGGGTTGCGGGGTCATTGGGCACGGTGTGTGCGCAGGATTGGAATTCGTAGTCGTATTGTTTGAGGATGTTGTTGTCCTGGTCCCGTACGGTAGTCAACCGGCGGAAACCGTCGTATTGATAGATCGTGGAATGGCCGCCGGGGTCTGTTTCGGAGGTCTCGCCCACTCCCGGGGAATAGGTATATGTAGAGAGCAGTGCATCGGTGGGAAAGACGCGAACATCGTCGATGGTGCCGGATAGCGTCACCGGTCCGGTATAGGCTTGCTGGTTGAATACCCAGGCGGAGCCGTTGTAATTCCAGTATTGCAGGAGATAGCTGCGGCTGTTCGGAAGGTTGAAAGGGACGGTATAGCTGCCGGACCAGGCCTGTGTTCCGGTGTGCGCATTGTTGGAGTAGTTGCCGGTTGTCTCGAAGCCTTCGTAGAAGAATTCATTGGTCAGACTATTGGTGAGGGTGCCGGGATAGTTGATCTGGAAGAGGGTGAAATTGTTCTCGGGGTTTTGGCAATTGCTGATGGTAAGAACATAGTTACCGGCGATACAGCTAAAGGGATCAGTGACGGTATGAGTATAGCCGGAGCAATTAAAGTTCGAGGAAATGCAGATGGTTTCATTGGAGAGTGTGGTGAAACCTGCCGGGCCGGTGATGGTATAGGTCACCTGGGCGGTATTGCTGCTGCCGGATGCCGGTAAGGAGGGCCAGACAAGCATGACATTGATTGTGCCGTTGGCCAGAACGGTGAATGGATAGGTGGTAACGCTGGTCGTAGTGCCGTTGGGTACGGTATAGGAATAGCTGGAAGTACCTGCGGATGGCGTGCTGGTGGACGAAGCATTTTCTATTTTGGCCACGGGCAGGGTCGAGTTATAGCCGAAAAGAACGGACGTGTTTTTGCCGCCGATGCTGTTTGTAGAGATGGCGTTGCCGGTTGCGAGATCGTAGTTGAAGTTTTGCTGGTCCGCCAGGGTAGCGGTGGGATTGGCGGGGTCGCTTTTATAGATCGAGCTGGTGGCGAGGAAGACGTCGTTGTTTGTCGCGGTCGCATAAGAATTGTGGACGGCCATTTGGGTCCCGTTCCGGTTCTCGATGGAATGGACGATCGGGCTGGTGAAATTGGCGACAACCATGGCGTTAAGCGCGCTCGTTTCACCAGAGGTAAGGAGGGGGATTGCCGCTGAGCCCGTTTTGTAGACGTCGATGGGATAGTAATAGGTCTTGGTATCCGTTTGGTTTTTAGAGTCGGTGGTGGTAATCGCAGAGACCAGCCGGTTCGTATTGTTGGCGTCGTTGGCGTCGACGTCATAGGTATAGGTCGTGGTCGTTGCGAGAGAATTGGCTGGGGTAAGCTGGTCGTAGTCGGTATGGGTGTTGGAGGTCAGCCGGTAATTTTCGACAAAAGAAGTATAGTATCCCGAAAGGGAGGGGTCGGTGATGGTCTCGCTGTAGGTACCGACGCAAATCCCGGCGATATATTGATCGCACCAGGACAGCGACAGGGACATGAGGAGCCAGTGGTAAGCCCATGATGTCGCGGTTACGGAGGTGTTGAGTGTCGAGTAATTGTATTTGTCGTCGGAGATCTTGTTGCCGGAGGCGGTATACAACGTCTTTTCGGTGAGGAGGCCTCGTTTGTAGGATTTGCTGGCAGCGGATGTGATCTCGCCGCCGGAGGCGAAGGTTTCGTCCTGGCAGTTCGTGGTGTTGAAGTTCGTGAACTGGAAGACGGTATAGCTTTGATTGGGATTGGTGACTTTGACGGCGGAATAGCCTACGAAGTTGCCGAAGAGGTCATAGGTAAGATACGGCGATTCGGAGTAGGTCTCGCCGACGAGATTGAGGCTATTGGCCTGATAATATGTAAGGTTATTGTAAGGTGAGTTGACGATGGTTCCCGAGGTGTTGATGGTGTTGTAGGTTTGGCCTGTGGAGTTGCCGCTGGAGTTGTTGTAGGTATACTGTGTGGTGTACTGGGTGCCATTCCAGGTTTTGATGATCTGGTTGACACGGAGGCCGCCGATGGTGACATTCCCGCCGCTGTACCACGTGTTGAGCTCGTAGCCGATTTCATAGCTCTCGCCCTGGACATCAGTAACAGTGGTGAGGACATCCGTTTCCGTGGTAGCGAGGTTGGGCTGCCGTGCGGATGGCGTTACCAGCGGGTTGGCTGTCGAGGGGGTCAGGATAGTGTAGTATCCCCAGAAGTCGAAGTTCTGGGATTGCCTGGAGGGCAGCGTGTTGGCGAGATCGTAGGTAAAGCTATACAGTGTCAGCGGGCTGCCGCCCCCTGCGCTGGCGGTGATGTTGTTGAGGCAGAGCCGGAGGACATTGGTGTCGGTAGAAGGCGCGCCGAAATAGCTGTAGTTCAAGGTATAGGAGGTCAGGGAGTTGATGTAGTTCTGGGTAATGGGATTGTAGCCGTTGAGGCTGAAGCCCGTCAAACGGGCAGCGCTATGATCGTCCTGACGGTCTGCCTGGTAGTTGAAGGAGATCTCGGCCTGGTTCGAGCTGATAGTGGAGATATATTTCGGGCTGATGATCGCGTAGGTGATGGGTATATTCGTGGTCGCGGAGTGGGGTGTGCCGTTGTTGTCGAAGGCATACTGCGTATAGTAGTGATAGTTATAATCCGTATAGCCATAGGTGAAATAGGTCAAATTGATGGTCTCGGATGAATTGTAGGCGACGATCTTGTCCAGGTACCAGGTTGTCGTAAAGGTCATGCCGGTGCCGTAGATGGTCGTGTAGGTTTGTTCGATGGAACTGGACGATGACCCGAAGAAGTACTGGTTGCCCTGGTCGTCGGTAACGATGAAGGAGCTGTGGTTGGGCCACTGGACCTTATAACCGGCGCTGTTGGAGAATATGGCATTGCCGTTCCCGTCGAAGGTGAACTGGAAGCTGAAAAACGGGGTGGTTACGCTAAACTGGTCCGGCTCGCCGTCCACGGTGGGTGGACCGGACGAGGTAATGCCGAGTTCGGATTGTTGCGTGGAGTTGAGGGCGCTGGTATTGCCGGCTGCGCTGTTGAGGACATTGCCCCAGCCGCCGCCGACGTAGCCATTGGAGTTTTCGTCGGGGAAGCCGCGAACGGTCCGGGAGACGCTGCCGCCTGCGTTGAGCTGCCAGCCCAGGCCGGCCTGGGTGGCATATTGCTGGAGACGGATGCCTCTGCCGCCGGTATAATTTAGTGTAATGGGGATGTTGAGCTGTTTACCCGGGAGGGTGCATAGGGGGACATTCACCACGGCGCCGCCCGTATAGAGGTCGACATCCACGGTTTCGGAAGAGCGGCCTGCATTCCCCATGAACAGGTTGTTGGCGGAGGGTGGGACAAAGGCGCCGGTTGCGCTCATTTGGGCGATGACGGCGTGCCTTCCTGCGAGGCTCAGGAATAGGATCAGGCAAATGGATCTTAAGTTGGCTAACATGGTCGTGAGTTTAACTTTAAGAAAAAGCGGGTGGACGCGGGTTATAGGCTGTAGCCGCAACGAAAGACCAGCGGCTGTCCGTGCGGTGTTTGCTCGCCGGCCAGGAAGTCGTAGAGCAGTTGAAAGTTACCCGAGTGCTTACCCAGGTTGAATTGTTTCATGAGACCGAGGAGGGCGCTTTTTTGCCAGGTATCGAGATGGCCGATATCATGAATGTTGTCGAACTGCTGCATGTAATTGTATTCGAAGCCGCCCGTGACCCAAATAGTTTTGATCGCTTTGATGTCCAGGAAGGAGCGGAGGCCGGCGCCCTGGTTGCTCAGGCGAATGTGGTTGAAGCCGTAGCCGAGTCCCATGAGATAGCTGGCGCCTATGCCGACGGTTGCCTTGTCGCTAAGCCTGTACCCGAGGTTTAGTCCCAGGGTGCTGATGGCGGGCAGCAGCGGCGTGGAGGCAGTGTTCTGCAAGTTGAATCCGAGCTCCAGCCGTTTAAAGAAGGTTTTACCGTGCTGGCTGTTGGGTACGTTATCGGGCAGGATCATGTTGCTGCTGCCTCCCGCGATATTGAGCTTGTCGAGCTTGCTGCTGAGCTGATCCATTTGCGGCTGTGCATCGCCGGCCTGCTCTTGCAGGTATTGAGCGGCGTTGCTTCCGCTGTCGTCCAGGGCCGTTCCTAGTTTTTGCTGAATGAGCCTGCCGACTTGTGCACCGGTTTGCAGGCCGGCTCCGGAGAGCAGCGTACCGGCATTCGCGGGTGGGGGGAAAAGCTGGGCCAGCATGCTGTTCTTTTGCCAGAAGGTCTGGAAGGCGGGAAGCTGGCGAATGGTAGAGAGTATGATCTGTTCCTGCTTTTGTCGGTTATTGAGGATACTTTTGTATTGGGCGAGCTGTTGTTGATAATTGAAAACGGTGGTGTTCATGGATGCGAGCCGGCTAGCGAGATTATACTGGCTCAGCTGCGCTTGCAGTTGTGTCATGCGGGTAGTGACGAAGTCCTGGACCTCGCCGGCATTTTGGAGGCTACCTTGCAGCTGAGTGAGCCGGGTGCCGAGTGCCTGCAGCTGTGCGAGCTGGCCGGCGGGCAGGGCGGTGCCGCTGAGGAAGCGGATGGCGGTTTGCATGCTGTCGATGCCGGGGATATAATTGCGGAGAGTGGTGGCAGGAGCATTTTCCGCCGATTGAAGTTTGGATTCGAGGTTGCGGTAGGTGGCAAGCCCCGATGTATACAGTTGTTGAGCGCCGGTGCTGTCGCGTTTGGCAAGGATCGCGCGGATGCGGTTCTCCTTTTTTTCCATGTCGTGCAGCATGCTTTTTGCCTGGGTATTTACCGAGGCATTCATCGATGAGTAGGTGCTGTTTAGTTTGGAAACGGTTACGGAAGATAAGGGGATGGAAGGTGAGCCAGCGCTGTCCGGCAGAAGTGTCTGGCAGTTGGCGAATATGGGACATAGAATAATCCCATATACGATGGCAAGCAGTCGCATAAGATAAGTTTAAGGTTAAAGGATGTGCGAGTACGAGGGTAAGTATTCAGGTAGGGCTGGCTGTGCAGTATATTTATCTAAGGCGATAGGAAGCTAATAAATCATTTTTGAATTTTAAAATTTTTTTAGTGATCGATGGCTTTCATCGATGCTTCGAGATAGCGTTCTCCGGCTACGGGATATTGTTTGGCGAGCGCGTCGATGGCGGCCAGATCGGCGGGGCTCAGCCTGACGTTGATGGCGCCGACGTTCTCTTGCAGGTATTTCCTTCTTTTGGTGCCGGGAATGGGCAGCATGTCTTCGCCTTGCGCGAGGACCCAGGCGAGGGCCAGCTGGGCGGGAGTGGCATTCTTCTCTTTTGCCAGTGCGGCGAATTTTTCCACCAGGGCGTTGTTGTTCGCGCGATTTTCTTTCGCGAACCGGGGCAGATCTTTTCTAAAATCGTCCGTCGGTAGCTGCTCGGCGTCGGGCATCGTGGCGGTGACCAGACCGCGGCTCAGAGGGGAGTAAGCGACCAGCGAGATGTTTAGCTCGCGAGTTGTCTTGAGGATGTCCTTTTCGATGTCGCGGGTCATGAGGGAATATTCCGTTTGCAGCGCGGCAATGGGATGGACGGCGTGGGCTTTTTTGATCGAGGCGGACGAGGCTTCGCTAAGGCCGATATAGCGCACCTTGCCTTCTTTGACGAGCTGGGCCATGGCGCCTACCGTTTCTTCCACCGGCACTTTGGGATCGATGCGGTGCGCATAGTAGAGATCGATGGTGTCGATCTTTAGCCTTTTCAGGCTGTTCTCAGCGGCTTGTTTGATCCAGGCCGGGGAGCCATCGATGAACGTATTGCCGCTGCTGCTGGGGCCGGTAACGCCATCGCGAAAGCGGAAGCCGAATTTGGTGGCGATGAAGATCTTTTTGCGGTTTTCCGTGAGCACTTTCGAGATCAGCTCTTCGTTCTTGCCGTTGCCGTACATGTCCGCGGTGTCCCAGAAGTTGACGCCGAGGTCGAGGGCTGTATGGAGGGTCGCGATACTTTCGGTATCATCGGTGGGTCCATAAGCCCAGCTCATGCCCATGCAGCCCAGGCCGATGGCCGAGAGCTTCTCCGATGTCTTTCCTAATGTCCTGTAGTGCATAGCTTTTTTTCTTCAAAGGTAGTGGCTTGCCGGGGCGGCGGCGTTACGCTTATCAAACGAATGATGAAGAAATTCAAACAATCCGGCGGGTGGTCCGGATCGGCCGCGGCTAGCTGATTTGCTTGCGGATGCTCAGCGGGGTGACCAGGGTGTGCTTTTTAAAGAAGTTATTGAAGTACGTGGGGTATTCGAATCCCAGGCTGTAGCCAATCTCCGAGATGGTCCAGTCGCTGTGCAGCAGCAGGGTTCGTGCTTCTTTGACGATGCGGTCCGAGATGTGCTGCGTGGTGGTTTTGCCGGTGGTCTCCTTGACGGCGCGGTTGAGGTGGTTGACGTGGACCCGGAGATTCCCGGCGAACTGCGCGGCGGCCCTGAGCTGCAGGGTATGATCGTGGCCGTCGACGGGGAATTGCCGTTCGAGGAGCTCGAGAAACAGCTCGGTGATCCGGGTGCTGGCGTTGGTATGCTTGCGGAACTCCGCTACCGGCTGCATTTTGAGGGCCATGTGGATGATCAGCTGGACATAGGTCCTCAACAGATCGTATTTATAAGAATAGGCCGACCCCATCTCCGTCATCATCTTGCCGAAGATCGCGCTGATCTCCGCTTGCTGGTCGGCATCGATGAAGAACAACGGCTGGGCGCCGGTACGAAAGATGGGAAAGCGGCGCAACAGGTCGCCCGGGCCATCCGAGATGAAGGTCTCGGTGAAGAGACAATAATAGCCTTGCTGCAATTCACTGATGGGTTCCCAGGCATAGGGCAGGCCCGGATTGGAGAAAAGGAGGGAGGGGCGGTCGACCTCGATCCATTTGTCTGCATAATACAAGCGGCCGGTGCCGATGATCAGCGAGATCTTATAATAGTCGCGTCTTCGGTATGTCGACCCCTTGAAGCAATTGGTGCGGGAAAACACGTTGAAATGCCCGATGCTGCCGTTAGCGGTGACATATCCATGGGAGTCGATAAATGGATTGCGGGTGTAGAAATCTTTTAAGGATTCGGCTCGTTTCATGTCATAAAATTATAACATTCAAATAGAATTGATGCGGGATTTGTTAACGCATGGTGAAAAAACAATAAGCATAAGCCGTCTGCAGTTATTAGTGGGACCCGGGATTAAACCATTGCCTTGCGGGTCGATCCTACGTACAACTTAAAATTCTACAATCATGAAAACGCTTATTGCTACTACTGTTGCATTGCTTTTTACTGCAGCATCTTTTGCCCAGCAGGGTCCCGGTCATCAACCTACGCACCTGCAAAATCATCCCCGCGTAAACCAGGTCAATCGCCGCGAGGACAACCAGGAACGGCGCATCAACACCGAGCGTCGTGACGGACAGATCTCCGGTGCCCAGGCCCGCCAGGATCGTCGCAATGTCAAGACCGTCAACCAGGAGAAACACGATATGCGCCGCGCCGATAATGGCCATCTTACGAAGGCCGATCAACGTAGCCTGAATCAGCAGCTTAATCACAATAGTCGAAAGATCGGACACTAAGTCTGATCGTAGTCCTCCGCTCGACCCGCATGGCTTGGCCGTGTGGGTTTTTTTATGGGCGGGTTTGCATGAAGGCTTCGACTTCCGCTTTCGTGGGCGCTTCTCCGGGCGCGAGACTGATGTGGCTCATCTTTCCTTAGACTTATTGTTGAGCAGGGTTTCGAGCCTTTTGAGCTTGGTGGCCCAGAATTTATCGAAGTGGTCGATGAAGCCCTGCAGCTCGTCGAAGCCGGACTGGTTGAGGGTACAGTAGCGTTCGCGGCCGATGTCGGTGATCGAGATGAACCCCGTGGTGTGGAGGATCTTGATGTGTTTTGAAACGGCCGGCCGGCTCATGTCGAAGTTCGACGCCAGCGTGTTGATGGTCAGGCTGTCTTTGGAAAGCATCTGCAGGATCTGGCGGCGACTGGGGTCGGCGATGGCCTGGAATACGTCAAGGGATGCGACGGGCATGATTAGGTAACCTTTTGATTACCTAAAGGTAAGTGATTTTTTACTCACTCCAGGGGCTGGTGAGGATGCATTCGCAGAAATCCTTTCGGTGGAAATTGGGGATCATGTAGGCGCAGACGTCTGCTTTGATGTTGCCGAACGTCGTCTCGGTCTTGTGTTCGAAGCCGGAGAAGAAGGTCGGGATGATCCGCTTTTTAAAATCCGTGCGGGGAAAGGCTTCGATGATCTCGTTACGGTCCGCCGCGCTGAGATTTTGATACCCTTCGCCCATGACGTCGAGGCCTACGCCGGAGTAGAGGAGGGCCACTTCATTCTCTTTGTATTCGGCGATGCCGATGGTGGTGTGCAGGGCGATCGCGTCCCATACCAATTGTTGCGTTGTCCGTGGCAGGCCGTGTGCGTTCAGGAACTCACGGGCGGCATTGGCGCCGTCTACTTCGAAGCGTTTGTCGGGGCTGCTGTAGTGTTTGGTTAGCCCCAGGTCATGAAAGATAGCGCTGATGTACAGCAGTTCCGGATCGTAGTCCAGGCTGTTTCTTTTGCCATTGAGTGATGCGAAGAGGAAGACGCGCAGGGAATGGTTGTAGATGAAGTCGGTGCCGTGTTCCAGCAGAAGTTCGGTTGCGTGGGTGGCGAGCTTGCTATCGGGGATCTTGATGCCGGCGATTTCCTTTGATCTTGTTGTCATGCTTTTTTTCTGTCAAAATTAGCGCCGGTGCCGGCCGGTGGCAATGTCAAAAACCGTGGATCACCTGCCAAAATTGACGTCGGCGCATCACCCGCCGAAATTCACGAAGCCGGAACATCACCCGCCGAAATTCACGAAGCCGGCGCGGTAATCCTGGGGCGAGATGCTGGCGTTCTTTTTAAAGAAGGCGCTGAATTGTTCGGGGGTGGAGAAATTTAGCTCGTAGGCTATCTCTTTGACCGGGTTCGAGGAGAACTGAAGGGAGCGTTTTGCCTCGGCGAGCAGTTGACCATTGATGATGTCTTTGGCGCCTTTGCCGCTGCAACGACGACAGCAATCGGAGAGCTTGCGGGGCGTGATGCTGAGCTGACGGGCAAAAGCGGCGACTTCGTGTTCTTTGCGGTATTGCCGGGTTACGAGGTCCAGGAATTTTCGGTAGAGGCGTTTTTCTTCGTCGTCGTACGCGTGGATAAGGGCGGCGTTGATATTGGCCGTTTTGATCATGATGATCTTGAGCCAGGCGGCCATCGCATCGAGCTTGTTGAGGTAGTCTTCTTTTTGGAATTCTTTTTGTAACTGATCGAATAGGGGCTCGAGCTCTTTGTGGTCGGTTGCCGCCAGTGTGATGTGTTGATTGGCAGCCGCGTTGTTGAAGAGCACGGCCTTGCAGTTGTTAGCGCTGGCGGGCGATCTTTCCCAGAAGCAGTCGCCGAAGCTGAGCTGGTAGCCGGTGAAGAGTGTTTTTTCGCTGAATGTATGGATCTGCGTTATCGCCAGAAGGAAGAGTTCTTGTCCTTTGAGCTCAAAGGACTGTTCGTCGATGGTGAGCCTGCCGTGGCCTTTTTCGATATATAGAATGCGATGGTAGCGCAACCGGGTGGGGTCGGTGCCGGGTCGATGGTCTTGCCAGTGCTGGATGGAGAACGAGTCCCGCAGTTCTTTTTCGATGGCGTCTTTTTCTATCGCGCTCATGGTGCGAAGTTATCCTGTTTTTAGCATTTCACATGTTCCGCTAAAGCCCCGCTAATATTTCCATGCTATCTATGCCGGAAAGCAAACTTTATGCGGTTCTTGTTTTTGGTTTTATTTTGCACGCCGGTGCTGGCGCAGAAAGCCGAGTTCGTGTTAGTAAATGCCAATGTGATCACGCTGCGCAGTGCGGGGGACCGGGCCTCGGCGGTGGCTGTGGGCGGAGGCACTATTCTCGCGGTGGGCGACCGGGCGGCGGTGGCTGGGTTCATCGGGCCTGGCACGAAGGTCCTCGACCTGCATGGAGAGACGGTTGTTCCGGGTTTTAACGACGTCCATCAGCATCCTGCGCCGGTGTATTTGTGGGACAAACCTTATGCCGTGCTGGAGCTCGACACGGTGACCTCGATGACCAACCTGATCGCTCTCCTGAAGCGAAAGGCGGCCGTGACACCCAAGGGCATGATCATCCGCGGGACGGCGTATAACGAATACAAGCTGGGTGCGCAGCCTACGCGGGAGTTTTTGGATAAGGCTTCTTTAGATCATCCGATCCTGATCACGCATGCCAGCGGTCATCTCTCGGCGGCAAATTCTTATCTCTTGCGGCTCAGCGGGATCGATCGCAACACCAAGGACCCGGCGGGCGGTGCATTGGAACGTGGCGCCGATGGGGAGCCGGATGGCATCATCAAGGAGTCGGTGCGGCGGCTGTTGACACATGATGCTTCTATCGAGCCGCCTAAGCCTACCGCTGCTGAAGAACTCGATGGTTACCGGCTTTATTTTCGATCGCTTGTTGCCAG
>DASYZH010000061.1:0-6231 GCA_035946435.1 Puia sp. | reverse complement strand
GTATACCGGCTTTGTTGCAGATCCCCATCTTCTTTGCGCTTTACAGCTTCTTTAGCTCCAATATCGATTTGCGGGGTGTACCGTTCCTTTGGTCACACGACCTGTCGACCTTCGACACCGTGCTGCGTCTGCCGTTCAATATTCCGCGTTTCGGGGATCATATCTCGTTGTTCGCATTGCTTGCCGTGACGACGAGCTTCCTGATCTCGCTCTATGGGATGAGCATGACGCCGGATCAGAGCAACCCGGCGATGAAGTATATGCCTTATATCATGCCGGTGTTCCTGCTGTTGTTCTTCAACAGTCTGGCCTCCGCGCTCACCTGGTATTATACCGTCTCCAACGTGGTCACGCTGTCCCTGCAATTCGTGATCCAGCATTATATCATCGACCACGACAAGATACTGGCGCAGCTGCAGGAGAACCGGGCCAAGCCAAAGACCAAGACCAAGTGGCAGGAGCGGCTGGAGCAGATGCAGGAGCAGCAAAAGGAGATGCAGAAGCAGCGGGGTCCGTCGAAGAAATAGTAGACGATGCCATATAAATTTCGCTTAGGCCTGGCGTCTTGTTCGACTTTCCTGGCGCCTTGTTCGATTTTGCTGGTGCTTTGCACGGCTTTTCTATGGCAGGGTGCCCGGGCGCAGCGGAAGACCGTCGCGGAGCTTACCCTGGTATATGATTATTCCGCCGGTACGGCAGATTCCTCGGGCGCGGTAAGCAAGGGCGACGTTGGGGCCAGTGCCGTTCATACGATCTATATCAAGGGGAATATGAGCCGTAGCGAGATGTCGAACTCCCTTTTTTCTTCCACCATTATTTTCGATGGCAATTCGGGCTTTGGCGTGATCCTCAAGGAGGTGAGCGGCCAGAAGCTGCTGATCCGGATGAATCCCGACAACTGGGCGGAGCGGAACCGCCAGTACGATGGGATCGTCTTCACCAATACCAAAGAAACCAAGGATATCGCCGGATACGCCTGCATCAAGGCGATAGGGCAGACCCGTAACGGTACTACGATCACGGTGTGGTACACGCGGAACCTGGTTCCCGAGACCCGGTACTATGATCCGATCTTCCGGACGCTGGACGGGTTACCGTTGGAGTATGAGCTCACGAGAGGGAAGGTGCGTATCCATTACCGGGCCTCGAGCATCAGTTTCAACCCTGTGCCGGCATCCAAATTCGATATACCCAGCAGCGGGTTCCGGGAGATGAATTATGAAGAGAGTAAAAAGATGAAGGTAGGGCCTTAAAGTGATTGCGGAGTTTTAAAGCGAAGGCGGGGTCTTAAAGTGATTGCGGGGTCTTAAAGTGAATGCAGGGTCTTAGTTATGTTTGCCCAGATTCACGCGGAGGTCCAGCAACCCGAGATTCGTTTTGTTGCTGTTGTCGAGGTACATGGAGGTGTTGATCTTGTAGTGATAGGGCATCACGTAGATGCTATTCCCCTTTTGGTAAGTGATCAACGTATTGAAAGAAACGTAGTTAGATGTTTTTTCGGTCCCCAGGTTATAGTTGGCCGTAAGGGAGGGACCTGCCTTGAGGGTAAAGCTGCTGGTGGTGCGGATCGGGGTGAAATCCGTTTTAAAATTAGCGTTGTCCTTCTTCTTTTCGCCACCACCCCCCTTGCTGGCGTCCGCCAGTCCAACCACTGTGATCAAAAGGGCACTGACGAGCAACTTGCGCATCAATCTCCTCCATTGTATCGTAGCCGGTGTAAGCATTTGCGTACAAATATAGTATAAAAAATTGGGAGTTTTTTAACCGCCCATCACAAAAATTAGTAAACCTTTAACGATCTGAGCCCTAAAAAGTTACAGGTTAGGTATTTTTTATAGGAAAAGCGCTCTGGCTTCGCGTTACCCGGGAACTTTCCGTAGCTCACAAACTATACGGTCATTGCCATGCGGAGGTTGCCGCCCGGAGATGTTTTTGCAGCCTGCGGGAGCATTGGCAATAAGGGCGAAATTTATTTTCGGCAGGAATTTTTTATTACCGTAACTTACAATAACCTTTAACACATGCAAGAAAATCCATACCATCAGGATAAGGAAGAAATAAAGGAATTGTTGAGGCAGTATCAGGATCTTAGGAGTGGCAGGCAGCATTCATTTCTTGAAGAGGAAGCTTTCGAAAGGATAATCGACTACTTTGATGATACGGAGGATCTGACTCAAGCGATAGAAGCGGTGGAATTGGGCATTGAGCAGTATCCTTATTCTTCGGCCCTGCTCGTGAAGAAGGCCGACCTGATGATCGCCACCCGGCGTTATTACGAAGCGCTCACCATCCTGGAGCAGGTGGAATTGCTGGACAGCTCTGATATCAACCTTTACATACTGAAAACGGATGCGTATCTCGCTCTGGATCAACCGCAGAAGGCGGCGTCCCTGCTGGAGAGTGCGTTGCTGCATTTCGAAGGGGAGGAGCGTATAGAGCTCTTGTTCGAGCTCGCGGATGTGTACGACGATTATGAAGAGTTCGACAAGATCTTCGATTGTCTGAAGCTGATCCTGGAGCAGGATCCCGCCAACGAGGAGGCGCTGTATAAGATCTGTTTCTGGACGGATTTTACCGGCAGGAACGAGGAGAGTATCCGGCTGCATCAGCAGATCATCGATGAGAAACCGTATAACGAGCTGGCCTGGTTCAACCTGGCAGCGGCATACCAGGGCCTGAAGTTATATGAGAAGGCGGTGGATGCTTACAAGTATGCGCTGGCCATCGATGAAAAGTTCGACTATGCTTATCGGAATATGGGCGATGCGTATATCCGGCTCCGTAAATACCGGGATGCGATAGAATCGCTGGAGAAGGTGCTCGAGCTGTCGCGGCCGGAGGATGTGATCTATGAGGCGATAGGGCATTGCTACGATAAGCTGGATAACTATGCGCAGGCCCGGTTCTATTACCGCAAGGCTTCGCATCTGAATCCGGATGACAGCAAGCTATATTACAAATTAGCCTGTACGTATATCAATGAGGAGCAATGGGGTCAGGCGGTGAAACAGCTGGAGGCGGCGATGCGTATCCATGCCATGCAGCCCGAATACAACCTGGCGATGGGGGAGTGTAAGATGCAGCTGGGTGAGTTCAAAGATGCCATCGCGTTCTTTTCGAATGTCGTGCGGATACGTCCGCGCAATATCTCGAGCTGGGAGGCGCTGATCCGTTGTTTATACAACGCCGAATATTTCGAGGAAGCGCTCGAGCAGGTCGAATCGGCCATCAAGATCACGAATGGGAAGCCGTTGTTCCTGTTCTATCAGGCGGCGGTGCTTTTTGCCCTGGGCCGGAGCCGCGAGGGGTTGTTACAGCTGGAGAATGCGATGGCCAAGGCGCCCAAGCTGCTGAAGAAGCTGCTGGAGCTTAATCCCGTGATCCTGCAATATCAGCCGGTGGTGGATATCATCGCCCGGTACAAGAAGAATAAATCCATCTAATGGGCTTCCCGGCCGTGGTATGCGCAGATTTCCTATTTTTGCGCCGGTTACTAAATATTCCCGAAGTGAGTACGGGATGCTTCCGGCCGAAGGCCTCCACAAAAAATAATAGGTATACGATGAACTTTAAACTTACGCAAATGCCGGACAGGCTGGCGAAGCCACGGCAGTCTGGAATTACGATGGTCATGGACAAAGGGTTGAGTATCGAAGAGGCGAAGAATTTTTTGAGTGTAGCGCACCCGCATGTGGATATCGTTAAACTCGGTTTTGGGACTTCGTTTGTAACCCCCAAGCTTCGGGAGAAGATCGAGGTGTACAAATCCTACGGTCTGCCGGTGTATTTTGGCGGCACGCTTTTCGAAGCCTTTTTGATCCGGAATCAATTTGAAGATTATATTGCTATCCTTAAGGATTACGGCATCGACCACGTCGAGGTCAGCGATGGCAGCATCACCATCCCGCATGCCGAGAAATGCGGGTATATCGAGAAGCTCACCAGGCATGCGACGGTGCTGAGCGAGGTCGGTAGCAAGGATGCGGCGCACATCATTCCTCCTTATAAATGGATCGAGCTGATGTCGGCGGAATTGAACGCCGGCGCGGCTTATGTGATCGCCGAAGCCCGGGAAGCGGGGAATGTGGGTATCTATCGGGGAAGCGGCGAGGTGCGCGAGGGGCTGGTGCAAGAGATACTGACCCAGATCCCGGCTGAGAAGATCTTATGGGAAGCGCCGCAGAAAGCACAGCAGTTGTATTTTATCGAGCTCATCGGTTCCAATGTGAACCTGGGTAATATTGCACCTACGGAGGTGATCGCCATGGAAGCCATGCGTGTGGGGCTCCGCGGGGATACCTTTCATCTCTTTTTGAATAACACGGCTGCCAGATGAAACGATATGGGTTGATCGGGTATCCGCTGTCGCATTCTTTTTCGCAGCGCTATTTCACCGAGAAATTCGAGCGTGAAGGGATCACCGACTGTACGTATTCCAATTTCTCTTTGGCTTCGATCGATGAGCTGGCGGCCGTTCTGGCCGATCCCGAGCTACGTGGGCTGAATGTCACGATCCCGTATAAACAGCAGGTCCTTCCCTTTCTAACCGCGAAGAGTCCGGTGGTCGAGTCCATAGGCGCCTGTAACTGTATCAGGATCGATGGGGCGGAGCGCACGGGGCATAATACCGACGTGGTAGGTTTCGAGCGTTCGCTGGTGAAGAAATTGGGCGATCATCATCAGCAGGCATTGGTCCTGGGCACGGGCGGCGCCTCCAAGGCCGTGGAGTGGGTGCTGGACCAGCTGGGCATCGCCTACCGGATGGTTTCGCGGTCGCCCCGGCCGGATACCGGGGATCTGGGTTATGATGATCTCGATGCGGGCCTGGTGGCCTGCTATACCCTGATCGTGAATACGACGCCGGTGGGAATGTACCCGAAGGTGGATGACTATCCGCCGTTGCCGTACGAGGGGGTGGGACCGCGGCACTATCTTTACGACCTGGTTTATAATCCGGAAAGGACCCAATTCCTGCAGCGGGGAGCGGCCCGCGGGGCGGTAGTCGAGAACGGGCATGAGATGCTCCTCCTGCAGGCGGAGGAGAGCTGGCGGATATGGACCGCCTGAACGGGCGGAGGCGGTTCGGGCGAAGGCCGTTCGGACGAAGGCCAATCATTGGCGCCGAAGGCGCCGGTGCGAGACGCTTAGGGATCTAAGATAGAAGCTTGTTCATTACTTCAGCCGGGACGCGGGCCATTTTTTTGGCGGAATAATCATAGCAGACCATGCCGGTGCGGGCATTGCTCACCGGTACCCATTTCGGTGGCGCGTCGGGGTCCGATGCCGGCACCATTTTTTCCAGCTTATAATACAGGTCGAAACCTACGCGGTAGAAATCGGAAGCCGCTACCGAGGCTCTCAGGGCATCTCCATAGAACAGTTCGCTGATGAATTCGATGGTCACGTCGGCCATGATGAGGCCGATGCCGTGCAGGTCCATTTCATCATAGCCGTGGCTGCGCAGGAACTGGACCCGGATCTCATGGATCAGAGACAGGAAGGAGTCATTACCGACGTGGCCACCGTAGTTAAGATCCGTGATACGCACGGGGATATTCGTGGTGAACGAAAAATGCGAGGGCAGAGCGAGTTTTGTGCGTGGCATATGCAATAGTTATTCGGGTTGGCTGGTGTTATTCGGTTTGGCTGGCTTGCGGAGGAAGGCTACCAGCTGGTCGGCGGCCTTTCTTCGATGGCTATAGTGATTCTTTTCCTCCGCCGGCATCTCTGCGAAACTGCGGGTATCCCCATTTGGCACGAAGATCGGATCGTAGCCGAAGCCTGTGGCGCCCGCGGGTTCGTGGAGGATATGTCCTTCGCAGATGCCTTCGAACAGGTGCTCTTTTCCCTGCCAGACGAGCGAGATCACCGTGCGGAAGCGGGCGCTGCGGTTGGGGTTGTCGCCGAGTTTTTTTAGCACTTTGTCGATGTTCGCGTTGGGCGAGCGGTCTTCGCCGGCATAGCGGGCGCTGTGGACGCCGGGTTCACCGTTAAGCGCCGCTACTTCCATGCCGGTGTCTTCGCTGAAGCAGTTGTCACCGGTGAGCCGGTGGATGGTTGAAGATTTCTCCGTGGCGTTGGCTTCCAGGGTGTCCCAGGGTTCGGGGATCTCGATGTCGATGCCCGCTTCCCGGAGGCTGACGATCTGCAGGTTTTCGCCCACGGCAGCCCTGATCTCCTTTACCTTGTGTTCGTTGTTGGTGGCGAAGACGATGCGAACGGGGGTTGACA
>DASYZH010000060.1:0-19829 GCA_035946435.1 Puia sp. | reverse complement strand
CATCCACGGATTGCGCGCCTGCCAGTAGCCATCGATCGCCAGCTCACGCCAGTCCGTCAGCTCCTGCCGGATATACCCCTCCGCTTCGCGCGGCTGTAGCCCCAGCGAGTTACCGCAGAAATAAATGACCTCTCTATCGTTATGGCGGGGAAAATAAAACCGGGAGCGAAAGCCTTTCAGCTCATCCTCCCGGTCCTGCTGCTGCGCATAGGCCAGCGTGGGTTCGACTATTTCAGGCATCAATCTTCTTTTGATGCAATATAGGAATTTAACTCTGCTCCTGCTCCGTCGCCCGGTCGCCACGATTCCTGTCCCTGTCTCTGTGCCTCCCCCTGTCGTCGTCCTCGTCCGCATCCCTGCTGCCACCAGTATGGGTCAGCCGCACCGTACCAAAACTGCTCTTGATCCGGATATGCGCCTTTCCTTCCCCGGCTTTACCGCTAAAGTCCTTATCGAAATGCGGCCCGTAATCCGACTCGTCCTCCTTATGCTCGCTGATATCGAAATCGCTTTCGTTGTTGAAATGACCAAAGCTGGTGTGAACCTCGAACTCCGCGGAAAGGCCCTTGTCGACCACCAGCCGAACCCCCGAATACGATTCGAAAAGCGCCAGCTCCTGGATATCATTGCCGACACTGATCTGTACGTTTTGCGAGAATTCGCTGTTGATCCGCACATCCCCACCGACCTTTCCGACACGCACCTCCTTATCGAACTTGAACGCGACCCGGCCGTTGTTCACCTCCGCCAGATAGGCCTTGCCGAACTCAACGTCGATCTGGTCGACATTATCCAGCTTACCGGCATTCAGGCTGCCGAACTTGCTCGTCAGCGAGACCAGCCCCTTGAGCGCCGGCACCTCCGTCTTACCAAAACTGTTCTCGATGGACAATGGGTTGGCGGTCGGCATATGAACGATATAATCGATGTAAAAACTGCGGTCGTTCTCTTCATTATGTTTATTCTTGCCGTTGCCACTGTGGATCTCGTCTACGTTGGTCTTGAACCGGATATCATGGCCGTCGCGGGAATCATGGACGTCGATCTTGTTCATGATATCCTGGGCCCGTTCATCCGAAGCGGCCCTGGCGCTGACCTCGATATCCACGGTGATCTGTGGCTTGTCCCAGGTGCTCACCACGACATTCCCAAATTGGTTGTCGATCGATAGTTTGTCGTCGCCGGTCACATCGTAGGACTTGTTGATCAGCTTCTGTCTCCTCACGTCCTGATCACGTTGCGCAAAGCCCGGAGCAGATAAGACGCAAAGGGCGGCTATGGTACTAAGCAGTCTTATGTGCTTCTTCATATGCTGTCTTTTTTGAATGATTGATTTGTTTGATAATATCAAGCTGATGATTCAGCAATCCCATCTGCAGCTGAAGATTCTGTAACATCGCTTCGAGCAGTTGCTCGCGATTGGGGTTCTTGGGAAGCTGACTCTGGAGACTGCGGTAAACACTATCCAGCTTGTAGACATCCGCAAAGAACTGTTTATACAAAAGAGGTTCATCTTTTTCTATGGCTTTCAATTGGTTCTGTTTGATCTCCACCAGCTTGGCATAATGGTACATCTCTTCATCCATCGAATTCTCGAACTCCTCCGTCTTGGACGGACTTTGCTTGACTGTCTTCGGCCGGATCGTCGCCAGCGTGGGCCCGGAAGCCGTCCCGGACGAGTCGGGTGTGGTGGTCGAAGGTGTATTAGGCGTCGTGGCTGCAACGGCGGCGGGTTGTCTTCCCGAATCAGGGGCCGAAGAAGTGGCAGATGTAACATTCTGCACAACGGAAGGCGCTACCGTAGTGGTCCGGCTGCTAAAATACCACACCGAGCCCACCGCCACGAGGGCGACGGCGGCGGCTGCCGCCCAACCGGCCCGGCCTAGGCGAACCAGCACCCCCCGTTTTTTTTTCTGGGGTGTTACCTCCATCCGGATCTTCTCCCATATTTTATTGTCCGGCTCCTCCCCATCGAATTCCTCCCGGTGATCACGGACAAATTGTTCTAACCGGCTGTTCATAATACTCCTAGTTTTATGTACTGTAACAATTTCTTTTTTGCTCGCATATACTGCGTCCGCACGGTGGCGTGCGATACGCCCAGGATGTCTGCGATCTCCTCCTGGTCATAACCTTCGAAAAGATATAGGGTCAGCACCGTCCGGTAGCCGTTCGGCAACAAAGCCACCGCTTTTTTGATATCCTCGACCTTCAATTGCAACTCCTGTTCATCCGGTCCGTCCTCCTCCGCTACATTCCCTATATTCGTCTTCTCGATATCGATAAGGTCCATTTTGCGTTTCCTCAACTGGTTGATGGACTTGTTGATCACGATCCGTTTCAACCAGGCTCCAAAAGTGGATTTATAATGAAAATCCTCGAGCGACCTGAAGGCATCGGTAAACGCTTCCTGCATCACATCCTCCGCATCCCCCGTGTGATTGACGATCCGCAGGCTCGTATTGTACATAGCCTTGGCGTATTTCTGATAGATCGCCTCGTAAGCCCGGGAATCCCCCCGCTTGCAGCGCTCCACCAGTTCATCGTGTATTATTGGCTCCGTCAATTCCAATCGAAGTCTGTTTAATCCGCCCGTGGCGGATTGTCCGCCAGGACAGTAATTAGCGTTAGCGTTCATGTGCATTGCCGGCCGGCCTGTCTAACCTGCCTACACTATAAGTACACATGTATTTTATCCATGTTGCATCGCGGCCAAAAAAACTTATCTTAGCCCTGGAAAATCAACAAACTGAGAACCATGGCCGCCGCTTCGAATCTAAAAATAGACATTTTCCAAAGCCCTGATTACTTTCAGGTCGACGAATTGCTCACAGAAGAACACCTCCTTGTCCGGGACTCTGTGCGTAACTATGTCAAAAAAGAGATCTCCCCGATCATCGAAGACTATGCACAAAAGGCGGAATTCCCCCGGCAGATCGTCGCCCAACTGGGCCAAATGGGCTGTTTCGGACCTACCATCCCGGAGCAATATGGCGGCGGCGGACTGGACTATATCAGCTACGGGCTGATGATGCAGGAACTGGAACGGGGCGATAGCGGCGTCCGCTCCACGGCGAGCGTCCAGGGCTCCCTGGTCATGTTCCCGATCTATGAGTATGGTAGCGAGGAACAACGGCAAAAATACCTCCCCAGGCTGGCTTCGGGCGAATGGCTCGGCTGTTTCGGACTCACCGAACCCGACCATGGCAGTGACCCTGGCGGAATGTTGACGAATATCAAGGATGACGGTGATCATGTCATCCTCAACGGCAGCAAGATGTGGATCAGCAATGCCCCTTTTTCGCAGGTCGCCGTCGTTTGGGCCAAAGACGAACAAAACATCATCAGAGGCGTAATAGTCGAACGCGGCACCCCGGGATTCTCTACCCCCACCACCCATGGCAAATGGAGCCTGCGGGCCTCGGCCACAGGAGAGCTGGTCTTCGACAACGTCCGGGTCCCCAAAACGAACATCCTGCCGAACATCGAGGGTCTCAAAGGCCCATTGAGCTGTCTCACCAAGGCCCGGTATGGCATCGCCTGGGGCGTCATCGGCGCCGCCATGGACTGCTATGATACCGCGTTGCGCTATAGCAAGGAACGCGAACAGTTTGGGAGACCCATCGCCGGCTTCCAGCTACAGCAGAAAAAGCTGGCGGAGATGGTGACGGAGATCACCAAGGCCCAGCTGCTCAACTGGCGTCTCGGCGTTCTCATGAACGAAAAAAAAGCCACACCTGCCCAGGTGTCCATGGCAAAACGCAACGGCTGCGTCATCGCCTCCGCCATCGCCAGGGAAGCCCGGCAGGTTCTCGGCGGCATGGGCATCACCGGCGAATACCCGATCATGCGGCATATGATGAATATCGAAAGCGTCCTCACCTACGAGGGTACCCACGACATACATTTGCTCATCACCGGGATGGATATCACGGGAATAAACGCATTCAAATGAAAATATTTTTGATAGGCTTCATGGGTTCCGGTAAAACACATTGGGGACGTAAGCTCTCGGCAAAGCTGGGCCTGCCCTTCTTCGACCTGGACTCCGTGATCGTAGAACACGAACAAAAGTCCGTCGCGGATGTCTTTACGGCCAAAGGCGAAGAATACTTCCGCTACCTCGAAAAAGAGACCCTCGAGCGCATCACGACCGACCAGGAAAGCTTTATCCTCTCCTGCGGCGGCGGCACCCCCTGTTTCTTCAATAACATCGAATTCATGAAGAAGAACGGCAAGGTGATCTGGCTCAACACCTCCATCGATATGCTCACCCAACGGCTGCACAGGGAACGGCTGACGCGGCCCCTGATATCGGATGTGATAACGAACGAGGACCTCCGCCGCTATATCGTCAAGAAACTAAGCGAAAGACGAATGTATTACCAGCAGGCGGATGTGACCGTAGGCGAAGAAACTACCAATTTGGAAGAATTGATCCATATCCTGCTGCAAAACCAGGCACCCGACCGCTTAAAAGAAGAACTATGAACCGTAATTTCCTGTCCGTCGCTGCCCTGCTGGGCGCCCTTTCCGTAGCACTCGGCGCCTTCGCTGCCCATAAACTGCGCAATATCGCCAACGCCGACACCGTCGCCATCTTCGAAACCGGCGTCCGCTATCAGTTCTACCATACCTTCGCCCTTTTCATCGTCGCCTTCCTCGCAGAAAAGATCAATAACAAATGGATGATCTGGGCCGGCAACTGCTTCATCACGGGCATCATCCTGTTCTGCGGCTCACTCTACGCCCTCACGGCACTCACGATCGCCGTGAGCACCCACAGGACTGTCGCCGGCGTGGCAACCCCCATCGGCGGCATCTTTTTCATCCTCGGCTGGATCTCTCTCTACATCGGTATTACTAAAAAGGAAAAGTGATTTGCTTTGTACGGAAAAAATCCGTACATTTGTAGGATCAAACTCGGGAAACTATGAAAGAGTTGAAAATGGCCAGGTTCGATATTAGGCTGCCTCAAGAACAAAAAGCATATTTTGAAAATGCGGCCACTTTAGGCGGTTTTAAAACGCTTACTGAATTCATTGCCTATTCCCTCAAATTACAAGCAGATAAAATCGTCGAGAAGCATAACGCGATTCTAATGTCTAAAAAGGATCAGGAGATATTTTTTGATGCTCTCATGAATCCACCTCAGCCAAATGATAAACTTAAAAAGGCTGCTCAACAATATGTGGCCTCAGTCGGGAAAAAATGAGTTATTCCACTACTCCGCTGAATTCTTCCCACAAAAAGAAAAATTTTGCTTGCGGGAAAGACTTATTGGATAATTACCTGCATACCCAGGCCAAACAGGACGTCAAAAGAAAGTTGTCTGCCTGTTTTATTCTGGCAGATGATGAACAAATCGTAAAAGGCTATTACACCCTTTCTAGTGCGGCTATAGATAGGACCTTGCTTCCGGATCAGATCAAAAGTAAATTGCCTCCCGCCTACATTGACCTTCCTGCAACCTTATTAGGGAGATTAGCCGTTGATCATGCTTACAAAGGTCAGGGATTAGGTAAGCTTCTCTTAATTGATGCTTTGAAAAGGAGCTTTGATGCGTCTATAAATAGTGTAGGCTCGATGGCGGTCATTGTTGATCCACTGGATGCAGAAGCTGTGAGATTCTATGAAAATTATGGTTTTATCCGTTTGTCTGAAAGCGACAAAATGTTTTTGCCCATGGATACAATATCTCAATTATTCTCACAGCCTTAAAGCTGTAAATAGAATGTCGTCTTCGTCCCCTTCCAATTTTCGATATTGAACTCACCGTCGATCGACGCCATCCGCTTCTTCATATTGTTGAGCCCATTGCCGAACTTCCGCAGCTTCTCCATATTGATCCCAATGCCGTCGTCCTGGATCTCGATCACCAGCCGCTCGCCGATGACGACATTGATACACACCACGGAACTTTGCGAATGTTTGACCACATTGTTCAACGCTTCTTTGACGGAAAGAAAGATATTCCTTCGCTTTTCTCCGCTGATCTCCCGGTGCGGGATCACAGCCGGCATGGTAAAGTGGCAGTCGATGCTGGTATTCTCGAAGAACTCCACGGCATAGCTCCGGATATAGGCCACCAGGTTTTCCACCGTGTCATTGGAACTCGTCATCGTCCAGATGATAGCATTCATCTTGTTCAGCAGCTCGTTGGCGGAATTGGAGATCTTTTCTATCTCCGGCAGGGTCTGATCCTTCATCTTGCTTTTCACGATCTCGCTCATCAGCCGGATGGCGGTAACACCGGAACCCAGCTCGTCATGCATATCCACGGAGATGCGGTTCCGCTCGTCCTGTTTCGCGGCCAATACGGCCACTTGCTTCTCCATCTCTTTCCGCTCCGTCTCCAGCTTCATCTTCTCTTCCTTTTGCGTGCTCTGGATAATCTCCATCTTGTTTTTATACGTCAGTGCAAAAAGGAAGAACAGCAGCTCGATGGTGATGCCGCCCTCGTAGTAGAATAAAGCAGCGTTCAGCACGGAATTTCCCGGCACGACTTTGATACCCGTGGAGATCATCACCTGGGAAATGATGGACAAAAGGCAAAGCGAGATATTCCCATACACGATATAGTTCATCAGCCGGTTGCGATATCTCAGCCCTTTGAAGATGAATACCACCGAGATCGCCAGCAAAAAGAGTTTGGTGGATACCTCGAAGTTGTTGGCAATGCGAAAATCCGGCGAGAGATAAAAGAAGATTGCGTAGCCGCTGGTAAGGACGCCGATACCCACGCAACCCCAGAACAAAAAGCGGTCCAGCGACCTGTAATGCCTGCTGGTCTCCAGGAACCGGCGGTGGAAGGCAATGTAGCACACATAACCCATGGAAAAGATCAGGTTGTCGAGAAAACTTTCGAAAAAGAAATTGAAGGAGGTAGCACTCTCATGCAGTACCGCCTTCAGGAACAACATCACGCCGATGCAAAGCGAGTAGCCGATATAATACAGGAACTCTATTTTTCCACTTTGCAGGAATTCGCTGATGGCATAAAAGATCATCATCAGCATGATGCCCGCAAAAAGATTGGTACTGATATCGATGCCGGTCTTATTGCGATGCTGGAGAAGGATGCCTTCCTTGATCAGGGTGTCGGTGGTGAGGGTAGGGGTGAGCGCATTGGAGGTAGCTTTGATAAAGGAACAAACCGCGAAAAAGACTCCCGTATCCCGGGCCGCCAGGGTAATCTTGCGATAGCCGAGACTATCGGGATCATTCGGTAAGCTGTCGGCGAGCGCCGTCACCCTGGAACCGTCGCTCAGCCGGTAAAGCTGGATATAATCGATCAGGAAGCCGGGACAGAAATACGCGCTTTGCGCCTGCTCACTGCTGTTGACCAGCATAAACCGAAGCACGGTATACCGGTTGATCAGCCCTGGCGGTACAAAATGCTGGTATTTCATGGTCCCTTTTTTGTAAGAGAAGTAGGGCAATTGGCCGGCCTCGATGGCGGGACCGCGCGTTAAATAAAGCCAGGTATTGGCGGAAATGTCGTTGAGCAGTCCTGTTTTAGCCAGATCCGCGGCCGGCGGCGCCATAGGGGCTTGCGCCTGGCAATCAATAACCACGGCCAGCAGTAGTAGGCTCAATAGGACGCGCACGAGGAGTTTTTTTAAAGGTAAAGAATTATATCTTTGTATCCATGGCAAAATCGAAGTCCAAGAAAAGCCAGAAGCCTGCTGCCGATAAGCTGAGATCGGATAAAGAATCCCGGGTTACGGCTAAAGAGCTTGTAAAAGACGAGCGTACCCACAAGATCACCGGTGCTGTCTTTCTTCTGCTGGCTCTCTTTCTTTTTATCGCTTTTACTTCTTTTCTTTTTACCTGGCAGGATGACCAGGATAAGGTGCGTCAAGGGATCGGAATGCTTTGGTCGCGTAGCACCAAAACAGCCAACCTGCTCGGAAATCTCGGCGCCCTGGTCTCCTATAGGTTTTTCTTTAACGGGTTCGGCCTGGCTTCCTACTTATTCTGTTCATTCTTTTTTATCGTCGGCGTCAACCTGCTTTTCGCCCGGCGCGTATTCTCCATCTCACGCAATATCCGCTATGTACTATCCGGCCTGATCTATTTTTCCGTGGCCTTGGCGTTTTTCACTGCGGGGATGGAATTCGCCTGGGGCGGCGCCGTAGGAACGATGGTAGCCGATTGGCTCACGCACGCCATTGGCTGGATCGGCACCGCAGCGCTGCTGCTTGTGGCCGGTCTCGCATGGGTCATCTGGCGCTTCAACCCCGTATTCAAGGTGCCCAGGCTGCCGGCCCGCGATAAGGCAGGCGTTCCGGAGCCCGAAGCCGTCGGATCCGAACCGGAAAAGCTCGAAAGCCCCCCCGAACCAAAAGCCAAAGGCAAAAAGGGCGCAAAGTTATTCGTAGACGAATCCTTTAACCAGGCGAAGGGGCAAGGTAATGTCCTGAAGGAGGAGGGGGGAGTACTGGCCATAGCCCCGTACGCTAATGACAAACAGCCAAGAGCTAATGATGAACAGCCCATAGAGTTCACCATTACAGAGCGCGACGAAGAACCGCCGTTCGATCCGCCGTTCGATCCCCCATTCGAACGAGTCGAACCGCGAATGACATCCCTCGTCGCCGAAGAGCTGGACGAAGACGATGACGTCGAGGAAGAGCCGGCCGAAGAACCACCGCCCCCGCTGAACATCCCGCCCATTCCTCCCGTCGCAAAAAAACCTACCCAGGGAGGCCTCGAGCTCGAGATCAAGACCAACCCCGAAGGGCAGGAAGCGAATGGCGAACCGGCGGAATCCTTGCTGCCCCTGAACATGCCGGATTACGAGCCAACCCTCGACCTGCGCGATTATAAATATCCGGGTCTGGAACTGCTGGAAGCCCATGGCAGCGAAAAGATAGTTCAGGACCCCGGCGAGCTGGAGGCTAACAAGAACCAGATCATCAATACCCTCAAGAACTACGATATCTCGATCTCCAAGATCAGCGCCACCGTGGGACCCACCGTCACCCTGTACGAGATCGTTCCCGCCGCGGGCGTCCGCATCTCCCGGATCAAAAACCTGGAAGACGACATCGCCCTCAGCCTGGCAGCTCTCGGCATTCGTATCATCGCCCCCATCCCCGGCAAGGGCACCATCGGTATCGAGGTCCCCAATGTAAAGAAAACGGTGGTGAGCATGCGCACCCTGCTGTCCTCCGATAAATTCCAGCACAGCAACTACAGCCTGCCCATCGCCATCGGCAAAAAGATCGACAACGAGAACTTCATCGTCGACCTCGCCTCCATGCCCCACCTGCTCATGGCCGGGGCCACCGGTCAGGGTAAATCGGTAGGGCTCAACGCCATCCTGGTCTCGCTTTTGTATAAAAAGCATCCCTCCCAGCTAAAGCTCGTCCTCGTCGATCCGAAAAAAGTCGAGCTGAGCATCTATCGCATCATCGAAAAACATTTCCTGGCCAAGCTGCCCGGTGAAGAAGAAGCCATCATCACCGATACGAAAAAGGTCGTCCATACGCTCAATGCCCTCTGTATCGAGATGGACAACCGCTACGATCTCCTCAAAGAAGCCAACGCCCGTAATATCAAAGAATACAACGAGAAATTCATCAAACGGCGTCTCAACCCCCAAAAGGGTCATCAATACCTGCCCTTCATCGTGCTGGTGGTAGACGAGTTCGCCGATCTGATCATGACGGCGGGAAAAGAAGTGGAATTGCCCATCGCCCGTCTCGCGCAGCTGGCCCGCGCCGTGGGTATCCACCTGATCATTGCCACGCAACGGCCTTCCGTCAATATCATCACGGGTACCATCAAAGCCAACTTCCCGGCCCGCGTTGCGTTCAAAGTGTCTTCGAAGATCGACTCCCGCACCATCCTGGATGCCGGCGGGGCTGACCAGCTCATCGGTAAAGGGGATATGCTCATCTCTCACAACGGCGAGATCACCCGCCTCCAATGCGCCTTCGTCGATACCCCGGAGGTCGAAGAGATCACAGATTTCATCGGCAAACAACGCGGCTATCCCGAGGCCTATAAATTGCCTGAATATGTCGATGAGAAAGAGCTGGAGGCAAAAGGCTTCGATCTGGAAGACCGCGATCCGCTTTTTGAGGAGGCGGCGCGCCTCATCGTAGCCAACCAACTGGGTTCTACCTCCCTCATTCAACGAAAGATGAAACTCGGCTACAACCGGGCCGGACGGCTCATGGATCAGCTCGAGGCCGCCGGCGTGGTAGGCCCCGGACAAGGCAGCAAACCCCGCGATGTGCTAATAAAGTCCGAAATGGAGCTCGATCAGTACCTGAATCCGTAGTTTTGAGGTATCTTTGCGCCCAATCCACCAAAAAACAAATTGACCGTGAACAGATCTGTCTTCTTGAGTTTACTCCTTGGTTGTGTATGTTTCGTTGCTCAGGCCCAGAACAACAGTCTCGGCAAAAACGACCCCGGTGCAAAAAAAGTGCTCGATGGGTTAAGTGCCAGGCTGAAATCCTATACGGCGGTTCAAGCCAGCTTCACCCTCAAGGTCATGGATGCCAAAGGTGCCGTCCAGGGCAGCAAAAGCGGCACCATTCAGCTCAAAGGCAATCGCTATCATATCAGTATCCCCAGCGGACAGGACATCTACTGCGACGGCAAAGATGTGTGGACTTACGACAAGGGCTCCAACGAAACCACCATCACCAAGAACGATCCGTCTACCCAAACACTTAGCCCCGATAAGCTCCTCAGCAGTACCCCCTTCTACGACAAGGATTTTCTCTACAAGCTCAACGGAGTTAACAAGATCGGCACCCATACCGTAGAGGAGGTCGAGCTGACGCCCACCGATAAAACGAGATCTTTCTTCAAAGCGCTGCTGGAGATCGACAAAGCTGCTCACACCCTCGTCAGCGTCCGCTGGTTCGACAAAAGCGGCAACCGCTATTCGCTGGACATCATTAAACTCAATGGTAACGCGCCCATCTCCGACGAGCAGCTGGCCTACAACAAGGCCAAACACCCCGGCGCCGAAGAAGTGGATCTGCGGAACTAAAAGCGCCACCACCCCTCCGGGAACTACTCCCCCCACCTGAACGTATCGATCTTGAGCCCCGCCAGGTCAATCACGCGGTCGACCACCGTGGCGGCAACCTCGTCGATGGTTTTAGGCAGGCTGTAGAAAGAAGGCGTGGCAGGACAAATGATGCCCCCCGCCAGCGTCACCGTCTCCATATTCCGGATGTGGATCAGGTTATAAGGCGTATCCCGCACCACGCAGATCAGCCGGCGCCGCTCTTTGAGCATTACATCGGCCGCACGCGTGATCAGATCGTTAGATATGCCCGTGGCGATCCGGCCCAACGTTCCCATAGAACAGGGAATGATGATCATCGTATCATATTTGCCTGACCCCGAAGCAAATGGAGCCTTAAAATCCTGCTGCGAAAAAAAGGAGAGGGTATAGTCGGAATAAGCCGTATTACCCAGCTCGGTGCGCCATACCTCCCTGGCATTCTCCGTCATTACTATAGCCACCGCCTCCCACTGATCCTTGATCCTCGCCAGGCGGTCCAGCAATTGCTTCGCATAGATAGATCCGCTGGCCCCGGTGATCGCAACGACAATTTTCCTCATTAGTTTTCCGTTTGAATTAAATTTGTAGCTGTCACAAAAGTAACCATGAAACCGAGGACTATCTCCGAATGAAACCTTACTTTTTAGCTTTCTTGATGCTCGCCGGCGTCGGCTCCCTCCTGATAAGTGCCCGCAAACCCCTGCCGGCCCCCAAGTCCCCTATCCCCTGGATGACCATCGAAGAGGCCGCCGGAAAGCTCCGGCAACAGCAAAAACCCATCCTCATCGACCTTTATACCACCTGGTGCGGCTGGTGCAGGCAGATGGACAGGAAAACCTATTCAAACAAGAAGGTCGCCGAATACCTCACCGATAAGTTCTATACCGTAAAGCTGGATGCCGAAACCCATGCTACCATCAACTGGCAGGGCCGAACCTATGACTTCGATCCCCAGTATCGCTGCAATCTGTTCGCCGTATACCTGGCGCACGGCCGGCTCGAATTTCCCACGACCATCATTATTGCCCCCGGCTATGAGCCCCAGGCCATCCCCGGCTATATGGAGCCCAAAGACCTCGAGCTCCTGGTCAAATTCTTCGGCGAGGGCGCCTATCGTACCCGCTCCTTCGACGACTACCAAAAGAGCTTCCGCCCATCCTGGTAGCAGCCCAAAAAAGCCCCCGCATCTGGGTCTAAGGGTTTCCATCTGCCCTTTCTAAGGGTCACCCGGCATTGGCATATCCGCTGACATCTTCACGTTTATCCAAAACTATATCGTTTTAGCTCCAAAAAGTCGACACGGTGTCCCTAAAGGATTATCTGTATGTGCAAGAATTGATTAGAATCAATTAAATCATTTTCGCCGAAAAATTCTTGCACTTTTACTCGCATAATGTTGCTCTGACACACTACCTTTGTTTTTTCATAGGATAAGGTTTAATGGTTAATGGTATTTGATTAGTGCAGCCCCGCTTACGCGGGGCTCTTTGTTTATGTCGGCCCTTCGGGCGGCGGGCCTCCGGCACCGCCCTTCGCGGGGTTCTTTGTTTTAATAAAAAACCCACCGTTAGGTGGGTTTGGATATTATAAACGAAGTTTCTTAGCTCGCTTCCGCCATATCCGGGATCGCCGCAACCCTATATTCCCCCGCATCCAGCTTCTTCTTCGTAGCCCGGAACGCAACCAGCGTACGCTCGATATCCTCATCCGTATGCACCGCCGTCGGCACCAGCCGGTAAATGATATGCCCCTTCGGAATCACCGGATACACGACTATGGAACAGAAGATATTATAATTCTCCCGCAGATCCATCACCATCGCCGTAGCCTCGGGCACATCCCCCTTCATATACACCGGCGTCACACACGAATTCGTAGCGCCGATATCGAAACCACTATCCTTGAGACCCTTTTGCAGCTTATTAACCACATCCCAAAGCTTCTTTCTTAATTCCGGCTGCGTCCGCAACATATCCAGCCGTTTCAGGTTCCCCACCGTGACCGGCATCGGCAAACTCTTGGCAAAAATTTGCGACCGCGTATTGTACCGGATATAGTCGACGATGGCTCTGTCACCGGCCATAAAACCCCCGATGGAAGCCATCGACTTGGCAAACGTCGAAAAGTACAGGTCGATCTGATCCTGTACACCCTGCTCCTCGCCGGCGCCGGCACCCGTCTTCCCCAGCGTCCCAAAGCCATGCGCATCGTCCACCAGGAACCGGAACTCATATTTATCTTTCAATGCAACGATCTCCTTCAGCTTTCCCTGGTCCCCGGCCATCCCAAAGACGCCTTCCGAGATCACCAGGATACCACCGGCACCTTGCTTTTCGATCAAGGCCGTAGCCCGCTGCAGCTGCTTTTCACAATCTTCTATATCGTTGTGCTTGAAAACATAACGGTGTCCCGTATGCAGCCTCAAGCCATCGATGATACAGGCATGGCTTTCCGCATCGTACACGATCACGTCGTGCCGGCCGCAGATCGCGTCGATCGCACTCATGATCCCCTGATAACCATAATTGAACAGGTTGGCATCTTCCTTGCCCACAAATTCCGCCAGCTCTCTCTCCAACTGCTCATGATAGTTGCTGTTGCCGCTCATCATCCGGGCGCCCATCGGGGCCGCCAGACCAAAACGAGCCGCCGCTTCCGCATCCACCTTCCGGATATCGGGATGATTGGCCAGGCCAAGATAATTGTTGAGACTCCAAACAATTTTCTCTTTTCCCCGGAATAGCATCCTGCTGCCGATCTCTCCTTCTAATTTCGGGAATGCAAAATAACCGTGTGCTCTCTCCCTATGTTGACCTATAGGGCCGTTGTGCTTGACTAATTTTTCAAAGATATCTGCCATTATTATGAAATTATTAAAGTTGACACTAGCGCAAAAATAACGCATTTGACGATGCTCCGGCTCATACTTTTGCGCGAAAATTTCGAATCATGACTTCTAATACCCTTCTAATCTCGCTCATCCTCCTGCTCAGCCTCGCTTCCTGCCAGCCTCATCATAGCGGGAAGGTCCGGCGGCCGAAGCTGGTGGTAGGCATCGTTGTCGACCAGATGCGTTGGGACTATCTCTATCGTTATGCCGATCGTTTCGGCGAAGGGGGCTTCAAACGCCTCATGAAACGCGGATTCAGCTGTGACAACACCATAATCAATTATCTGCCTGCATTTACCGCCGTAGGTCATACCTGCATCTTCACCGGCTCGGTCCCCGCTTTCAGCGGCATCGCCGGGAACGATTGGGTCGAGCAAAACACCGGCCGGCGGATGTACTGCACCGACGATAGCACCGTACTCGCCGTAGGCGCCGAAGACCCAAGCTCGAAAGAGGGCAGAATGTCGCCCCGCAACCTCCTGGTCTCCACCGTCACGGACGAGCTCATGATGGCCGATAATTTCCGCTCCAGGGTCGTCGGCGTCTCGCTTAAAGACCGCGCCGCCATCCTCCCCGCCGGTCATACTGCCACGGCAGCCTTCTGGCTCGACGATTCCACCGGGCACTTTATTACAAGCAATTACTATATGACCGACCTTCCGGTCTGGGCTGATTCCTTCAATGCCAAAAACCCGGTCAAAGCATATATGAGCCAACCGTGGTCCACCCTATATCCCAAAAACACCTATCTCCAGAGCGACCAGGACGACCAGCCCTATGAAGGTAAATTCAAAGGCGACAGCACCACCGCCTTTCCGCATAACCTGGATTCTTCCTATAAGATTGCTAAAAACAGCTTCCGCTATACGCCCGGCGGCAATACCCTCACCCTGGATTTCGCCAAAAGCGCCATCGAAGGATATCACCTGGGTCAGGGTGCCTACACCGATTTTCTAACGATCAATTGCGCATCAACAGATTACGTCGGTCATCAGTTCGGCATCAATTCCATCGAGATCGAAGACACCTACCTCCGGCTGGACCAGGATCTCGCCAGCTTCTTCGATTATCTCGACGAAAAGATCGGCAAAGACCAGTACACCCTCTTTCTCACCGCTGACCATGGCGCGGCACACGCCATCTGGTATTCCCAAAACCACGACATCCCCGCCGACTACTGGAATCCGGCACCCACCGTCGACAGCCTCAACCGCATCCTCGCCCAAAGTTTCCAGACTCCGGATCTCGTCGATACCATCTCGAACTACCAGGTGACCTTCAATATGCACACGATCCGCCAAAAGAAGCTGGACCTCAATGCGATAAAAAAGACCAGTCTGGAATGGCTCCGCCGGCAGCCGGGCATTACCTACGCCATCGATATGGCCAATCTCGGCGAGACGGCCGTCGCGGAACCGGTTCGCAGCATGGTGATGAATGGCTATTACGCCAAACGAAGCGGTGCTATCCAGTTGATTCTCAATGCCGGCTGGTTTGAGGCGCATGGGAAAACGGGCACCTCGCACGGCACCTGGAACCCCTACGACACTCATATCCCATTGTTATTCATGGGCTGGGGCATCAAACCAGGCCATACCAACCAGCAGGTCAACATGACCGATATTGCGCCCACCGTCGCCGCCCTCCTGCATATCCAGATGCCCAACGGCTGCATCGGCAAACCTATTACCGAAGTATTACGATAAGAACCCAAGGATTTCCCGCTTTCGATAGGAATTTCGTCCCATAATTGCGAATTTTGCAGATGGAAGAGTAACTCTTCCATCTTTTATTTGTTATATCCATGTAAAACCAAGCAAAAACAAGCAATCATGATCACTGTATCACCGGCAGCCAAGGAATATATCACGAAACTGATGACCGATCAGCACGCAACCCCCGAAACCTTCGTCAGGGTAGGGGTAAAAAGCGGCGGCTGCTCGGGTCTGGAATACAAGCTGGATTTCGATACCGTGCAAAAAGAAGGCGACCAGATCTTCGAAGACAAAGGGGTCACGGTGGTCGTGGACATGAAGAGCCTGCTTTATCTCTATGGAACGGAGCTGGACTATTCTGGTGGATTGAATGGTAAAGGATTGACTTTCAATAATCCCAATGCCTCCCGGACCTGCAGCTGCGGCGAAAGTTTCGCCGTTTGATCCGGAGCGTAGGGAAAGCAGCGGGAAATCAGCCACCTATCGAGTATCTTGCAGGCCAAAGGTCTAAGTCATAAAGAGCGAGTCATAAAGAGCGAGAAATTATGGGAAACGATAACGAAATAATTGACAATATAGCTAATAAGGAGTATGAATTTGGGTTCGTCACCGATATCGAAATGGATATCCTGCCGGCCGGCCTTAATGAAGACACCATCCGCTATATCTCAGAAAAGAAAAAGGAGCCGGAATGGCTCCTCGAATGGCGGCTAAAAGGCTTCCAGGCTTTCCGTAAACAAAAACTACCGGAATGGCAGAATTTCACGCTTCCACCCATTGATTTTCAGAAGATTTCCTATTATGCCGCCCCGCGTAACAAAAAGAAATACAACAGCCTCGACGAAGTAGATCCCGAATTGCTCGCAACTTTCGAAAAACTCGGCATCCCGCTTTCCGAACAAAAGGCCCTGGCGGGCGTAGCCGTAGATGCGGTATTCGATAGTATCTCGGTAGCCACGACATACAAGGACAAGCTCAAGGAACTCGGCATCATCTTCTGTTCCTTTGGCGAAGCAGTTCAGGAACATCCCGAGCTGGTAAAAAAATACGTGGGTTCTGTAGTACCACATTCCGATAACATTTTCGCCGCGCTGAATGCCGCCGTCTTTTCGGACGGATCCTTTGTCTATATCCCAAAAGGGGTTCGCTGCCCCATGGAACTATCCACCTATTTCCGGATCAATACGGAAAACACCGGCCAGTTCGAAAGGACCCTGATCATCGCCGACGAAGGCAGCTACGTTAGCTACCTGGAAGGCTGTACCGCGCCGATGCGCGACGAGAACCAGCTCCACGCTGCCGTGGTCGAGCTCATCGCCCTGGGCAACGCAGAGATCAAATACTCCACTGTACAGAACTGGTATCCCGGCGACAAGGACGGCAAAGGCGGCATCTACAACTTCGTCACCAAACGCGGTATCTGCAAAGGCGACAATGCCAAGATCTCCTGGACCCAGGTAGAGACCGGCTCCGCCATCACCTGGAAATACCCCAGCGTCATCCTTCAGGGAGATAACTCCATTGGCGAATTCTATTCGGTTGCGGTTACCCGTAACAGGCAGATCGCCGACACCGGTACCAAAATGCACCACATCGGCCGCAATACCCGCAGTCGCATCATCTCCAAAGGTATTTCCGCCGGGGAAGGCCAAAACAGCTATCGCGGCCTCGTCCAGGTCGGCCCTAAAGCCGACGAAGCCCGCAACTTCACCCAGTGCGACTCGCTCCTTATCGGAGATCGCTGCGGCGCCCATACCTTCCCGTACATCGAGTCGAAGAACAATACCGCGACCGTAGAACACGAGGCTACCACCTCCAAGATCGGCGAAGACCAGATCTTCTACCTCAACGCACGCGGCATCGACTCCGAAAAAGCCGTCGCCCTCATCATCAACGGCTATGTCCGGGAAGTCCTTAACCAGCTCCCTATGGAATTCGCCGTCGAAGCTCAAAAGTTATTATCTATTACGCTGGAAGGCAGCGTAGGTTAAACATCTATATAAATGCTGATCATTAAAAATTTACACGCCGAAGTCGAAGAGAAACAGATCCTGAAAGGCATCAACCTGCAGGTAAACAAAGGTGAGGTGCATGCGATCATGGGCCCCAATGGCTCCGGCAAAAGCTCCCTGGCTTCAGTCCTGGCCGGCAGAGAGACCTTTCATGTAACCCAGGGAGAGGTAAAATTCCACGACAAGGATCTGTTAGATATGTCCCCCGAAGACCGCGCCCGCGAAGGCCTTTTCCTGGCATTCCAATACCCCATCGAGATCCCCGGGGTCAGTAACGTCAACTTCCTCAAAACGGCATTGGCGGAGATCCGCGGGTACCGCGGCCTGCCCCCGCTCGACGCCAAGGAATTCCTCCGGCTGTCACGCGAAAAACAAAAGCTCGTGGAATTCGACGCCCAGCTCGTCAACCGCTCCCTGAACGAAGGCTTCTCCGGCGGGGAAAAGAAACGCAACGAGATCTTCCAGCTGGCCATGCTCGAACCCTCGCTCTCGATCCTCGACGAAACGGACTCCGGCCTGGATATCGATGCGCTTCGCATCGTCTCGCAAGGCGTCAACAAGCTCCGCTCCAAAGACAATGCCTTCATCATTATCACCCATTACCAGCGGCTGCTGGAATATATCGTTCCCGATTTCGTCCACGTCCTCTACAACGGGCGCATCGTAAGATCAGGCACCAAAGAACTGGCGCTGGAACTGGAAGAAAAGGGATACGATTGGCTTAAAGAAGAAGCCCGGGAAAAAGCCGAAACCATCTAAGCCATGACACAAGATTTTCCCTTATATGACGAAGTCGTCACCGGATTCGAGGAACTCGCCGACAAAGTCTCCGCAAACGAGACCAGCGACCTCCGCCGCATCCGTAAAGACGCTTTCGAAAACTTTCGGCAGTCGGGTTTCCCCACCATCCGCAATGAGGACTGGAAGTACACCAACCTTACCCGTTTCCTGAAAGACGAATACGCGCTGACCATCCCCACCATCTCCGCCCCCACGAAGCTCATCGACACGGCCAGGATCGCCGGCTTCGATTGCTATACCATCGTGCTGGTCAACGGTGTCTGGAATAGAACGCTGGGCTCGGCCCTGCCACAGGCCATAGAGCTCCTGCCCATGGCGGAAGCAAAACAAGACCCGGCCCTCGCCGCCTGGTTCAGCCAGGAAGATAACCACCGGTTCTTTACCGCGCTGAATACCGCCCTCTTTGCGGACGGCCTCTTTATCCGCGTCAAAGCCGGTGCCCTGCCCGATAAGCCGCTGCATATCATACATGCCTACACCTCCGGTACCAACCTCCTGGTCCAGCCCCGGCATATATGGCTGGTGAACGAACGCGCCGAGTGCAACATCGTCGAATCCATTGTCGCTGGTGACGGCCAGTCCCATATCTGGGCTAACAGCCACACCGAGATCGTCGTGCATCGCGATGCCAAACTCGACCACGCCGTGATCCAAAACACGCCTGCAGGCACCCGCCTTGTCAACCATACCACGGTGCGGCAAAAAAAACAAAGCCTTTATAACAATTATACGTTCACCCTGCCCGGCGCCGACCTCGTCCGCAACGACCTGCAGGCCAGGCTGGAAGAAGATCATACGGAAACCCATCTCTATGGTCTTTATCTTGCCGCCGGCCAGCAGCTGGTCGACAACCATACCCTCGTAGACCACCAGAAACCCAATTGCTTCAGCAACGAGCTCTATAAAGGCGTGCTGCTGGAACAATCCACCGGCGTCTTCAACGGAAAGGTGTACGTACACCAGGATGCACAGAAGACCAACGCCTTCCAGCAGAACAACAACCTCGTCATCGGCAAAAAAGCCACCATCGACTCGAAACCCGAGCTCGAGATCTATGCCGACGACGTCAAATGCAGCCACGGCTCCACGGTTGGCCAGTTCAGCGAAGAAGCACTTTTCTACCTGCGCGCCCGCGGTATCGGCGAAGCCGCCGCAAGAGCTTTGCTGATCAACGCCTTTGCTTTCGACGTCACGGAAAAGATCAAACATGCCGCCGTCGAAACGCATATCAACGCGCTAATCAGTCAACATATTCCTGTAACAAAATGACAAAAATAAACGACATATTGGAGAGTCATGAAGTGGATATAGAAGCAGTGCGGAAAGACTTTCCTCTCCTGTCTACACACGTGTACGGCTACCCGCTGGTCTAC